>NZ_JALNTN010000004.1:42124-346476 GCF_023161905.1 Pseudoalteromonas sp. 2CM41L
CGGAGTGGACGGGACTCGAACCCGCGACCCCCGGCGTGACAGGCCGGTATTCTAACCAACTGAACTACCACTCCGCATTTTCGTTTCTGCTTAGGTCTCCCTTTGCAGCGGCGTGAATAATACGAATCAGCCCCTACTTCGTCAAGGGCTTTTTTGTTTTTTTACAGGTTTTTTAGTCATCTGACATCGAAAGGTTTAAAATTTCACCTGATTTGTCACTTTTTGAGCCATTTTTGCCGACTTGATTTTTTTCTGCATCGGCGTTGCTCTCATCGTTTACTTTCTTTTTGTTTAAAAAAGGCAGTTTAAAGTTAAATTTGATTGGCTTTTTCTGTACAAAAATACGAATTGCTAACCACCCTAACAATAAAATGAGCAAATTACAGCCCACGATTAAAGTCACTAATGTAGAAGTGGCCATTTTTTCTTCAACGGGCTCAGCTTCCAAGGCCAGGTTTTGATCAATAAGCGTAGCAGGGTCTATTTCTGGTACTGCTTCTATTGGCCTTTCTATCTCAAATTTGTATGTTGGTATTGTGGCCATAAACTCACGACCGTTTATATTAGTGCCAAAAACAGACAGTTCAACGCTGTATCTTCCCCAATCATAGTTTTTAATTGCTAGTTGGCGTGTATCACCCGCTTGCGCGTCAATAGTGAACATTTGCTCTTCATTGTTAGGGTAATAAATTTTTCCCTGCACAATAACAGTTTCGGGTTTAACTATGTTGCTATCTATATTAATAGATAGCTGGTGATCGTCAGTATCAAGCTCTGCCAGTGCGACCTCAGATTTAAATGGCGGTTCATGCACAATGATAGGGTCTTGCACAATCCGTCGCTGTAATAAGGGGGTCGCTATATAGAGTTCTGGTGTCCACTGCCCTGCTGGAAAGTCTAATTTAAATTCGCCAGTAAACACTCCATCGTTAGGGCGTTCATCAAAGCCGCGGCCATCGTCTTTAAATTCGGCAACTTCTTGAGTGCCTGCACCAAAGTTTGCATAGCTTTCATCGTTGGTACTTACAAAGTCAACGTTTAGGCTAACTACATCTGTGAATAAGTTAGCATCGATAGGCTCATCATCATTTAAAATTTCGCCCGTTATTTTTATTGTCTCGCCTCTAAATAACATAGGAGGTAATGGCTGTGCTTTTAAAGACACTTCCCCTAACACCACAATGCGGCTGTCGGGCAAAATGCGGCCAATAACTTGCCATGGGCCAGCCATCGGTTTTTTTATGGTGATTAAGTCGTAACTAAGCTCATCAAACCAATCGAGGTTGGGATCTTTAACGGCGTTAGTGGCAAAGTACTTGCTGCCATCGGGCCTGACTAAAATAACCGCGGGCGAACCTGGCTTTCTAAAAAATAGTAAGGTTATTTCGTCTAATTGGCTGTCTATACGAAAACGGTTATCTAGCAGCGGTATTTCATTTTGTTCGCCGTCGCGTTTAAGCAGCTCTACTTGCTTAACGGCAAACGCACTGGCGCTAAACAGTGAGGTGGCGCACAGTACAGTTATAAAATACATCGTTTTCATAGTTGGCCTTATTCAGCGCGCCATAAACAGTGGCCGCCTTCTTTGTCTATAAGATCGAGTCGTGCTTCGTGTGCGCTTTGCTCAGCGTCGTTTGCGCGCAATACAACTAAAGGTGCTCGGTCACTACTTAAGCGTCTTATGCCACCAGTCTGTTGCTCGCTGCCGTCATCTTTATTTTGGTTTAAGTTTAGCTTGGTTTGCCCGCCAGTCATGGCAAGGTAAACATCGGCTAAAATTTCAGAATCCAGTAATGCGCCGTGTAATGTTCGTTTTGCGTTGTCTATATCGTAACGGCGGCACAAAGCATCTAGGTTGTTCTTTTGACCAGGATGCAAGTCACGCGCCATTTTAAGGGTGTCGAGAACTTGGCAGTACTCGTGCGTATTTGGGTAGCCTTGGTTAAGCAGCGCAAACTCGTTATCCATATGGCCCACATCGAACGGGGCGTTATGAATTACAAGCTCTGCACCTTTAATGTAGTCAAAAAACTCTTGCGCTATATCGCGATAAAGTGGTTTATCACGTAAAAACTCGTTGGTAATACCGTGAACATCTATTGCTTCTTCTTCAATGCTGCGTTGTGGGTTAATGTAAACATGAAAATTATTACCGGTTAAACGTCGGTTTATTAATTCTACACACCCAATTTCTATAATCCGGTGCCCCTGTTTGGGGTCGATGCCGGTGGTTTCTGTATCTAAAACTATTTGTCTACGTGCCATATCGAATTTAGCCTGACTCTGGTATCTTTCTATAATCACTTTATTGTACATAATATCAAGGTAAAACAGTGCAAAAAACCGTAGAGATTTACACCGATGGCTCATGTTTAGGTAATCCGGGCCCTGGTGGTTATGGTATTTTTATGATTTATAACGGCCACGAAAAAAAATTAAGCCAAGGGTATAAGCTAACCACAAACAACCGTATGGAAATGCTCGCTGCCATTGTTGCCCTTGAATCACTCACCCGCCCTTGCACCGTTAACCTCACCACAGATAGCCAGTATGTTAAGCAGGGTATTGAGTCGTGGATTGCAAATTGGAAAAAACGGGGCTGGCAAACATCGGCAAAAAAGCCGGTTAAAAATGTTGATTTATGGAAGCGACTTGATAGCGCTTGTAGCGAGCACACGGTTACATGGAAATGGGTAAAGGGACATAGCGGGCATAAATATAACGAAATAGTTGACGATTTGGCCCGTGACGCTGCAGGCAGTAGCAACCTACTTGATGATGTAGGGTATCAACCTTAACCCGTTAAAGCTTTTGCACTTTTTAGTGCCATGAGTGTAAGGCTCATGGCTGGGTTAAAAAGTGCCTACTTACATTTTTTAACTATTATTATTTTTTTGCTCACACTGTTTAAAGTGCTGCTTTGATGTTTGTCTAAGCCCTGCCCCCTTTACAGGTGAAAACTGCGGCCTTGCATGCCACTTAGGTTTTATAGGCGTAAGCGGAGCCACGCGTTTTCGCGCCACCAGCATATACACACTCCCCATAGGTTTTAAATACTGTTTGGCAAAGCTGCGCCAAAATGCAAACCGCGAAAGCCTGTTACCACGCGCAAGAGATGAGTAAATAAAGCGCTCATCGCTAATAATTTCAAACCCCAATAAATTAAGCCAATCTTTTACCCGCGCAGGCGTAAAAAAACGCCCCGTCCACGGCAGCTTTTGGCCGCTAAAGGGCAACATTTGCGCCAATCCACATAAACTAAACGGATTAAATCCGGTAATAACAATGTAACCACCGGGTATAAGTGTACGATGCGCCTCGCGTAATATGTGATGTGGGTCTGAGTGATACTCTAAGCAGTGGCTTAAAATACACGCATCAACACTGTGCTCATAAAAAGGCAGTTCGTCTATATCGGCTATTACACCTGTGTAAGGCCCCTCTTCGGCAACACATACTTGGTGTTTTATAGTGCTTATGCTGGTATTAAGCTCGCCACTTAAATTACCTAATTTAAGCATATGGTAACCAAACATACGCGGCAGCCATTGATCCATTTTTTGTTCAATGTCAGCACGTAAATAATCCCCATGAGGGAACTGCTGCCATGACAGCGGTTTGGGTCCTTCTTGAAAACTAAGGGCTGGTTTCATTTTTATAGCTCGTTATACTAGGTGTTACCCGTCACTTTATAGAGCAAATTAATATGGTGCAAGTTAAAGCAATTAAAGCATTTTCTGACAATTATATTTGGTGTTTAACTACCCATAATAGCGACCTAGCGTGGGTGGTTGACCCAGGCGACGCACAGCCCGTTATGGCGCATTTAGCAGAGCATAACTTACAACTTGGTGGCATTTTAATTACCCATCATCATAGCGATCATACCGGTGGCGTAGCCGAGCTTGTAAAACAGTTTTCTAACATTGCAGTGTACGGTCCTATTAACAGTCCGTTTGCGGGGATCACTAATACACTGGTTGATGGCGATAGCATTGCGGTATTGGGTACGCGTTTTAACATTATTACCACCCCTGGCCATACGCTTGATCACATTTGTTATATTCATGAAGAGTTGGCTTTTACCGGCGATACGCTTTTTAGTGGGGGCTGCGGGCGATTATTTGAAGGGACGCCTGAGCAAATGTGGGAGTCGTTTAATAAGCTACGTGAGCTATCTAAAACCTGTAAAGTGTATTGCACGCATGAATATACACAAGCTAATTTAGCATTTGCAAAAGCCGTTGAGCCGCGTAACCCTGAGCTACTCCAATACAGCGACAAAGTAGATGCACAGCGTGCTAAGGGCGAAATTACACTGCCAAGTACAATAGGCCAAGAGCTTAAAGTTAATCCATTTATGCGCAGCGACCTACCTACTATTACAGAGTTAATTCCAAAAGAATTTGTGTTGGTTACAAAAAACAATGAACCATGGGAAAACTTTGCAAGTCTGAGACGATTCAAAGACAACTTTTAGTTAAGATATGTTGACCTGTTGTAATTAATTTTGCAGCATCGTGGTTAGGTATATCCTAGGTAAAACCATTGGTTTAAAAATAGCGAATGGTTTTATCAACATGTTAAAGTTGGTCGTTAAGTGGCAATGTTGACTCATAACGGGTAGTATTCGCCGAGTTTTTTTACCTGATGTATTGGTATATATGAATAAATCTCCTCTATTAATTGCCTTGGCGCTTGCGCTAAGTGGTTGTCAAACATTAACAACCGTAGATTCAGACGCACAAGCTGCTACCCAAGCAAATAAGCGCTTAGAAGGCGCAAGCCCTAACGATATTAACAATGCATTGATGGTAAACGCCCAATATCAACACGTTGAGCAGAGCGAAGACGCCCCCGTTTTTGACGATGTGTGGGAGCGCATTCGCTACCAACTGTCTATTGATGTACCGCAAAACCGCCCTGTTGTTACCGAGCGTAATTACTATGCGCGTCATCAAGCTTATTTAGACCGCATTTCAAAACGCGCAGAACCTTATTTACACTTTATTGTTGAAGAAGTAGAAAAGCGCGAAATGCCTATCGAAATCGCCCTTTTACCTATTGTAGAAAGCGCATTTGACCCATTTGGCTACTCTAATCGCAGTGCTTCGGGTATTTGGCAATTTATGCCAGCCACTGGCGAGCGTTTTGATTTAAAACAAAACTGGTGGTACGACGGCCGACGCGACATAGTGCAATCTACGCGTGCTGCCCTTGATTACTTATCGTATTTACACAAAACCCTTGAAGGCGATTGGTTAAACGCCATTGCGGCTTATAATTCAGGCGAAGGGCGTTTAATGCGTGCGATTAAGAAAAATCGTAAAAAGCATTTACCAACAGACTTTTGGTCTCTCGACTTACCAAGCGAAACCACCGCGTATGTACCAAAGCTTTTAGCCCTTGCCGATTTATTAAAACGCGCTGATGAGTTTAATGTAAAGTGGAAACCGGTTATCAACGCGCAAGTTGTAGAAGTGGTTGATGTAGGCACACAGATTGACTTAGCACTGGCCGCAGATATGGCCGATATGACTCTTACTGAGCTATACAGGTTAAACCCAGGCTTTAACCGCTGGGCGACCGACCCTAACGGTCCGCATTTTTTACTATTACCCACCGATAAAGCGGAACAATTCAGCCAAAAGCTGGCGCAAACCGATGTTAAAGACCGCTTACGCTGGCAGCAATACACTGTGGCGCGCGGAGATAGCCTATCGGTTATTGCTAAAAAGTTTACCACCAGCACCAGTGCTATTCGCTCGCTTAATAAATTAAAGTCAAACACCATACGTATTGGCCAACAGTTATTAGTACCCTTAACCGATGGCGCAATTAATAGTGAACATTTACCTAAGCAAATGCGTTTAGCTGCTAATAAAGCCACCCGTACTAAGCTGTCGCACACGGTTAAAAGTGGCGACACCCTGTGGGACATTAGTCGCGAATACGATGTCACCATGGATGAGTTGGCCTCGTGGAATAAACTGAAGAAAAACTCAGTATTGCGCTTAAATCAAAAGCTCACTGTTTATAAATCAGCGAGTAAACCACAAGCAACTGCAAGTACTAATCGCACCATTACGTACAAAGTACGCCGTGGTGACTCGCTTGCTCGTATTGCGTCTAAATTTAATTTAACCGTAAACGAAATTATTAAGTGGAATAACTTAGCCGGCCAAAAGTATTTACAGCCTGGCCAAAAGTTAAAGCTTAAGGTTGATGTAAGAAGTAGTTAACCAACGGTTTAATAATTAAAAAAGGAGCGCATGCGCTCCTTTTTTTGTACATATAAGCAGTTTAATACCAATTCGCTTAATTAAGTGCTCTATTTTGAGGACGGAAAAACGTGTTAATAGCTAGGCAATAAATTCGCTATTTAGTTGTTCTCGGCAATTGCTCCTGCATGGCTCTGCCTTCTGCATCCATGCGGTCGTAAATGAGCATTTTTTAACGCAGCTAGCGACACGTTTAACCCCGCAAAATGATTAAGCATTATTGCGCATTGGTGTTACTAAGCTGGTAATTTTTCAAGCCATGCTTTTAACCACGGCTCTGCTACAGGCCATGGCTCAAAGTCTTCGCAGGCATCTATTTCTAAACGGTTTCCTACCGGCTTAGCTTGCAAGTCACGTAGTAGCTCATCAAAGCTGCGCCCTGCACCGCAAAACGTATCGCCGTAGCATCTATCGCCCATGGCTATAACACCAAATGGCTTATCAGTAAGCATCGGAAATGTGCTGTTCATAGCAAAGTAGAGCCCAGCTAAATTGTTAGGTACATCGCCTTGCCCTGTGGTAGAGGTAACAACTAATATATGTGAGGCGTTTTTAATATCATCAAGTGAGGCCTCACTAATAACGCTCGCAGTGTGCCCCGCTTTTTCAATTGTATTTGCAACGTCGTAGCTTAAACGTTCTGCACCGCCGTTAACGCTGCCTACAAAAATACTAATATGTGCCATTAATAATCCTTTTCTTGCTGTGGCCAACCTAGTTGCTTACATATACTAAGCATGTCTTCACCTAGTGGCGCTTTAATTACGATGGGTTTATGCGTGTAAGGGTGCACAAAACTAAGCTGCGTTGCAAATAGCATTAACCGCCGCAGTGCAAAATGTTCCCTAAAAAATTGATTATGCTGATTATCACCATGATTTACATCACCAATTATAGGTATTGATAAATGATTAAGGTGGCGCCTAATTTGATGCTTTCGCCCTGTTTTTGGAAAACACTCTACGAGCGAGTAACGCACCGTGGGGTATTTACCAATAGGAATTGGTAGCGTGGCTTGATGCAGACAATTAAATTGCGTTTGCGCCGCTTGTGGCGCTTTATTTTGCGAGGCAAATTTGTCAGCTATTTTATCAAGCTCTTCTTTTAACGGTTTATCTAAAAACACCGATTCAGGCGCAAAACCACGTACAAGCGCTAAATAACGTTTTGTAATAGTGCCTTCAATAAATAGCTTGTTCATGTCTCGGGCAGATTCTGAACTTAAAGCAAATAGCAGCACACCTGATGTTGGTCTATCTAGCCTGTGCACCGGAAATACATGTTGCCCTAATTGGTCGCGCAGCATTTGCATTGCAAACTGGGTTTCATATTTATCTAAAAAAGAGCGATGAACCAATAAGCCTGCGGGCTTATCTATGGCAACAAAGTATTCGTCTTGGTAAAGAATATTAAGCTCGCCGTACTCTACAGGTTCACCCTTTTCAGTCATTGGGTTTACCTAAAAAAGCATCAAGTTCACTAAGTAGCGTTATAATTTCGCCGCTGCCGGTTTTATCCACTAACGCCATTTCAGCCATAGGCGCAATGGCAAAATTTTGCGGCAATGGTTGGTTAAGCGTTATTAACTGCTGCATTTTTTCAATAAATACAAACTGTAACCATTGCTCAAATGCCATGGTATCGTGACAAAAAGGCACTTGAGATTGTAATTTATGCGCCTCTATTGGCGTGCTTTGCCACAGCTTATGTTTTTTTAAAAGTGTGCTTAATTGGTTTAAATAAGCCTGAGTTTGCTGATACATAACCACTCTTCTTTTTACGTTATAGGGCAATTATACCCTGTTCCCTCAATGCCTGCTATGGCGTATAATTGAGGCAATTTTGCAGTAAAAACAATTGAGATAACGATGAGCGAACACATAGCGACACTTGGCCAACTTTTAGATGGCGCCGGTACACAATGGCGTGCTTTTGATATTGGCAGGCATATTACTAAGCTTGATAAAAAACAGTTTTTAGCTATTGAGCAAGCACAAGTTCCTTATCCTTATCCGCTTGCGGGGCATGCATGGCTGGCTATTCAATTTTGGGATAGCAAAGCAAGTAAAGAACCTTATGTATGGTTTTTAAAGTTTCCACTTGATGAGCAAAGTAAATTAGTGAGCGCGAGCCGCGATCATTTCGCTAATATGGTAATTGAAGCCCTAGGCAGCGAAATAACCGGCGAGCAAGCCGATGGTAAGCTAGATAATAACCCTTATGTGTTTACCCCTAATGCAAATAAATTAGCGGCTTTTAACGCCCAACTTAAAGTATTGTTAAAGCAACCAGCCTCTAAATATTACGAGCACACCCAGCTGTACTTTAGTGGCACTTTAGGTTTTGATGATTGGCAAAGCGTTGCGCTACAAGGTATTGCCGATTTTGCACTGCGCTTAAATAACGACAACAACTTAGCAAACTTGCAAAAAGCTTGGCCGCATTTACCACTAGAGGTATTGCAGCCTTTGAGCGCCATGCTTGAACATGTAGAAATACCGCCATCACTCAGTGAGCTTTTAGTCGCCTATGGCCACACTGCCATTGAAAATAACGATACAATTGCACTAACTGCCGCACTGCGCTCGCTTTCAAAAGGCCAAGCCCAAGGGCTGTGTACACAACTAGTAGATGCTGCATTAAGCTCATCTGTTGGCACTGATTCAGATGTACTTTTAACGATTGCAGGGCGATGCTTTTCTCAACTAGAAGAGCCTGAGCGCTTACATATTTTTATGGATAATTGTGCGCACCACCAGCAAATTGCCGAGCTATTTCCCAGTATCTTTGCTGATTTAGTTGCAATACCCACTATACGCCCACATTTATTAGGCTTATTACGTAAAGAAAACCGCAGCGAAACGCTCGCTCGCGCAATTGGAAGGTTGTTCTCTTAATGGCTACTTTGTGGACGTTTATCGCCATTGGCGCTGTAATTTACTTATTTTGGCTAAACCGAAAAGTAGCAGAAGCTGCTAACAGTCATGCCGCGCGCCAAGCTGAGCAATTACAGGTTCAGTTAATGAGCGTAGCGTGCACAAAACGCCGCTTTGGCATTTTAAAAAATGGCAAACCGGGGATCAAAAGCGAATTTATGTTTGAGTTTTCAAGTGATGGCGAAAATGCCTATCAAGGTATTTTAATTATGGAAAATGAAATGCTAAAAAGCGTTGTTGTGCCGCCACACAAAATTTAACTCTAATCGTTAAAACCGGTGGGGTTAAAATGAAACCACTAAAATAAGTTAATACATAAAACTAAGGCGTAACAAAAGTTACGCCCCACTCTTACAGCATCCTGCTTGTTATCCTTGACCCAAAATCCGTATTATCATCCCCTGAACGAGTAAACAACCCTATTTACCCTCAACATTGCATCCTGCAAAATCCATAACCATCCTGGCTAACCCACGTAAACTAACGCTTGGCTACTTGCTGTAGCATCATCCTTGGTCATCCTTTTAAGTAGCTCCTGCCACTTTAAATGCATCCTGCATTTTCCACTTGCCGCCTTGGCCATCCTGCGTAAACTAACGCTCCTGCTACTTCCTGTAGCCTCATCCGTAAATATCCTTAAGTAGTTCCAACTACTAAGCGCTTCATGCACTTCCTAGTTCGTCCTTGCGTCCTTTTTAACTTGTCCTTTATGCTTCCTGCTAGCATCTGCTATGTTGCCTATTCCGTATCCTTGGCAGTAGCTTAGTCATTAAGCTATGTCGTCTTGACAAGTTAAATACTACGCGAGTTTGGGTTTCATCCTACTAGGTAAACAAAATTAATTTTTCGTAATATATATGAAAAAATATAAAACCCTATACTAAACAGCATCTTACCCCATTAAAGCCGCATTTATGAACGACCGTAACTGATAATGCGCACGCCAATGTAAGATATATCTCACGGGCATATGTCCGTAATGGCGCTTATCGCTTACAGACTTACTTTGCATATGGTTTAAAAAGAAGCTCTCCGGATACTTTATTAAAGGCAAGTGCTTTAAAAGTGCTAAATCCTTCTGATTTAAAAAACGTATTATGCTCTTGGTGTGTAACAAAAACGGCAAGCCCTTTAGCCCCTGTGTTTTTAGTTGCTAAATCATCTAAGCCTCGTAACAGGTAGCGCCCAAGTCCGTGGCCTTGCACGTGCGGGTCTACCGCAATAAACGCTAAATAGTAGTAATCGCCAATCTCATTAAGCGCAGTGCGTATTGTTTGCTCTTTTTCTATTAGTTGGTTGGTTTGCAAATACCCTGCGCTCAGCATTAGCTTTAAGCGCCAATGCCAATAACGCTCTGGTTGTAATTGGCTGCTTGACTCAAATACACACGCCACCGCTTTTAATTTATCATCGCGGTACAAGCCTATTAATGGCAGTTTTTCTTGCCAAAAAGCACTGAGCTCTTCGCGTATCACTGAGCGTAATTTTTTCTCGTAGGCAGCTATATTATGTTGATCATAACCTAATAAATTTTGAAGTAGCGGATCATCATGATAGGCCTGATAGATTAAACTCCCTGCAGTGCTTATATCTTCAGGGGCAAGGTATTGTACGCTTAATGTGTGCTCATTAGAGGTGACTGTCATTGTGTATCCTTTTTGCTTTACTACCCTCAACGTTGCCAAACTATTTACCGTATATAAAGTAATTGGTAATTGTATGGCGAAAATGTTTATCTATACTGCAAGTTAACTATATACCTAAAGCAAAAATACCGTCAATTCAGCGAGAGTTTAACTAGCAAAGCCTATAGTCTGGCTCTAAGCTTGGTTTAATTTAATCAGATGGAGTAATAATATGGATACGACAAAACACGATATGAAAACGTTGTTTGCACAATTGGGTTTACCTAGCTCAGAACAACAGATTGACGATTTTATTGCTTCTCACTCACTAGAAGACACAACGCTTTTACAACAAGCTCCTTTTTGGGATGAATCACAGCAGCATTTTTTAGCAGAATCGCTAGCAGAAGATGGCGCGTGGAGTGAAGTAATTGATGAACTTGATGTGAGGCTTCGCCAAGAAGGTAAGTAATACTAATTTGCTCAATTATGCGACCTATTTTGAGGTTCGATAAACGTGTTTATAGCTAAGCAAAAATTCACTATTGGCTGTTCTAAATGAAAAATTTTTAACACAGGTAGCGACCCGTTTAGCCCCTCAAAATGATTAAGTATTATTGCGAATTGGTATAATCCCCCCTCTGCTTATACCAAGGCTTTATGCGCCTTGGTATTGTTGCTACTATAGCACCCGCGCAGCAAACACTTGCTGCGCTTATATATTAAAGAGTTACAAATCTAATGAATGCAGTTGTATTTGATGCAATTAAAGTCCTTCTTGATGAAGGCAAAACCCCTACTGTTGCCCTAACTAAAAGCCGTTTAGCACAACCTGTGCCTATGCCGGTTATTATTGCCGCAGTAAGTCAATATAAGAATAACCCTGATTCAATTCATAATTTAATGAAAAACCCTGAGCAGAGCATCGTTGAGCCTAAAACATCTCAACTCGATCGCATTGAGAAAAAACTCGATAGGTTGCTAGCCCTGTTAGAGCAAAAATAATTTGAGACTATAAATGTTCGTTGTTGATTTAACGTTTGACTGCTACCAAGACACCACCCTAGAGCACGCCGAGCAAGCCATTAACCGATTAGTTAATGCACTGCGTTTTAACGGCCAAATTATGGGTGAAGAATTCCCAACTGTACTAAAAGATGGCTATTTTATTACCCGTGTAATGTGCCCAACCGAAGACGCCATGCACCCATTAAATAATAGCCCTTTTGTAAAACACAGTATTGAGAAGCTGCACAGTGCAGGTTTACTTGCTCCTAAAATAAAAGTTATTGGCCAAGACATTCACTCAAACGGTGCCGATACCTGTGAATCGCCTTCAAGCTATATTTTATACACAACCTATGTGCATACCTGTAGCCCACTGTATTGTGGTGATGACTTTTTACCCGTGCCATTATTTACTATTCCGGCCATTGCAAATGGTGATTATAAAACACTCATAAAATGGCAAGAAGATTGGCAAGCCTGCGATCAAATACAAATTAACGGCGCTACTCGGTGCGAATTTCCAGCGCTTGAAGAAATATCAAGCACACAAAGTGACTTATACCGCCGCGGTAAAGACATTGCTAAACGTATCCGCTTTTTAACTCAAAAACCGGTTTATTATTATTTATACCGTGTAGGCGGTGTAGATAAAGCCTCAGAACTTGAGCGGAAATGCCCTAGCTGCAATAGTGAGTGGAAATTGCCAGAGCCGTGGTTTGGGTTATTTGATTTTAGGTGTGAGCCATGTGGGTTGGTATCTAATGTTTCGTGGGATTTTCAGTAACTAAAAGCCTGCACTTTGCAAAATAAAGTTACACACCTTATACAAAATCAGCTTAATGCATTGCACTAAGCTGATTTTTTAATGCTCAATTAAATTAAGTGAAAGCGGCAAGTAAGGCTACAGTATCGTTATTTTTACTGTAATAACTGAGCAACCTTTAACGCATCTTGCACAGGGCTTATACTTCACAATAATTACTATTACTGCACATTGGTTTAATTAATCTAAACCTCAAGCGCTTTTAAAAAAGATTCTATATTGGGTGCAAGTACATGATGCGGCTTTTTACCTACGTACTCCAAACATACCTCACCGGTATTCACCTGCACGGTAACCAGTAAGTCATCTTGCTCAGTTAAACCAATGAATAGGGTTTCTGGCTGCTTTAATTTTCGTTTCATTAATACATGACCGGTAATATTTTGTTGCAGCAGCTCAAAATCATCTTTATTCCAAGCTTGTAATAACTCCACACGGTGACCATCTATACTAGCTAAAATGCTACCTCCATACATGTGCCCATAAAACTCATCAACCCCTGCTGGGAAGCTCAGTTCAAGCGCGCTAGCTAAATCTGATAACGAACCTGCGGGGGTTTGCAAAGCACTTTTCCATTGAATATTGCCTTGTGTGTCTACCTCGCCAAACTCGCAAGGGCTAGGCCATTGTTCATCGTGTGCCATAAGCGGATATTTAGCGGTGTTTTTAACGGTTTTTTCACAAAATTGCGTGTGAAGTTGGGCCATTTGCATTGCAACAGACATACTGCGAAACTCATTTAAATTAGATATAATGTCCCTATTGTAACTATTTAAGAGCAAACATGACAGATTACAGCAATTCTCCAGACCTTAAAGGTAGTGTGTTAGGACAATCTACTGAATATGTAGATGTATATTCGCCTAGCTTGCTTTTTCCTATTGCCCGCAAGTTAAATCGTGATGCTTTAAATATTGACGAAGCCGAGTTGCCCTTTAAAGGCCAAGATATTTGGACAGGTTATGAGCTTTCGTGGTTAAACGCTAAAGGTAAACCGCAGGTTGCCGTGGCGCTGTTTACTTTTGCGTGCCAAAGCAGCCATATTATTGAGTCTAAGTCGTTTAAACTTTACTTAAATAGCTTTAATCAAACCCGCTTTGAAAGTACTGAGGTGGTAAGACAGCATTTAATTGAAGACTTATCAAATGCGGTAAATAGCGATGTAGCGGTAACGTTATACGCACCTGATGACTATAACTGCTTACCTTGCACGCCATTACCTGGGCAATGTATTGACGATTTAGATATTGAAATAGATAACTACGATATTGACGCCTACTCACTTAAATCAAAAAGTGACACCCTGGTTACTGAGACCCTGCACAGCCATTTGCTTAAATCTAACTGCTTAATTACCTCGCAACCAGATTGGGCCAGTATAATTATTCGTTACACTGGCGAGCAAATATGCCATGAGGCACTCTTGCGTTATTTAATTTCATTTAGAACTCACAATGAGTTTCATGAGCAATGTGTAGAGCGTATTTATAGTGATTTAACCACGCAGCTAAACATTAAAGAGCTTGAAGTCTATGCGCGTTATACGCGCCGCGGTGGGCTGGATATAAATCCGTATCGTTCAACGCACTATAACGATACGCCTTTTGCGGTAAAAATTAATCGCCAGTAATACCAATCGACTTAAATATCACCATAAAAAAGGAGCTTAAGCTCCTTTTTTATACCCGTTATAAGCTAATCAATGCGCTTAGTCGGAATAGGCATTGCGCACACATCAATATAATTATGGGCGTATACAAACCAAGGTTCGGTACGATTTTTTCGCGCCTCAATCAATTCTCTAAATGATTGCGAGTCTGTTTTCATAACATTAAAGGTGCTTTTATCACGCTTAATATCGGCTAACACCTCAATGTTTTTAATTGGGTTAAATGGCGTGTTAGGAACAGGCTTACGCTGTAAACGATTAAAGTGCTCCATACCTTCAAGCACTCTTCCAAATACGGTAATATTTTTATCAAGGTAGCGCGGACCTTGGCTAATGGTGACAAAAAATTCAGTGCTTGCACTGTTGATCTCATTGCCACGCGCCATGGCAAACACACCGTGGCAATGTACCTGCCAAGTTTGTGTATTAGAGGCGTTTTGTGCGACAGCAAAACCGTTTAAAAACCCCGTTACAGGCGCGTAACCATCGCCTTGTAGCTCTGTAATTTTAAGCGGCTGTGTGGTGCTATGGTAAAACTCTGCAGGCACAGTTTTATTAGCCGTTTTAATTACTTTATTGCCTGAGCTGTCGCCTCCTTGAGCTACAAACCCTTCAACAAAACGATAAACACGGGTATTTTTATAAAAGCCTTCTCGTGCAAGTTGTTTTATGTGCGCAGTATGTTTAGCTGCAAGCTGTGGGTTAAGCTCAACATAAGCCGCCCCTGTAGGCAGCGTAATTTTTAAAACATTTTGCTTGTCTACATTTCGCCATTCGTGCGCTTTAGCATGCTTTATTACCTCGCTTGCGCTACGGATTGGAGTTTGTTGAGTGCCCGCGTGCTGCTCTGTGTGTTGGGCGCAGCCAGTTAATCCTGTTATTAGTGCTGCTAAATATAATCCTTTCATATAATCCTTATACTGCCTATTTAGTCCCAATCAAACTTATAGAGTAAATCAACATTTTGATTTAAACCACTGGTGATCTCTACATAAAATTGCGAAAGCAGCTGATAGCGAATAGCGACCTCGCTGAGCGAGTCAAATACCCCTACGCTGTATTTAACTTGTAAGCTAGGCGCTACATAGCCCGATATTTCAAGCTTAGTGTTATCGCCAGAGCCCGTTGAACTTAAGCTTACATCAGATAAACCAATGGTTTCGCCAACTTTAGATACAACGCCTTCACTGCGGCTCACCCCTTGTGAGAGCAATAACTGAGTAAGCATGGCATCGCTTGAACTGTCGCCCTCGCCTAGCGGCTGCCCATTGAGTAAATAGGCCAGCGCTTGTGCTTGATCCATTGCCGGCTCAGAAAATACTTTTAAGGTAGGCTGCTCAACGTTACCAGTAAGCGTAACACCTGCCACAACATCATTTGCTGTGGTGTCTGGATTACGTATGGCTTTAATATTTAAAAACGGTTGCTCAATTGAGCCACTAAACCCTATTTGCCCAGTACTAATAATTAAATCTTGGCCAAAAGCTAAATACGTACCATCAATTAAATTTAGCTCGCCAGTAGCAATTATAGGGGCGCCCTGGCTCATTTTGATGGCTAAATCACCCGCTATTTTCGACTCAAGACCAAACGATTCTATTTTTACATCGTTTTTAACAATCACTTTTAAATTTACATCGTAATCAAACGGCACGTTTTCTGCCGTTTCAGTTTGTTGATCAACAATAATCTCATCGTCGCTCACTTGAACGGCGCCCTCTGGCAGCTCTTCAATCATTACCCTGCCATAAGGCACAATCACTTCGCCAAACAGCTTTAATGCATTATTTGCAAGTCCAATGGTTAAATCAGGCGATACTTTAAACGTCACGCCTTGCTGCGCGCGTACAAAAAACTGCTCGCCGTTAACGCTTACATT
Source organism: Pseudoalteromonas sp. 2CM41L (assembly GCF_023161905.1). NCBI lineage: Bacteria > Pseudomonadati > Pseudomonadota > Gammaproteobacteria > Alteromonadales > Pseudoalteromonadaceae > Pseudoalteromonas > Pseudoalteromonas sp. 2CM41L. The sequence goes on from NZ_JALNTN010000004.1 coordinate 58,346, forward strand.
TACCTCAGGCTGGGCGCCTTGCCAATCTACGTCGCCGGTTAGGTTGATTTTACCGCCTTGGGTGTCGTTTAAATTACCTTTAATTGTGGCGGTGGTTTTATCAAATAAAATATTTACATTAGATTTTTGCAGCACCACCGGCAACTGCTCACCTTCTAAATTGATATCACTGACATTTAACTCACCATTTAATAAAGGGTCTTGCAAAGTGCCGGCTACTGCCACGTTTCCTGTTATATCGCCTTTTAATTGCTCAAGGGTTTCGAGAAATGGATGTAAGTCTGATAGCAATATTTTATCTATATTAAGGTGACCGTTTAATGTTTGCTGATTTTGAATATCATCAATATTAATTTCGGTGGCTATTTTACCTAGCACACTTGAGCGTAAATCGGCCTCTAGCTTACCCGTTTGAGAATCAGTGTAAGCACTGACTTTTAGCGTCTCGATGGGTAATCTAAACCGGTCTTCCTCTGAGGTAAGAACAGCAACAAGGTCATCCGCATTTAAATTAGCGCGAAGTGTTTTTAATGCGCCCTCGTTCCAATTTGCAGCAAAGTCGCCGCTTATATCGCCACGCGTACGCATGTTATCTGGTAAAAAGTGTTTAAGCTCTTCAAGCGCTAAATTGCTCAACGTAGCATTAAATTGGCCCAAGTTTTTAGTTTGCGCAAGGGTATTAATACATAGCTCACTTTTGTTTGAGCGCCAGCAATGCGCACTCACATCAAAATCGCTGGTTTGGGTATTAAACATCACCGCAATTTTTTTACTATTACTAAAGCTGAGCTTTTTGTCACTTAGCGTTATATTACTGAGCGAGCCATTCCATACGTCATTATTGAGCTTACCGGTTACTTCAAGTTCAGCAGCGCCTTGCTCTGCATCTATGGCGGCAACCAGCTGATGGTCGGTTTTATCGCCAGTGGCAGTTAGCTCAACACTATTAATTACCTGATCAGCAACCATTGCTGAGCCTACGATTAAGCTCACATCGGTTTGCCAATCTGCGGCTGTATCGAGCTGGCCTTTAAGGGTGAGTTTATTAACGTTTATGTCGTTATACATAAAGTTATCGAGCAATAACGATAAATCAACGGCGGGGGTTAAACGGGGCCCTTTAACTTTTAAATCGGCCTTACCGTTTGCAACAAATGGCAGATTAGTTTGCTCATTTCCGGTAAGTGTTACTTTTCCGTCAACCTGCCAAGTGTCGTCAACTTGCCCGCTCAAGGTTAATTTATTGGCACCGCTACTTAGATACAGGCTGTCTATGTTGGCCTTTAGCGTATTATTCAGTGTAAAGTTTGAGGCAAATTCAAGCGGTGTTTGGTTCAGTGTACCTGCAAGTTGTGTATTATCCATTTGCAAGTGCCAGTTTTGCCCTTCGCTGTTAAAGCGCCCTTCTAGCTGGCCAGAAATATTACTTGTAAGCGCATCTGTTAAGTATTGTGCTTTTAAGCTATTTAACGAACCGGTAAAGTCGGCTTGTATGCCCTTTTGCCAATTAACATTACCTTTAAATATTGCACTACTGTCGTTTGCGTTTAGGCTTAAGGTACTTAGCTGCGCTTGGCTAAGCGAGCCGTTTAATTGCGTGTTTAATACTACAGCTGGATAGGCACCTAATTGGCTATGCGCCTTTAAACTTAGCGTGTAATCATCCGCATTACCCGAGGCTGATAAATCAACATTATTTACTTTTAGCTCGTTACTTTGAGCGTCAATCAACCATTGCTCAACTTTACCAGTAAGTTCAAACGGATAATTTTTTTGTTTTAAATTAGCCGTTGCCGTTAAATTTAATGGGTACTGACCAGTCGTGTGTAAATTTATATTTAAATCAGATAGATCACCACTTAACGCTAAATTCGCTTGGTGCAAGTCGCTGTTTAGCGCTACTTTAGCGTTTAATGGTAAGTTACCTGCAAGCTCACTAGTTAACTCTGTATTTAATTGCCATTGTTGGTACTGCGCGCTAAGCGTTTGTAAGTTAACTTTTTCATCTTCTACATTTAATACAAGCGCTATATTTTCGATTGTGTGAGTTTGCTCACCTTGCTCAATATCCACCTTTTTAACGTCAAACTGCTCTACCCGTAAATTAAGGGGCGATGTAAATTCTATATCTGGTAACGCAGGCAGCGCTGTTAGCGCCTGGCCTTGATTAGCCGCTGCTTGATTAGATGAGGCTGGTTGCTCTTTAAGCTTTACCAATACATCACTAATAGTTAGGCTTTTTAGTGCTAAGGTTGCATCTTCAGCTTTCGCTGCAAGGGTAAAGTTATTTACGGTTACATCAGCACTGGGATGATTTAATACAAATTCGTTTATTGCTACATTTTTAACGGCAACATTAAAGGGAAACGTAATTTTAGCTAATGGCTCTGAGTTGCTTTGTTGTGAGGCTTCGGATGCATTTCCAAGGGCAAGTTTGATTGACCGCGCACTTACATTTTCAAAACATAGGCCATCGCACTGCCACCAAAATAAATCTATTTTAAGCTGCTGCGCTTTAAAATCTGTACTGTGGTTTTTAAAGCTCACATTAAACGGGTTGTTATATAAAAAGCGCCCTTTTTTAATCTCAATATGTAAGCCGTCCACCATTTTATTGGCACTATAAGCAATAAATTGATTACCGGGCGCAGTAAATAACAAACAAAATATAATAACGGCAAGCGTGATTAAAACGCCGATGACGGCGGCGGATATTTTTTTAAATACTGACATTAAATTTCTGGCCCTATGGTAATGCTTAAACGTGTGCTTTTACTTTCTTTAGTAAGCCCCCATGCATGGTCTACTTTCACAGGGCCAATGGGTGTTAAATAACGAAAGCCAAAGCCTGCGCCCACTTCAAAGTCGTCCGAAAAGTCATTTGTGGCAGTACCGCCATCAACAAATAAAGCTGCACGCCAATTTTGTGCAAATTGGTAATTGTATTCAATAGTACTGGTTAATAAGTATTTACCACCGATTAAATCACCGTCTTCATCTTCAGGAGAAATAGACTGATAAGCAAAACCACGTACACTTTGGTCACCACCGGCATAAAAGCGCAGTGAGTAAGGGACGTTTTCAATATTATCGACCAGCATAGCGCCCACGTTTGCTTTTAAAAAAACTAAGTGTTTATCTAAATAGGTTCGCAGCCACGCATGCTGCAGCTGCACCCGCACTAAGTTGGTGGTTGAAAGTACATCATCTAAACCAAACTCAGCCGAAATTAGCCACTGCTCACCCCAATAAGGCGTTGTGCCTCCTTTTGACTTTTTACGGGCATAGCTAATACCGGGCATAAGCATTTCGGTGCTTTCTTCTGGTTCATCACCAATGCGGTATGTTTCTTGGTCTCGACGTAAAAAGGCCGTGCGTACCCATTTATCTTCAGTTAACCATTGGCGCTGCAGTTGGCCGGTCAGTATTTCACTGTATATGTCATCGGCAAGTTCATCTTCTAACTTGTAACCCACTGATAAACGCCATAAATCGTCGTTAGGGTCATCTACCGGAATGGTGTACGCCATAGAAATATCTTGCTGTTTCTCAGCTACATTTAAATTGCTTTCCAGATAATGCCCGTCTTCTGTGATCCAGGGTTTACTCCATTTAAAACGCACTTTCGGGCCCAGCTCGGTATTAAAGCCACCGCCTACTTCGTAGCTATTAGCAGGTTTGTGTAGCACATCAATATTTATAGGCACTTGGCCGTTGGCTCTTGCTGGTATATCGGCATAAATACGCACGCTTGCAAAATACGGTGTGCTTGAGAGCTCAAGGTTATAATCGGCAATTTGTGTGGCTTTATAAGCTTGCCCTTGGGTAAAAGGTGCAAGTGAACGAATGTATTTTTCTGCGGGGGTTTCGCTGGCAATGATTATATTGCCATACGTGTAGCGCACGCCGGTATCTATATTAAATGTAATAACGGCAGTGTTTTTTTGCACTGATACAGCAAGTTTTCGGGCTGGCCATTTAGCATCAAAATAGCCTAGCTCTAATAGCATTGACTCTATTTTTTTATGAGCTGAGTAGTACCTGCCATGATTAAGAATATCGCCCTGGGTTAAATTTAAGTTTTTAATAACGTTTTGTAATTGCGAGTCGTTTTTACCCTCACCATTAAGCTTTATATTAATAGCTTCTATGCGCGTTGCAGGGCCGCGCTCTACTTTAACGATAAGCTCTTTATCGTCTTTATCAAACTCAATGTCTACCGTTGGGTTGTAATACCCCAGCGCTTTAATACTGCTTTGCACTTGCTTTTTGGCATAGCGGCGCAAGGTTCTGGTGGGTTTTTCGCCAACCAGTTGTTTTAAATATAGCTCAACGTTACTTTCTAACTCGCCACTAATCCCTTTAATTTCGTAATCTTCAATTACCCTTTGCTCAGCGCTGACTTGAGTGCTTATAAAACAAGCTAAAAAAAACACAAAACGTAATAACTGTTTGAACAAGTAAATATCCTTACTTTTTATTCTTTAAAAATTAACCACCAATGAGTTGCATACTACCATAGCCATAATGAGCAACACATTAACTTAATGGTAATCTTGCACCAAATTTCACTCCCCTTTAAAGCCTATAAAGTTAAAATTAATACGCTTTAAAGCAATATTTTGGTTACAATAGTGGCTACGAATACAAAATTAATTTTAAATGAGTTTTTAATGCAATTCCCTGATGATGATAACGGCCAACTTTTAGCCGAAATAGCCGCTGCTGGCGTTGATTTAAGCAAAATGCACCAAATCGATTTTTTCATTTTATTTGAACAACAAGCTGATGCTGAAAAATTTTCCAAAGAAATAATCTCTGATGCATTAGTACAAAGCGCAAACGTTGAAAAATGCAAAGACACAGGCGTGTGGGAAGTGATTACTCATGTACAAATGGTGCCAGAGCACACATTGCTTGGCCAAGCAGAGCAATACCTTGAAAGTATTGCTAACAGTTACAATGGCTATGGCGATGGCTGGGGTTTAATGGACGAAGACGCCGCTTAACAAAAATCAGTTAAGCTTAACCGCTTAACTGATTAGCTTTTCTAAAGTTGCCAGTGTAATCAAATAATTTATCAGATACTTTCCAGCCATACTTTTTACTTTTACGCGCGATAACAAAATCAGGGGGCACTAAATCAAACTGTGCCTTAATAACCTGCTCAGCACTTGTAAATTCGACAGGCGCATGCCCCTGCCCTAGGCGTTTACCAAACTGTTTATTAAAAATATACTGCCCGCCTTTACTAGCAAGGTTATAGACCTCATCGCAACTTGCACCATCTTCATCAAAGTAGGTTATTTTAATTAAATCATCTTTAAGTTTTACCACTGATAACCCACTACAGCGCAGTACTAACGCATCTTTTAAATTAAGGGCGTTACGTAGCTTGTCGTCGGGGTCGGCCATTACTGCGCCGCAATCATGGCATTTACGAGCTGCTATATCGTTTTGAGCGCCGCATTGTTCGCACTCTTTAAACCTAAACCGATAATCGCATTGCTCTTTATGGCCTTCGTCATCTTCTAATAAACCTTGGCAGCGCCTGCCAAAATGCTCAACTACTTTGCCATCAGCATCGGTTTTTCCCCAAAAAATATTTGCAAACCCACACCCAGGGCAAAGCACTTGAACGGGCTCATTATCGCTATCACCTTTTTTATCGCCCACCTCAGGGTGAAATAAATCAAAGCCGTTGCCTGCGTAATCTATAACTAAGCAGTCTGTTTTTCCTTCATTTAGCCTAAGCCCACGGCCAACAATTTGCTGGTATAAGCTAACCGATTCGGTGGGACGTAAAATAGCGATAAAATCGACATGCGGCGCATCAAATCCGGTAGTTAAAACAGAAATATTAACGAGGTATTTTATGTTTTTTTGTTTAAATTGATTTATTAATTTATCGCGTTCTGCATTTGGGGTATCGCCAGTTATAAGGGCACTTTGCTCTGCGGGTAAATAAGTTAAAATTTCTTGCGCGTGCATCACCGTTGCCGCAAATATCATCACGCCTTGGCGGGTTTCACTGTATTGTATTACCTGCTTCAGTATAGCTTGCGTTGCGCGCTCGCTATTTTTTAAAAGCGCATTCATGTCATCAGTCGTATATTGACCAAATGCATTAGTAGCCAAGGACGAAAAATCATAATGACTAATTGCCGCGTCCACTTCATTTGGCGGCGTTAAGTAATTATGTTTGATCATATACCTGAGCGGTAATTCAAATATACAGTTTTTAAATGGACTTTCTTTATTACCTTTTACAAAACCATGGTAATGATGATGGTATATCCACCCCATTCCTAATCTATAAGGTGTGGCTGTTAAACCCAATACTTTTAACTGAGGATTATATTCTTTGAGCGTATTTATAACCTTTCCATATTGGCTTTTTTTATCACCATTTACTCTGTGGCACTCATCAATAATAAGCAAAGAATAATGCTCATTTAATTTATTTAAATTACGCGATAAAGACTGAACACTGGCAAAGATAACTTGGTGGTTGAGTGATTTTTCTTTTAACCCTGCTGAAAATATACTCGCTTCTAAACCAAAACTTTTATATTTTTGTGCGTTTTGCTCTACCAACTCTTTAACATGTGCAAGCACCAAAATTTTTTGCTTAGCAATACGCGCAAGCTCTGCAATAACAAGACTTTTACCCGCACCGGTAGGCAGTACAATCACGGCAGGATCATTTGTTTTTCGAAAATGTAAAACGGTGCGCTCTACGGCCTCTTGCTGATACGGCCTTAATTTATAGCTCATGAAAATAGTAAATAGAATAACCAGAAATGCAGTTTAACAAATACTAAGCGACTGCGGGGAGTTTAAGGTAAGTTTTGGCCAATTAAATCTCGCGTACAAAGCGTAAGCCTAAGTTTAGTTATTAAATTATACGCCATTAAAAAGAGAAGCCGTAGCTTCTCTGTTACTTTATTAAGCTAGGTGCTTTTGTAAATCAACACCTTCAAACGCTTTAGGGCGACGACCACGACCGGTCCATTCAATCACTTCGCCATCTACTTCAATACGATACTTAGCTTTTACTTTAGTACGTTTATCTGCAGTACCGTCTTGTAAATCTTCTAACGTAAGTCCTTTTTCTTTTAAAAGATCCAACACTTCCTGTTTAGCTTGTAGCTGCTCAGTATATTTTGCAATCGCATCAGTGATTAATTGTTGTGCTTTTTCTAGCTCAGTTAATGATGCTGTTTTAATAAAAGATCGAACTTCTTTCATTTATATCTCGCTAAATTATAGGGTTAGATTTTAATTCCTTTTTAGTATAAGCCTAAAATAGAAAATAGGCTACGAGAAGAAAGTATTAGCTATTTACTACCTAGAAAATTGCAACTAATAACTACTTTTAACAAATATTAGATGAAAAAGTATTCTAACCTATGCAAAAATATACAACTATAGAGGCCAAAAATAGTATTCGTAAGTGCTATGAATTGGGTTGGGAATGAAAGACGAAAAATGTGTTTAAGGCATTGGATACGACCATCAATAATCGTCAGTATTAATGCTGTATAATTCATCATTAAGGTAGAGGATGTTAGTACTGCTCACAGGCATACCAAATAAAGATTACGACCAAAAGTACGAGCTGGGCGCATTAATGGCATGTTGAAGCAATTGTTCTAACTCTAGAAATCCCAAAACCTAAAATAGCTAAAGGAACTTGTCGGAGAATTAGTATTAATATAAGCCGAATATGAGTTTAGAAAGGCAAACACGAAACCAAGCCTATAAAAAGGCCAGTAGCAAAAACTACTGGCCCTAGATTAAAACCGTCAATGTATTTCAGAACGGTCATAAAAATAGCGGTATCTGGGATTAGAACTTACTTCTAAAGCCGATATAAAAAGACTGTCCGATAGGATCATATGTTCCAGCATCTGTTTCTGTACCAGTACTAGAACCATCTACACCCGATAATATGCGCGGAGGCTCTTTATCGAATAAATTGTTCGCTCCTGCATATAACTCCATTGTGTCATTAAAGTGATAGCTTGCTTGGACATCATGATAAGTCACAGAACCAATTCCTACACCGCCAGGTGCAATACCGAAACCACTTAAAAATTGATCATCAAAGTCAGCTGCGCCAATATAGTTTAAGCTCCAGTTAAAATCAAAATCATTAAATTTATAACCTAAATTCCAATTAGCTTTGTGCTCTGATGCACCAATTTCACCAGCAAATTCATCTTTATCAGCGCCTGGTAGCGGAATCGTATAACCATCTATCAAATAAGTGTATGCCAAACGAGTTTTAAATGAACCAGGACCAATATCAGATGAGTAAGTTAATGTTAAATCAACTCCTTCAGTGCCTAAGCCCCCACTATTAGATACACCGCTATCGATGAACTCTAGAGAGCCGGCGCTGTTATTACCTGATGCCGCACTACGGCGAGTAACAAAGTCACAGAAGCTAGTATCTCCACCACCATAACATTGATCTAAGATAAATTGACGTGGAGTTGATACAATCGCATCAGTAATTTCTATGTCAAAATAATCCAAAGTGATATCTAAACCTGAAACAAGCTCTTCTGGGGTAAATACAATCCCAACAGTTACTGAATCACCCACTTCTTCTTTTAAATCAGGATTGCCACGGTTAAAGCCACTGATGCCTTGTAAATCAGATTGGTTAAGCGTGAACTCACCATTTGACGCAATATTGTTTGCAACACCCACATCAGCTCGACAAGCATCACCTGCAGCGCCACCGCCACTATTAGTAATACCTAAGCAAGGATCATTTAATCCACTTGGGAATGTTTGTGAAGGTGGAGAGAATAATTCATCAATATTTGGAGCTCGAGTAGAGCGAGCACGTGTTGCACGTAAACGCAGGCTGTCCATTACTTCCCAATCAACACCTATGTTCCAACTTTCAGTATTACCAACTGTAGAATAATCTGATAAGCGAACTGCAGCATTCATTGTTACTGAGTCAAAAACAGGGATGTTTGCTTCAACATAATATTCAGTTACATCAAATGAACCTTCTGTAGCAGGGATTGCATTGCCTGCATTTAAGCCAGCTTGTTGCAATGCATCAAATTCGCTACGAGAAAACTCTTCGCGGTACTCGAACCCGGCTGCTATACCAATCATTCCAGCCGGTAACTCGAACAAATCACCCGATATATTACCACCGATAATCTCTTGCTCAACTGATGTAGAAAGTGAGCTAGGCGCACTAACAAAATCAATGGCGCTTTGTGACAATGAATTATAACCGTAAATATTAACTGGAGCACAATTGAAGCCACGTGCAGTAGCATCTATACAAATTGCCTCATCAGTTATACCATCACCATCTAAATCTTGACTATCAATTACAGATTCAAGCCCTTGGCGAAAACTCTGTACATTTACTAAACCACCAGATACTTGCTGCTCTTTTGTTTTGCCGTACACATAGTAAGTATCATAAAACCAGCTATCGTTAATTTCACCCTGAAACCCAACAGCTAAGCGGAAAGTATCACGTTCGGCACGTGCACCACGATTACCAATATCGCTTAGGCGCTTTGCAAAGAAAATATCCTTTAAGCCATCTCCATCTGTATCAGTGGCTGAATTAAAAATATCATCTGGTACATATGCACTACGAAGTACTTCACCATTTACATTAAATTCAATTGGCACTTGACCATTGGCATAAATATCGTCTGAGGCAAAAGGGAATGGCTCTAACTCAGATACTGTTGTTGTAGCGGCATATGTACCTTCAAAAAAGAAGCTATGCTTATCATTTAACTCGTAGCTTCCGTTTGAGGCAAACAAATAGCGCTCTGTTGGTATAGCGATAGTTCTTACGCCACTGCGATTGAAGCCATTAGCCTCAACTCCATCACCACCATTTGTACTAAACGAATCTTGTAGATTATTCGCGTTATCGTATGTGAATGTATTATCCCCTGCACTAAAGCGGCCTTGTGGAGGAAATGATGATAAAAATGGACTTACTGCATCGAATATCGAACCAGGGTTCGCTGCAGGATCGTCTTCAAAATAAATACCTGAAAATTGGTCAACAGCCGAACGTTCACGGTCTCTAGAAAACACAGCGCCTTGATCTGAATAACCAAGATGAAACATTGCTTGCCCTTTCCCATCTGAGCTAGACAAACCCGAGGTAAAGTTAAACTGTCGTGACTGGTCATCACCTTCACTAGACTCACCGTATTGTCCTTCAAACTCAACACCTTCAAAGTCATCTTTAAGTACAAAGTTAACAACACCTGCAACTGCATCTGAGCCATATACGGATGAAGCACCACCAGTCATAATTTCTACGCGCTCAATAAACTGGCTAGGAATGGTGTTTAAATCAACTGCAGAGCTGCCCGGCACACCAGATACATAACGACGACCATTAACAAGAACTAGAGTACGGTTTGAGCCTAAATTACGTAAATCAACAGTGGCAACACCAGCACTAGCTGTAGAAAAGTTTGAATTTGTTCTGCTAATAGCTGGGGAGCCAAATGCAGGGTTTTCAAGTAATAGGTTTTGGATATTTAAAGAACCAGAGGCATCAATAGCCTCACCACTAACTACTTGTATTGGCGCAGAAGACATAGCTTCAGCTGAGCGAATACGCGAGCCAGTTACCTGAACGCGCTCGATTTTTTCAAGTTCATCATCTTCAGCAGCAAATGAATTTGCTGAAAACGCAGCTGCAGATGCTGCACCAAAAGCAATCGCTAAGCGCACTGCCTTTGAAACTTTATTATTTAACATGTGATTCTCCCTGAATACTTCTAATAGTTTATTTTTATACACCTAGCTAATACTTAAAATTAACCAGTTCGCAAATATTAATATCATTTCAAGCACAAGGTCAACAAAGCGATAACCAAAAATACCTTTTATTTACAAAAGCTTGCGTTTTCATCCTGTTTACATGTACCGATTTTATCACTATTGCGAAATATACATTATTGTTGAATTCAGACTTCTCGCATAAACTTAAAAAACACTACGGCAAACCAACAAAAACCAACGATAAAACCAACCTTGGTTAACAATTAGTTTCACCTTGTTTGCATTAAGTGTATAAATTGTATTTAGAGTGAAATTTGTACTTTGAATAATTAATCTAATTAGAAAGGAAAATAAAAATGTATAAATGGCTATTACTACTTTGCCTTACCACTAGCGGTTTTGCTTTTGCAGGTGTTGAAGGCTTACCTAAGGAGTTTGCTGATTTTAGTATCAATAATGATATTACCGTCTCTTACGACGATTTGGACCAACTTCTAAAATTGACCGTTTTAGATACTGGCCGTTCGGATAGAAAAAAAGCGTCTAAATCGCAAGCGTTGATTGGCACAAAAATGCGTTCGTCAAGAAAGAAAAATACAAAAAACGAAGCTAACAGGTTTTTCTTTGAAGAAGTTAGTAAGTCTGAAATAAGTGAAGGATTTAATAAAATACGTATAAGCCTAGAAAGCTTACCCAATGAGATAGCTTTAAATGACTTATCACTAAATGAACAGTTGGCTTATTGGCTAAACCTTTACAACACCGCAGTAGTTGAACAACTACTCAAGCACTACCCCGTTAGAGACACTGAAAAGTTACTCTTTGGTAAAAATAGCATTTTAGAAGAAAAGTTTTTATCTGTCTCAGGACATGCATTGTCTCTAAATGATATTCAAAAAATAGTTTTTAAAAAATTCACTAATAAGCCTATTGTTATGTATGGCTTTTACCAGGGTAATATTGGCAGTCCTAATTTAAGAGCCGAAGCATACTCCGGCAAAAAGGTATTTCATCAGCTTGAAGATAATGGTGACGAATTTGTTAATTCCAATAGAGGTTTATACATTGGGAAAAAAAATAGACTTTACGTTTCAAAATATTTCGAGCAAACAAAACCTTTATTTGAAAATTTCGAGACTGATCTGCATTACCACCTAGAAAAATATGTAGATACTAGTATGCGATACGACGTAAAAAATGCTAAGTCGATTAGGTTTAAAATTGAAGATTGGAGCATTACAGATATATTTGGAACTGAGAGAGTTATTGGTGGCTCTTCAGCCACTAATAACGCAGCTATGCTTAATGCGGTAGTAAGTAACTCTGCTTATCCAAAGGGCGCCGATGGAAGTGGCTCTGGTGTTGGAGCTGTAAACCTCAACTTTATTTCTGACTCAATTACCAATAAAACAATGGATTTTGGTCGGTTTTCTGCTGATCAAATTGAAAAATTAAAAGCATTAAAACTAAAAAATGAGCAGAATTCGGGTACAGTCAATATTAAGGACTTATCAACTGATAAAAACGAAAATTAAAATTCAAATGTATTTTACATCCTGTTAATATAAAAATAAACAGGGTGTAATTTATATGCAGAACTTTAAAGCTGCTCTTACTGCGTACAATACAAAAAACTTCCAAAAATCTCTTGATATAATTGATGAGTTTAAGCTTTCACATCTAGACGCCCATTTACTAAAAGCAGCTAGTTTAACTGCTTTGGATAAAAATGATAAAGCCATTGAAATATACCAATGCGCACTAAAAAACAACCCAACAAATATTTCATTACTAGAAAACTATACCGGACTACTTTGTAAGTTGGGCGATTTTATGGGTTGTTTAAATCTACTAAACACAACAGTGACAACTGTTTCAGCTAAGCTCTCCTTAAATAAACTAGAAGCATTAATAAAATTAAATCACTTACTTGAAGCTAAAAGATTAGTGAAATTAATAAGTACACCAACTAATTTAGAGTTTAGGTTTATATGGTTGAAAATAGAGCTACATGAGGCGTTAGGTGAGTTAGATATAATTGAGAATATTATTAATATGCTACCTGAAGCACAACAAAATAACTTTTATATAAGCTATAAAAGAGCCTGTAATTTAAGGAGTATGGGACGCTTTAATGAGGCTTTAGGTTTACTACTAAATATAGAAAAAAAGGAAAGTACCACACCAGAAATATTATTTTTAATAGGCTGTATTTATAAAGATTTAAATAATACCCAACAGTGTGAACGCTATTTAAATAAATGCTTAGCAATTGCGCCTTATTATGTTCCTGCACATGAAAGCCTTAATAGGCTTTATCACTCAACGAAAAATAAAAAGTTGTTTTTAAATAGCTATGAATTAGTAAAGCAGAAATACGAACCTCACCCTGTAATTGAACATTCTTTTATATCGCAGCTTATAAAGTCAAATAACTATGGGTCGGCCTTGGATGTTTCAACTAATGCATTAAAACTATTTCCGAATGATCATACAATAGTTCATGCGCATAGCGTGGTATTAGGAAAACTTAATGACCACGAAAAAGCTTTTAACTTATTGAATCAATTAGTAGAAAAAGCACCTCATGAAAGCAGGTACCGAATAGATTTAGCACACTACCTTATATTAAATGGAGACTACATAGAAGCAATTAGACAATTAGAAAGTGCTTTAAAATACGATTACTTTAATCAAGAAGTTTGGGCTTACTTAAGCACAGCTTGGCGCTTATCTGCTAACGATAAATATTATTGGCTGACGAATTACGATCAATACGTAAAAGTTTTTGAGCTTCAAAAACCAAAAGGGTATAGCACTAGCGGACAATTTTTAGAAAATTTAACTGACCTATTACTCAATTTACACGCACACAGTACACAATTGATTGATCAAAGTGTAAGAAGTGGTACCCAAACAGAGGGGCACCTCTTATTTAGAAGTAACAAGCTAATAAGCGACTTTAAGCATTCTATGAATAATTGCATAACAAGCTATTTAGCTAATCTGCCAAAAGACCAAAAGCACCCTCTGTGTTCAAGAAATAATAATGCATTTAAAGTGAATGGAAGTTGGTCAGTCAAGTTAGGTAACAAAGGGTTTCATGCAAACCATATACACCCTGCTGGCTGGTTATCGGCACCAAGTTATATTTCTCTCCCCAAGGAATTAAATGAAAATGACACTAATAAAAGTGGCTGGTTAAAACTAGGGGAAACGTGTTTAAACCTTAAAGAAAGAGAAGAGATAGCGCGAAGTATTTGCCCTAAAACAGGTCAAATGATTATATTTCCTAGCTATATATGGCACGGTACATATCCTTTAAAAAGTACACAACCACGTTTAACTGTTCCATGCGATGTTATGCCTATACTTTAGATTAAAATCCAGTATTAGCTGATGGCTTTATACTTCCAGAAGAGTTTTCTGACTTGAGCTTAAATAGGGATATAAAGGTTTATTATACTGATTTAACCAGCACCTCGACTTAACAGTTGTAGATGGATGTCGGACAGAACGGCTTTAAAGTCAATGGAGTCTATAGGTACAAGAATAAGATCAACTAGAAATAAGCGTACAGCATTAGAAGCCACTCGCTTTTATTTTGAAGAGGTTATAGAAACAGGTCTTAAAAGTGGGTTTAAAAAATTCGTTTAAGTCTAGAAAATGTCCCAGTTCAAGGCTCTCTGAACGATCTCAGCCTAGATGAACAGCGCGCCTATTGGTTAAACTTATATAATATTGCCATGATTGAAAAGCTAATTCAGTGGACTTCCCATAGTGCTGTGCAATGTGCTGGTGCTGTTAATGGGAGCTATTTAGCAAGTTTTTTTCAGAGAAAATAGAGTCTCAAACGCAATTTTGTTCGACTGTTCTAAGCAAGCTTTATAAGCCTCGAAGTTAATAGAGAAAAAGCAGAGCCTCGGTGGAGATGAAAGATTTGCCAACGCAGAATTAGATTATATCAGCTCTCTACTGAGAGCTGTAAATTGTAAATAAGTATTAAAGCGACAAGTTATAAAACGCTTCAAACTCCTTTTCAGATATATTTTGCTTAATGTACTCACTAAAGTTTTTATATCTACCAGATGAAGAAGTATAGAGGGGCTTTCTAACTTGCCACACACTCGCTGTACTTACAATATTTCTTTTCTCATGGAATGTGCTGTTTTCATCTTTATATTCAATACCTAAAAAATCAAACAAGGGTATAAGAACTTTTTCAGGATTTGAAACTAATTCATCATAGTTTACCGTAAAAATATCATTGGTATATATTTTTAACCAATGGCTTTTAACTTTTTGCTGCGCTGTATAGTAATGTAGTGTATGGCTAAGATTAGTAGCATAATTTAAGCTAGGCCCTAAATGTTGAAAATATGCCGACAAACTATTATCTCGAATATCACGCTCCGTCCATATAATCTTAGCGTTAGGATAAATACGTTTGATTTGGTCAATATAGAGGTAGTTTTCAGGCCTTTTATCTGTAACGAATGCCCTCTTATTAGCTCTAAGCGCTAACTCACGGTTATAGCCCTCTTTAAACTCTATTGTACTGGCTGTATTTTCGAGCTTAATTGGATTAGCAATTAAGTTAAATAAATTTTTGTGAATATAGTCAATTTCGCCACCAGCACTAATATAATCAGATGCAGCAAGTATTTGCTCAATTAAAGTAGAACCAGAGCGGAACATGCCACAAATTATGATTGGTGTTAACTCACTATTTTCATTGCTAGTGACTGGCTTCTCCTTTCGTTCTAAAGTTAATTTGGTTAGTTTTTCAATCTCATATTTATTGTATTTCGGTATATATGAACGATTAACTCTATTTGCACTAAAATAATACTCCCAAGCTTTTTTATAATCAGCAATATCATTAAATACTTTACCAAGGGCATAATATAAATCAGCCACTATCGAATTATCTTTTTCTTGCTTAATAATTTTTAGGCTCACTTGCTCATATTCTAGCGCCAAAGCAGGGTTAAATGTAACTATGTCAGAAAGCCTAGCATGCGCTAAGCCATGCTTAGGGTTTATAACTAGCACTTGCTGGAATAGCTCTAAGCTTTTGCTTTTATTGCCCATTTGCTCATAGATATTAGCTAAATTAAAATAAGCATTTACATTGTTTTTTTTAATTTCTATTGCTTCTTCTAAGCAATATATTGCGCTTTTATGATCATTTAACAAATCAGAATAAACTAACGCTATCTCTAATTTTACCAAATAAATATCGGGAAATTGATTTTCTTGCGCACTTAAAAGGTGCTGCTTAGCTAAAAATCCATTACCTAACTTTCGAGCTAAGCTACCAAGCAAGAAATGAGCATGCGCGTGATTAGAGTTTTGGCTTATAAATGCTTTTAATTTGCTGATTGCAGTATCAGAATCACCGCTCGACAAATACAATTGAACTAATGTATTGATGTAATCAAATTTGTTTGGAACAATCGAAACTAACCTTTCACTAATTAACTTAGCCTCATTAAGGTTTTTTTCACTCATTGAAACCTTGAATAATAGAATAAGGGCCTGCTCTGCAGTATTTTGATTAGCAGCTAATATATTAAGTGTTGTTTTTCCTTTATTGATTTGACCACTGTTTAGCTCCTTTAAAGCTTGCGATACGCTAACTTGCGTCATTCTTAAATTTCTCCATAAAAAAAAGCGAGCCTAAGCTCGCTTTATTTATATCACAAATAATTAGAATTTAAATGATACAGTTGTATGGAAATAACGACCCAGCGTGTCGTAGTAACCAGCAATAGCGTTAGCATTTGTTGATAAACTACCGCCTAAAAGAGGTGGCTCTTTATCTAAAACGTTATTAACACCTACTAATAATGAAGTGTATTCATTAATAGTGAAGCTAGCTTTAAGGTCAAGGTAGCTTTGTGAGCTTATACCGCCTTGAGCAAGCGTATCATCACCGCTGTAATCGCTTACTTCACCGAAGTAGCGCCATTTAGCAGTCGCACGCCAGTAAGTATCCATGTCGTAGCTAAGAGTTAAAACATGACGCCATTCAGGTTGAGCAAAACAGCTGTTATCAAGAGTACCTACACAGTCATATGCTTCACTTACACCTGGAATATTATCGTACTCTTTACTAAGCATGTAAGTACCAATTAGGTTAGCTTTTAACATGCCACCGGCTACTTCAAAGTCATAGTTTGCACTTAAATCGATACCTTCCCAATGTAATTTACCAAGGTTAACGTTAGTTGCTACAACTTGGCCATCACCAATCCATAAGCTACCGCTACCAGATGTTCTTTGTACGTTATCACAAAAAACAGCATCACCAGTAAGTGCACAGTTAGTTACAATCTCTTCAGGATTGATAGCACCAATCGCATCTTCAAGTTCAATATCCCAGTAATCAATTGAGAAGTTGAACCCTTCAAATGGGTTAGCAACAATACCAAACGTTATTGTATCTGCAATTTCAGGGTCTAAGTCAGGGTTACCACCGAAGAAACCATTGTACTGAGATGCTGGGCTCGCAGAAACATTACCGTACTGAGATGCAGAAACACCTGTATTAGCACACTGTGCAGCAGATAATGAAGGAGTATCAGTAGCACAAGGATCTGTACCGCCCCATAAGCCTGTGCTTTGGTTAGCAAATAATTCACCATTATTTGCGGCACGAACTGCGCGGTTATAGCTTGTACGGATTTTCCAATCGTCCGTAACATTCCAATCAAGCGCTAGTTTATAAGTAGGCTCAGCACCAGAAGTACTGTAATCAGACCAGCGGTAACCTAAATCAACAGCAATGCTCTTAGCAAAAGGTGCATCTTCAAGAATAGGTAAGCTAACTTCTGTGTAGAACTCAGTTAGATCGTATTCACCATTCAAGCTTTTAGTAGTACCACCTTGGCCTAGTAATAAACCTTGTGCGTATACTTCATCAGCTGTACGGCTAAATGTTTCTTCACGGTACTCTGTACCAAATACTGCTGCAATTGGGTAATCTGAACTAGGAAGGCCAAAGTCAAATTCACCAGTTACATAACCACCAACAATAAATTGCTCTGTTACACCGTTAAGAATAGCTGTACCTGTTAAAGAACCGGCCGCTTCTGATGTAATACCTTCAAACTCAAATACTTCATAAGGTATACAACCATCGCTAGTTGCACAATCTTCACCATTTGCAGATAGAGCTGTGGCTATACGTGGACCAAAGAAGTCATTAATGTAAGCTGAAGAAGAAGACGTTGAACCATATTGAACAAATGCATCATATGACCACATATCGTTGATCTCGCCTTCTGTACCAAGTACTAAGCGGAACGAGTTATGTTCTAATTGGTCTGCACGAGCACCACCTTCAACGTTACGTTTACCGATGTATGTAGCAAATTGATCACCCGACGTTAAACCAAAGCGGTCAGTTAAGTCTTGACGCTGTTGGTCAGTTAAAAGTGGGCTGTCGAAGTCAATATTATAGTTTTCATTAAAGAACGTACCTGATTCAGCGATTTGTGCTGTAGTACGGTCACGCATGAACATAGCTTCTACGTATGGGTGAAAGTTATCATTAATTTCATAATCAGCAAATAAACCAAACGTATGGCGTTCATCAGGACGCATAAAGTGGTTTATTGGAGCATAGTTATATAAGTTACCTACTGAATCTTCAAAACCACCAGTACCGTCAAGCGTCCAGTAGTCGTAATCAGACCAATCAAAAGCACCATCAGCAGTTGGTGAAGATACGTAGAAATTTGGAACAACAGCATTACCTGAACCACCACATGACGTACCAGCCGCATTTAGAGCACATGATGAGTAATCACGAGCGCCTTGGCGAAGTTCGTTTTGCTTATTATAAGTAATGTAGCCTACAGCGTGACCCTTACCACCGTCGAAAGAACCACCTAAAGTAGCACTAAAATCAAAAGATGAACCATCAAGGCCAGAGCTACCCGTTGGGTAATCAAAATCTTTGTCATCCATTAGGCCTTGGATGTAGTCGTTGTCGTTATCATGTTGGTAAGCCGTAGCACCTACATCAACAGCAAAACCTTCAAATTTGTCGTCCATTACGAAGTTAACAACACCGGCTACTGCATCAGCACCGTAAGTAGATGAACCACCACCAGTTAATACTTCTACGCGCTGTATTAGAGAGGCTGGAATTTGGTTAACATCAGCCGATTGAGTGTAAATACCACCTGCTTGTGCGCGACGGCCATTGATTAAAACTAGAGTACGTTGCGATCCCATACCACGTAAGTCTAATGTTGCTGTACCTGTAGCGCCATTAGATTGGAAAGCAGTAGAAGAAGCCTCTAGTTGAGGTAAGCTGTTTAACATGTCTTCAACACGTGTAAAGCCTGAAACTGCAATTTCTTCTGCTGTTGTAATTTGTACTGGGCTAGCTGTTTCCATATCAGTACGCTTGATACGTGAACCAGTAACTTCGATTCGTTCAACTTTTTCAGCTGACTCTTCTTCTGCGGCAAATGAACTTGCAGAGAAAGCAGCAGTAGACGCTGCACCAAAAGCAATGGCTAAGCGCACTGCTTTTGTAACTTGATTATTTAACATTTGATTCTCCCTGGGTCACCACTTGTTAGAAGCGACTTATTATTTAATTATTTATTATTGTTACAGCATGTTAACCGTAACTGATACAAATACTAAACAAAAACAATTTAAAAGCCAACTAATGTTAATGATTTTTTAAAATTAAATTTCAAATGTAAACAAAGTAGGTACAAAACAATCTTTTAAAGTAAATGTTATAACATCAAATAGATGGCCAGACTTTTTAGGCAGGAATTTGGTATAATCAAATTAGAGATAACTGACTAGGAAACATTTCTGATACTTCAATATTACAAACAAACGAAACCATCCCTATAAGCGGCATAATCTGTTTATCTAAATACATTTGATAGTCGTAGCTATGCAGCCCTTGATACAGCTCAACACCGTGCGTTGTGTAAACAAATGTAACAAATTCACCTCTTTTTAGCGTAAATTCACTATTTTGTTTCTGAAACTTTTTTACTGCTTGTACATGGGGAGGGATATTTTTTTGATAGTCGGTTAAGTTTTGACCTAAACGTTTTTTAAAAACCAGCAAATGATCAAATTCGCCACGTAAAAGTTTACTAATGTAATCATTTACAAGGTCATTAATTTGCTCTGGTTGCTCAAAAAGGAGGGTAAATAAATCAAATTGAAACTGTTGAGCCAGTTTAGTCCAGTCACTTCTTACGGTTTCTAAGCCTTTAAAAACCAATTTTGATTCATCCGGCTTTATTAACTGCCCCACATAGCGTTTTTTAGACCCCACGCTTTTACCTCTTATGGTGGGTAAAAAGAAGGGGCTATAAAGCGATTCAAACTCTATTTCTAAATGGCTAGTTAAATTATGTTTAGCGTGTATGTTTTGCTGCCACAACGTGTTTATGTGTTTAGCTAGCTGTTTACCTATTTTATTACACGCCTCAACACTTAAATCATCCGTTAGTTTTACAAAGGTCGAATCGGTATCTCCGTAAATAACACTATAACCTTGCTCTTCAATCCACTTTTTAGTTTGCAGCATTATCTCATGGCCACGCAAAGTTATAGAGCTTGAGAGTCGAGGGTCATAAAAGCGACAGCCTTGTGAGCCTAATACACCATATAAACTGTTCATTATTATTTTAATCGCTTGAGATAGCATTAAATCGTGATTATCTTTTGCTCTTTGGCGCTGTAGCGCTAGGCTTTTTATAAGCGCTGGTAAATGGTGCTGCTCTCTTGAAAATAATGCGTTATTAAAACCTTCAATACTATTTTCAGGGTTTTCAATCCCTTCTATTAGTCCAAGCGGGTCTATATAAAAGGTTTGCATAATACTGGGGTACAGGCTTTTAAAATCAAGCACGATGACATTTTTATACAGCCCCGGTACCGACTCCATAACATAACCACCTGGGCTTTCAAACGTCAGCCCATGGTCGCCCATATTAGGTGCTACATAACCGCTGCGATGTAATAAAGGCAAATACATGTTTACAAAAGCCGCCACTGAGCCGCCGCGTTTTTCCAGCTCAAGGCCTGTTAATTGTGTGCGAATAACAGCAAAATCGAGAAGTTTTAGCTTATCGAAGATTTTATTAACGAGTATGCAGTCTTGGCGATTGTAGTTAGCAAGCGCGATTTTATCTTCATTAAATTGACGAATAATTTCTTGTAAGCTGTTACTAGATTCAATTAATTTAGACTCGCCTAAAATTTCTTTAGCTACATTAGCAAGTGAAAAAGTTTCAAAACTATAAGTGGCATTTTTTAGAGTATCAATGCCATCAATTACACAGCGCCCGGGAATAGAAACCCGTGTAAAATGGCCTTTTCGAACATATAAAGGAAGGTTTCCTCTTCCTAGTAATAGTTTTACTCCAAGTGCCACAGAGCGCTCATATATAACTGCAAAATCAAACTCAATAACATTCCACCCAATAATAATATCTGGGTCGCAATGCTTAATAAGTGTTACAAGTTGCTGTAATAGTACAACCTCGTCTGCGCACCATATAATAGTATAACCAATCACTGGGTCGTGATGCTCAGGCTCTCCAATCATTATTACGCAATCTAAACCACAGCCTACCAAGCCAATAGAAAACAACACCCCACTTTCATTGCACTCTATATCAAGTGACAACTTAGAAAGCACAGGCGTATATTCGGCATTGGTTTTTAATTTAGCATCTAAAATTTCAGTGTAATGTGCATGATCCACTCGTTTACCCGTGATCCACGCTCCGCCTTTAATAAAGCGCTCCATTAAATAGCGCTCAATGGGCCTTATATCATCTTCATAAAGTGTAATACCGCGACTTTTTAACGCTTTGCTCGCGCTATAAAAGTGTTTGAGTGAGTAAAAGTAACAGCCACACATATCTTGCTGCTGAAAGTTTTTTAATTTAAGCGGTTTTATTTCATGAAGAATAGACTCAGCAGCTAAAATAGCATTTACTGTATTTGCATCCGTACTTTTTATAAAAAAAAGAACTGGTTGCGTTGAAGAAACGCTTTTAACCGGACCATGTTTAGTACTTAACCAAATTTCATATTGCACACCTTGTGCGGTATCATTAGCCTTAGCTGATAGTAAAAAACCTGATGTTAAATACAAAATGGAACCTTTATGAGCTTTTACAGTAAGCTTTTAAAATGTAAGTTTAATCAATAAAAAATGAGTAAAAATGATAAACGAGCCGATTCTAAAAGAAGCATTAGCTTTGATCAGTACAAAAAAATATAAACTAGCCATCTCTGAGTTAGTTAAAATAACGTCTCAATATCCAGAGATAGAGCAAGCTTGGCTCCATTTATCAAAATGCTATAAAGAAATTGGTGAATTAAAAAAACAAACCGCAGCCTATGACCAATTTGAAATGATAGCATGGTTTAACGAGCAATTATCTTGCGCTAAGAAGGATTTGTTACTCGGAGACTTTCATAATACTCAGCTAAAAATCCAGAAATTGTTAAAATTAGTACCAAACGAAAAACGATGCCTTTTGCTGCTTAGTAAAGCAGCGTTTAAAGCAGCTGACATGCATACTTACCTTAACGTTTCTCAATACAATTACCATTGTAACCCGAGCTCACCTGCTGTTGTTAACTGTTATTTTGAAGCACTTTTTCACACTAAACATTTTAATGAATTCATAGAATTAGCTAATAAAAAAGACAACAAAACACTCCCCAACCATATTATCAGTTTATTAGCTGCATGCCATGTAAAACAAATGAATTTTGATTTAGCATTTAATTTATACGCTGATTTAGAAAGGAAGAGTTTTCACCCCTCTACTTGCCTATTAAGAATGGGCAATATAAGAAAAATTATTGGCGAGCCAACCACTGCGGTGCAGTTATATAAAAAAGCTCTCGAAAAAGATAAAACGAATACTGAGGCATACTGGAATCTAGCAAATCTTAAAACCTATAAATTCAGTGAAAGCGAAATAAAAAATTTACAAGCCTCGATTTGTAACTTAACAAACCAAAATAAAAAAGCACTGGGTCAATTTGCTTTGGGAAAAGCCCACGAGCAGCAAAACAACTTTTACACTGCTTATAAGCACTATGCTGCAGGCAATAAAATAAAAAATAACCACATCAAATATACTCAAAGTGAATTTGACTATCGCTGTATTAAGTTTTTGACTAAAGACTTAATAAACAGTTTGCCCAGAGTAAAACCTTCTTCTATACAATTAGTCTTTGTCGTGGGCATGCCCAGAAGTGGCTCAACTTTAGTAGAGCAAATTCTTGCTAGCCACTCTAAAGTTGATACCAGCTATGAATTAACAGAAATAATATCTATAGCGAGCTTTTTAGAGCAACAAAACAAGTCACAAGTTCCATATGGCCTAGATAGCCTTTCACAGCAAAAGCTTTCCAAACTATCAGCCCGTTACCTAAAATTTATTGAGCCTTTGAGAACTAATAAGCCGATTTTTGTTGATAAGCTACCTGCTAACTATCAGCATATTGGGTTAATTATGTCTTTATTTCCTAACGCTAAAATAATCGACGTTAGACGCGATAATAGAGCAACAGCTTGGAGTCTTTATAAACATATATTTTCAGAAGGGCATGCATATACATATAGTTTTGAAAATTTAGCGACGTATATAAAGAAATATTACCAACTTATGGATCATTGGAAGCAGTTATATCCAAACCATATTTTAACGCTTGAATATGAACAGGTTGTCGAAGGTTTCGATTCCGCACTTAAAAAAATCACTGAATTTTGCGCTATAGAAATAGAACAAAGTTGTTATTCTTTTCATGCTACTAAACGCCCTGTCTTAACTCCGAGCTCAGAACAAGTAAGGCAGCCTATTTATACCTCCGCATTAAAGGAGTGGGAAAATTACAGGCCTTATCTAGAGCCGCTGATGAAATTACTAAATTAATTTCATCCTTGCTTGTAGTTACACGGTTATAACTCTAAAATCCATACACTGTAATTATATACATATTTTAGGTTTATCTCCCCATGCTTTCTGACCAACTAAAAAAAACAATTAGGCAAGTACATCAGCATGTGGCTAGTAACCTTACTGATTACCGCCCACGCAGTAGCCAAAACTACCTAGTTGCCGAAATAGCAAAAACACTGGCTGGCGAATACCATAAAAAACAGCGAATATGTGTTATTGAGGCTGGCACAGGGACTGGTAAATCACTTGCTTATTGTTTGGGCGCGTTACCGCTTGCCCTTGCTCAAAAAAAGAAGCTGGTTATATCTACTGCTACCGTGGCCCTACAAGAGCAATTAATAGCAAAAGAGCTGCCTTTTTTTAAAAAACACTCTGGGCTCGACTTTAAGTTTGACCTAGTAAAAGGTAGGCAACGCTATATATGTGCCCATAAATTACATAACGCTGTTAATGGCGATAGCCAAACCCAAATGGAGTTTATGCCCACACTTACCTCGCCGCTAAGTGATATGGAAACTAAATGCTTAAAAGGTCTTTACGATGCCTATGTAAATAAAAAATGGCAAGGCGACAGAGATAGTTGGGCCGACACCATACCCGATAGAGTGTGGAACTTAATAGCATGCGATAAACACGCTTGCCAACGCCAAATGAAAGCCCATCAAACCTGCCCGTTTCAGCTTGCTCGTAATCAGCTTATGCAAATGGATGTGCTTGTTATTAACCATTCACTGCTACTGGCAGATTTGGATTTAGGGGGCGGTAAAATTTTACCCGAACCTGATAACACCATTTATGTAATAGATGAAGCGCACCACCTTGCACATATTACCCGCGACTTTTCATCGGCAGCGGCCACTATTAAAGGCACCATTGATTGGCTCGATAAGCTCACCAAATTTAGTGGCAAAATGTCTAAGGTATTAGTGGGTCAAAAAGCCATTGGCCAAAATTTCAAATTGTGCGATAGCATTAACGATGCGAATAAAGACTTAAAAGTGGTGCGTGATATTCTCGATAACGCCGACTTTGAATACTCAAAAGACGACACATACCGTTTTGAGCATGGTGAAATACCAAAATCATTGCACAACAAAGCTAAAGATATAAGTGACGCCACACTAGATGCACTGCGTTGTTTAAATAAAATGCATGATACCCTCACTCAAGATGTAAGCGATGGCGATATAAAACCCTATGTTGCCGACCCTGTTTTGGCCGAAAGCGGACACTATATAAACCGCTTAGAGCAATTAAATAAGCTGTGGTATAGCTATGCAAATAAAGGCGAAGGCACACCTCACGCAAGGTGGATCAAACGTTTAGAATATAAAAACCATCACGATCACCTATTAAGTGATTGCCCTATCGAAGTTGGCTACTACTTAAAAGACAAGCTATGGAATGAATGCGCAGGGGCGGTACTATGCTCGGCGACTTTAAGTGCTCTCGGTTCGTTTGACCACTTTGCCTATGAAAGCGGATTAGCAAAAGAAGAAGGCGTTAAATTTATTAAAGTGCCCTCTCCGTTTGATTACCCTAAACAAGCAACCTTGCGTATCCCGGTAAGTAAAATTGAGCCAACCGACAAAGCTTTTAGTGATCATATAGCGCAAACCTTGCCAGAGTACTTAAACACAAAAAAAGCTAATTTGGTATTGTTTGCCTCGTACTGGCAAATGGACCATGTGGCTAAGTTTCTTAGAACAAAAGGTTTTAACTTATTAGTACAAGGCGAAATGTCGCGCGAGGCATTATTAAAAAAACACACCCAAAATATTGATAGCGGTAAAGGTAGTATTTTTTTTGGTACGCAAAGCCTCTCAGAAGGGCTTGATTTACCTGGTAAATATTTAGAAAATTTAATAATTACAAAAATACCGTTTGCAGTACCTACATCACCAATAGAAGAAGCCCAAGCCGAATTTGTACAAAGTAAAGGCGGTAATCCATTTTTGTCTATTACGGTGCCCGATGCAGCAAAGAAATTGGTACAAAGCTGTGGTAGACTGCTGCGAAAAGAGAGCGATGAAGGCCGTATAACTATTCTCGATAGACGCTTAATTACCAAGCGCTACGGCAAAGCCATGCTCGACACCTTACCACCTTTTAAAAGACAAATAGATTATTAATGTTTGAACTTGCTTTAGATCCCACAACACTGGCAGTTTTATGTGCCGCGGCCCTTGCTGCTGGCTTTATTGATGCAATTGCCGGCGGCGGAGGCTTATTAACAGTCCCTGCACTACTCACCGCTGGCTTGCCACCGCATGTAACGCTTGGCACCAACAAGCTTGCGGCAAGCTTTGGCTCATTAACGGCCAGCTACACGTATTATAAAAAAAATCTATTTAGTCCTAAATTTTGGGCAAACTCGATTTTTGCTACAGCCATAGGCGCTGTGATTGGTACGTTAATAGTCGATCACTTAAGTATTGAATTTTTAAATAAGCTTTTGCCTATCATTATTATTATGGTGGCCTGTTATAGCTTGTTTGGTAGTTTAAGCACCACACAGGGCGATGATTTACCAAAAGTAACACCAGTACTTAAACTAAAGCAGTGGTTGCAGGGCTTAGCATTAGGTTTTTTTGATGGCGTAGCAGGCCCAGGCGCCGGTACTTTTTGGACCGCATCTAATAGTTTATTTTATAAAATGAGCTTACTGCTTAACTGTGGTTTAGCCCGCTCAATGAACTTTGTATCTAATTTTATATCGCTTATTACCTTTGTGGCACTTGGTCATGTAAACTTTTTATTAGGCCTTATCATGGGCTTTTTTATTATGTTAGGTGCTTGGATTGGTGCTCACTCAGCCATTCGCTTTGGCGGTAAGTTTATTCGCCCTGTTTTTAACACTATGGTTATACTGCTAGCATTAAAACTGATTTACGAGGCTTATTTGTAAATGCAAACCCACGCGTTAGATAAATTACGCCAACAAGTTGCTACGCTTAAACAACAAGCTGAGCAATTTGATAAAGCTAAATTGTTTTCTAAA
Organism: Pseudoalteromonas sp. 2CM41L; assembly: GCF_023161905.1. Lineage (NCBI taxonomy): Bacteria > Pseudomonadati > Pseudomonadota > Gammaproteobacteria > Alteromonadales > Pseudoalteromonadaceae > Pseudoalteromonas > Pseudoalteromonas sp. 2CM41L. The sequence continues at coordinate 85,133 of NZ_JALNTN010000004.1, forward strand.
AACCGCTATATGCAGGCGCAGCCTAGTTTATTTGACCGCGGCGTATTTAGTACTAAAAGCATGAACTTAACTGACTACGTAACAGAAATTGAAGACGAAATTACCAGCTTACCACCCAGTGATCATCGCCATGCTTATGCTTATGCACTCGAGCGCATAGGTAATCAAGTACAAGCTGTATTTAGTGTTATTAAATCGACCCCCATCTGGGCAAAAGAAAACAAAAGCCAGTACAAACCTAGGCCAAAAAATACGGTTTATAAGCAAGCCGTAAAAAAAATAATGCAATCGTCGCACGAGCTATACGACGAGCTTAAACAAAACCATGAGTTTGAACGACGCTTAGTGTTAATGATTGAAGAGCGTAAACTACAAATGGAAAAAGCCAGCCCAGCGCAAGCACAAAAACTTAATATGGAAATTTTAACCACGCATGCGCGTTTAGGCCGTTGCCGGAAAGCTATTTCGGCCACCGAAGATAAAATTCAACAAGTCGAAAAACAACAATTACGCTAATGCAGCTTTTTTACCACCCGCTCTACAGTGCTTTAACGCTTCCTGAGCGCCACCGTTTTCCTATACAAAAATACCAAATGCTAAAAGCAGAAATAGAACGCTTAGGCTTTGGGGCTACACAGTTTAGTACACCAACCAAAGCAACGCCCGAGCAGCTTGCACTGTGCCATAGCCAAGATTACATAAATGATTTTTTAAACGCCACACTCAGTAATAAAGCAATTAAAAAAATGGGTTTCCCGTATTCACGCAAATTAGTAGAGCGTACGCTACTTTCGGTTGGGGCCAGTATTCAAGGCAGCGAATACGCACTAAAACATGGTTTTTGCGCTAATTTAAGTGGTGGCTATCATCATGCATATAGCGATTACGGCAGTGGCTTTTGTATTTTTAACGATTTGGCTGTGGCTGGCGCGCATTTAATCAATACAAACCAAGCCGATACCGTATTAATATTTGATTGTGATGTACACCAAGGCGATGGCACAGCACAAATTACGCAACATAATAACGCTATAGTTACTTGCTCTATTCACTGCGAGCAAAATTTTCCGCGCTTAAAGCAACACTCCGATTACGACTTCGCCCTACCTGCCAACACATCAGATACCGAGTACTTAACAACGTTAAAACAAGCCCTCGAATTTTGCGTGCGTATTCATAACCCCGACCTTATTTTATATAACGCAGGGGCTGATATTTACGAAAAAGACGAGCTAGGGTTATTTAATGTATCGCTTGAAGGGGTTTATGCACGCGATCATTTTATTGTTAACTACTGCAAAGCCCATAACATCCCACTTATGTGCGCTTTAGGTGGCGGTTATCAGCGTAATTTAAATGCGTTAATAAATGTTCATAAACAACTATTTAAAGCTGCTATCGATTTATTTTAGTGCTTAGTATACACTCAAATAAACGGACTCTATAAAAGGCGCTAGCACGATGCGACTGCACGACGACATACATAACTTTTACGAAAAAATTGTGGTTGAAGAAATCATTAAACGTAAACTAGATAAAGTTTACAGTGAAGATGTAATGGCCGATTTTTGTTGCACGGTACTTAATCAATTGCCGCCACGTTATATTAGATACGATGTAGATATGGCCTTTTATTTACCACAAAGTGAACGTATTCACATGGAAGAGCGCGTACAAACCGCTATAGACGTTGCTATTAGCCAAATTTCAAAAAAGAAAGATTTAGATGACCAGCCCACTTGATAACGCCCCTACACATGTAAAACTGGCAGTAGATTTAATTATGCTTTTGGAGCAGCACGAGGTTGCTCCAGAGGATGTATTAAAAGCGCTCGAAATTGTAAAAAGTGACTTTGAACAAAAACAAGCCACCGCTTAGCATTACTCTTTTGTTTGCACTTCGTATTTAGTCACCGTGCCATCGTGTTTGTTACAATCAATTTTAATCTCGCCAAACGTGCGTCTTGGGGTTGTTGAGCGGCGGCACGTCATTTTTTGTGCTTTACTACCATATTGGCTTATGTACAACGCAACGGTTTCGTCTATTTTAAGCTGTTGCGCCGAAGTGGCCGCGTTATAAAAGGTATTGTATTGCGCCTGCCAACTTTCAACTCCAGCCTCTTTTGCAACGCCTAGCCACCCCATACCCATGTTAGTAGATTGTGTTAAGTACTGCCCTTTTAAAAACATAAACGACAATGTGTATTGCGCGCTTTTATAGCCAAGTGCTGCAGGGTCTTTTAGGTACATAAAAGCTTGTTTATAATCACCTTTTTTATACGCTTTTATGCCATTGTACTCATGTTTTTTCATGGTTATGTCATCGTATAAATTAATAGGCGTAGACCCACAACCACTTAATAAACCCACTCCCATAATTGCTGTGATCAGTAAATATCGGCTCATGACTATTCCTTTTTTATTATTTTTATATGCGAGTACCGAATCTGGCTTACAGTTAATGCAAAGCCTGTTACTCTGTAAATTAATTTGTATAATTAAAATACTATCATGAGCTTAGCAAGTTTACTTCGGTTATTTTTTCTGGCTGCAATTTGGGGCGCGTCATTTTTATTTATGCGAATGGCAGCAAACAGCTTAGGCCCAGCGGTGTTAATAGAGTTTAGAGTTGGCTTTGCCGCACTCACCCTCTTTATTGTGGCGCTGTACTTAAAACGCCGCTTGGCGTTTACTGCGCACACAAAGCACTTTTTTATAATTGGCGCACTTAACTCCGCCCTACCCTTTTTACTGTTTGCTTATGCCGCGCAAACGATTAGCGCCTCTACTTTATCTATTTTAAATTCTACAACGCCCATATGGGGCGCGGTGGTAGGTATAATTTGGAGCAAAACCAAACCGACTAAAAGCATGGTGTTAGGTTTGCTGTTGGGTTTAATAGGCGTGGCAATTTTAGTTGGGCAAAATCATTTTGTATTAAATAGTCAGTCAGTTATTGCGATTGCAGCAGCGCTATGCGCCTCCCTGTGTTATGCCATTGCATCCCATTATACAAAAAATGCCCCTAAGCTTGCCCCGTTCGATAACGCACACGGCTCTATGTGGGCAGCCAGTTTTATAGTACTGCCCCTTATACTTTTTATGCCAATGCGCGAAGTACCTAGTACCAACGTTATGCTCGGCGTATTAGCTCTTGGCGTGGTGTGTACCGCACTTGCTTATATTTTATTTTTTAAACTTATTGACGATATAGGCCCAACCTCAGCTTTAACGGTCACGTTTTTAATTCCGCTATTTGGCATTTTTTGGGGGCATTTAATTTTAGATGAGCAAATTGGGCCAAATACGTTATTAGGCGCATTATTTGTTATTGTGGGCACTATGCTGGTTACTGGATTTTTACCGCGAAAAAAGCACTTAGCTTAAGCAAGCTAAGTGCTTTTACAAAGCGCTTACTTTTGTGCTTTTTTGCTTAAGTTTTCAATTAAGTCTTGTGCGCTATAGCTGTTGTCGCTGGGTTTAATACCTTTACCCATTTTAATGTCAATCAGGGTGTGTACTTCTTTGCGTTTATCATTGTTGCTCACTTGTACGCCTACGCTATTGCTCGGGCGTACGCGTGTTTCGCAGGTTAATAAACCGCAGTTTCGCTCATATTGCTGGCTGTGTGATGCACTAATAGATGACGCTGGCGCTTGCGATTTAGACTCAACAAAGGTTTCTTTATTTGTTACAACAAACCAGTCGTAGCCTTGCGCTTGGGTAAGTTCAGCCGCGCGTAACAATGCATAGTCACCGGCGTCGGCTACGTTGTTTGACACACTTTTAAACTCGACGCGGTATTGATCGTCACTAATTTTTTGCTCGCTATAACCTTGTGAGCCATTATTAGCTGGGCGGTAGTCGGGTTTAGATGCGCAACCCGCCATAAGTAAAATACTGATAATTAAAATAGATGTTTTCATTATTCACCTCGTTTTATAAAAACTATTATTGGTTTAACTGCCACTTTGCACTAATTGCTTGCTGCTCTTGCGCTCTATCTAGTGGTGCGCCGCTGATCATGCTATCTATAACAGCATCTAACTCACTGTTATTAGACGCCGTTTGATATTGCGCGCCATTATCACTTTGCTGCACGGCTGTTTGCGCTTTAATTTGCCAACCGCTTTGCGTTTTACAAGCAATGCTTGTTTGCGTGGTATTGTTTGAGCTTAGCGCATACTGCCTACAAAGCTCACCTTGCTGATTTTTAAAACTAAGCTGCGCGCTAAATACTGAGCCATCACTTTGCTTATACTCACCACTACTTAGCTGTGTATTAAGTGCTGCTGCTATGTTACTGGCTACTAAATTTTGCGACTCATTGGGTTGTAAATAACTAGTCATTGCAATACCAAATACCACGGCAACGCTTGCAGCTATTGCTAAGCTTTTATTAGCCGACTGCTTAACCCTTTGCCAAGGCGTTAACGTTACTACATTGCTATTTAACGTATTTTTTGTCGTTGCTGTATCAAGCTTTGCAACCGTTTTAGCTAATGAGTCACTAAGGGGGGCGTCATCAATACTTGTTGCGTGCTCTTTTACTCGCATGTCTACTTCGCTTAGCTCTGCAAGTCGCATTACTAGTTCATCATCGGTTTCAAGGGCTTTGCGCACTTGCTCCATTTCGTGCTCGCTTAGCTCTGAGTCTAAAAAGGCGCTAAGTGTTTCGTCGTTAATGTTCATACTTGCTCCTTTTTAAAGTCGGGTTTTATTAAATTATAAAGTGTACTGCGTGCTCGCGATAATTTACTCATTACACTGCCTATAGGTATATCGAGTGTATGTGCTACTTCTTTATAGGCCATGCCCTGCACTGCCACCAGCGATACAATGGCGCGTTGCTCTTCGGGTAATTGGCCAAGTGCGGTATTTACATTTTTAAGCATTTGTTTGTTTTCGAGCGTTTGGTGCTCATTACTTGTAATTGGCTCTGGTAATATATCGGCCTGAGCCGTATTTTGCCTTACCTTGCGTGAGCGGTATTCGTCTATCCACACATTGCGGCAAATTTTAAACGCCCATTTAGCAGGCTCAACGTCATCCGGAATGCCTTTTACTAATAGTTTTTCAATTGTTATTTGCACTACATCGTCTGCATCTGCTTTACTACCCGTTAGCGAATAGGCAAAACGCCTAAGCATGGGCAATAAGGTTTTTAATGTTTCGTTCATTGATTTTTACCCCTTTTATAAAGAAGACGATTCAAAAAAACATTTATTCCCAAATAATCAAAATAATTTGAATAATGAAATATTTCTATGTGTTAAACGTTAATTACAAGCATGATAAATTTTATAGAAGTAACCCACTATGAATATTAAAAACACACGCGTTAAACACATAATAGCCGCTTCGCTTTGCATATTTAGCGCAACGAGTTCTGCCAATATAGTGAGAGTCGATCAAGTGCTTGGGCAGTTAAACCCAATAGAGCAGCGTATTGAGCAAACAATAGAGCGAGCACAACGCCTGCCGCTTCCGGTGCCTGTACCACAAGTTTCGATTGATGAACTAAAAGCGCAAATTAGTGAGCCAATTAGCAGCTTACCCAATGTGCTTAACATTAATATAAATAGCCAAAACACCGCATTTGTTGAAGTAGAGCTAGAAAACGGCTTTAGAGCAATAGAGCGCCAATGGTTATTAATGGCAAATAGCCAACAACTTAATACCCTAAAGCAGCAAAATGTAACCATTGTATCGGTAAAAAATTACAACGCACTTAACATGAGCTTAGTGCGCTTTAACGTGCCCCAAGGTGTTAATTCTAAAAGTGAGTTATTAAAAGCACTTAACTTAGATGAGTCTGCAATACTTGACCGAAACCACATATACCAGGCGCAAATTGGCGAGCCTACCGAAAAAGTAACACCAAATAACTCTATTGCCCCCTACTGCACACAAAGCGTAAAAATTGGCATGATCGACAGCGCCATTAATACCAAACAAAGTGCTTTTGAAGGTGCAAATATCACTACGCAAAGCTTTTTACCACAAGGGTTAAGCTCGCCAAATTTACACGGCACCGCCATTGCAGGGCTAATTACAGGTAAAGGCGCAAAACTTAACCCGCTTTTAGGCAGTGCCATGCTTTACAGTGCCGAGGTGTTTTATAGGCAATCTGAATATGCTCAAGGGGCTACATTATTTGCCATAGTAGAAGCACTTAACTGGCTAGTCAGTAATAAAATACCCGTAATAAATATGAGCCTAACAGGGCCAAATAACGCAGTTTTAGAAGCAAGTATTACTGCAGCAATAAAACAAAACGTGTTAATTGTAGCTGCTGCAGGTAACCAAGGGCCGGCGTCGCAGCCGTTATACCCAGGTGCGTATAAAAGCGTGATAGCGGTAAGTGCTATTGATTCACAAAACCAAATTTATAGATGGTCAAATAAAGGCGATTACATAGACTTTGCAGCCCTTGGTGTAAATGTTGTTACAAGCCAAGGCAATGGAAAGTTTGGAAGGGAGTCGGGTACGTCAATGGCGGCGCCGCATGTAAGCGCGGCATTAAGTTGTTTATTGTTAAAGCATGGTAATAATAAAACCAAAGCTCTTAACGAGCTTACATCGCTTGCCGTCGACTTAGGCGAGCAAGGCAAAGACACCACCTTTGGTTATGGTGCCATTTACCCACCTAAAAGTGCACTTTAACTGACGCCGATAAAACCGATTGCGTATAGGTATTGCTACTAAGCTTTGATTGATAATCGCCATATTCAGCCTCGGCTATGAGTGTTACGTGCTCAAACACAGCTAGGTTATAAAACGCATTAACTACATTTCGGTGCTCATCTCGCGACGGTATTTGCTCAAAAAAATCATCCGTTGTTTGCTCATCGTAATCTTTATTTTGATAACGCCAGCCAGCTCCCACTTTGTTAGCCACATTAAAGGCCGTAAATTTGTGCGTAACTTTAGTAGTAAAACCGTAGCCGTTAAAGTCGTATTGGTTGTCGTCGGCGTTTTCTTTATCGGCACTTAGCGATGCCATTAGCATGGTTTGCCCATTATTTATAAAATGATAAAGTGCTACATCGCCGCCTACGCCGTCGGCATTACGTGCTTTTGCAGTAGCAAAACGTTTAGCTTTGGTTTTTATGCTCATACGCAAATACGTATGCGGGTTTAAAAAATGGCCATAGTAGGCGCTGGCTTGATTAAAATGTAAAAATGTTTCGCCATCTACATTTGCTTTTGCGCCATCATAACGAACCCCTACCTCATGGCTATTAAAGCTATAACTGCCATCTAAACCATACTGATGTAGGTCTAAATCGTATTGATCAAATTCATCGTAGTCTTGTTGTTCAAACTTATAGCTTGAGGTTAATTTAGCGCTTTTGGTTACTTGCCATTTTGCATTAACACCGGCTGCGGTTTTTATGCCGCTGTCGCTTTGCGAGGAAATATCGTCAAGCTCTTGAACAGAGAGCGCCGAGTTACTTAATACCCCAACTTCTGCATCTGCATTTACTTCAAAGCTACTTTTAAAGGGCTTATTTTGCTCAGCTGTTTTAATGAGGTTAGTTTGTGCAAGCACCGCTTGAGCACTAAAAACACACAATGTGGCGGTTATAACTGCTTTCATATTTTTCTCCAACAGGCCGAATAGGTTTCCCCATTCGGCATTTGTGCAAGCACTTGGCGTATTAAAGGCCTAGGTCTAAATCGTTAGTAATGTTGGTTACTACTTCACTTGCGGTGCTAAGTGCTACATCGTTACTAATTTGATCAGTAACCGCTGCACTCACCTGCCCGCTAACACTTTGCTGTACTGTGCTTTGTAAACTACTAACCGTACTGTCTTGCACACTGGCAGTTAAAGATTGCTGAACATTGCTTACTACTTCATTACTGGTATTAATTGCATCACCCGCTTGCAGTGCAGAGCTCACTGAGTTTGCAGCCGTATTAGTAATTGCTAATTGGTTTGTAAGCTCACCGGCATTAGTTGCATTAGTTGCATCAGCTTGTGTAACTGAATCGGTATCGCTACTTACATTTGAAAGTAAAGAGGCATCGGCTGGTGTATCGGTAGTATCTGGCTGAGCGCCTTGTTCAGAGGCAACAGAAAGTAATGACGACTGGCTCACAGCGGTTGTTAAATTACCCGCCGATGAAGTTAACTGTGTTGTTGCATCGAGCGCTGTATTGGCTGTGGTAATGCCTGTGGCATTTAAAGACGAGGCCGATGCATTTAATGCATTATTTAAAGATCCGCTTGCAGATGCAACTAATGTATTTGCAGGCTCTGCGGCCTCACTGCTTTCTTGCGCTGGAGTTTGCGTATTATTCGCCGTTGAATCTGTGTTTTGCGAATCATCAGCCGTTACTTGTGTATCGTTAGATACGTTTGACTCGTTGCTACCACTGGCTGTTAAACCATTTTGTGAAAGCGCAATAGATGTAGATGTTTGTTGCTGCGCCGACGTTGACTGAGATAGTTCAATATCAGCGGCGTGCACTGCACCTGTAAAAGTACACACACCGCTTAACATCATTACGCTTACAATTTTATTTAATTTAGTCATTGTTTTGTCCTCTAGTTTGTCGGATTGACATAAAGAAGACGATTTACAAAAACACTTTATTCCAAAAATAATTAAAAAATTATAATAACGTTACTTAATTATTTAAGTTTCATACTCTTAAATATAAATTACTCGTTTACTGCGTAAGCGTTTCACTGTTTTGGATCAGCAATAACAGCTCGGCAGTGGCGGTAGCGTCGGCCAATGCGCGGTGATGGCTGGTTAAGTTTAAATTAAAATGCGCGCTGAGGTTACCAAGCGAATACGACTTTAAGCCTTTAAACGCTCTGCGCGATTCGACCACGGTGCACATTTTTGGCATTTTAAAAAAGTGCCCTGCAACCTCGCATTCTTTTTTTATAAAACCGTAATCAAAGTTTACGTTATGGGCTACAAAAATACTGCCTGCGAGTTTATCTAGTAGTGGCTGTGCTATATCGGCAAATACAGGCGCGTTGTAAACCATGCCATCGCTTATGCCGGTCAATTTAGTAATAAAACTTGGGATATGGCGCTGCGGATTAATAAGTGTCGTCCAGGTATCAATTACTTTACCGTGCTGCACTTTAACAATGCCAATTTCGGTAATGCGGTTACCGCCTTTTAAGCCGCCCGTGGTTTCTATATCAACCACGCTGTAAATACGGTTAGGGTCTACAAACCACTTAACTGCAGCAATATGTACTGTAAAGCCTACATTTTTTAAATTATCAATAGTGGTAAGTTGGTTGCGCCTAAGCTTATCGCCTGGGGCTTTTACCTCTTCAAAATGTACTTGGCCATTATTAATAACCATTAAGTCGGGGTAGCCGTCTTTTAGCTGTAAATAGTGTTTACTCATTGCCGTTAAGTGCGCAATTAACGCTTCAAGCGGGCTGTTTAAAATAAGTGCCTCTAGTGGCTCTAATAAATTGCTGCGCCATCTAAATAAACCATTGGGCTGCTCAAAATACTGTGCGGCATGCTTACATACCAAATTAAGCAGCGCCTGATTAGTACCGCAGCTTTTTAAACGTGCGTCAATTTGCGTGCTTTGTGCTTCATAAAAATTATCAAGCTGCAAAACTTGCGGGTAAATATCAAATTCATTACACGGCGGGTAAGGCGACTCAATAAATAACTCGTGCCAAAATACTAAGCCAAACAAGCTTTGCCATAAGGTGTTTTCAGTATTAAATACCGTTAACCCTTTTGCACTGTAATGCTCATTTACGCCTTGTTCTACATCGCCTCGGTAAATTTCGTCAATTTCAAGCACACACTGGGTGTCGGCCAGCATGGTACTTAAGCGCGAACGCGTTTGTTTATTAAACTTACGCATTAAAAAGTCATCAGCAAAATACAGTAAATCGTCGGTGAGCGGGTTTTCTATAATTTGCTCTAGCTGCGCTTTAACCCACGCTTTATTACCTAGGCGGTATTGCTCTCTTATTTGAATTTCTTGGGCTTCAGCGTAATCGGTGCAGCCTTCAAGTAGGCTAAAGGCAAGTTCGCTATCGGTATTTTTAAGTTGTTTATACAGCCTAACCAGCAGTTTATTTTTAATGTCGTGCGCTTGTGCGCCATGCGCCGGTTGCGCCAATACTATATGCGCAAGCTCGGTGTAAGGGGTTTTGTCATCCAAGGTTTCATCTTTTGTATTACCGGCTATTTTGCCGATGTTTTTAAACGCTAAACGGTAACGATTTAAAACGTAATTAGATTGCGCCTCAGCGAGTGTATTAAAGCGCGATAAGCTCTCGCTGTGCCCTTCGCGGGTAGCAGTTAACCCTAAATCGCGCATAACAAAGCGGTTTTGATGGTTTACATCGCCACTACTTAAGCGCCCTGCAAATAAAAACTCAAAATATTCGTAATAATCTTCACGGTTATTTATCACATATTGGCTATATAAAGGGGCAAGCTCATCTGCGCGCTCACTAAAAAATTGGCACGTAATAGTGACCAACTCCCCTTTAGCTGCGCTTTTTTTAAAGCTTATTTGCTCACTGTAATTACTGAGTAACTCCACCAGCATGGGCTTAGTTAAATGCGCTATAAGCTGCTTGTAATGCTGTGCGTTTGGCTCATATAAAATACCCGCTGTTTTTAGCGTATAAATAGCCTGATGCGGCGAAGTTATTTCTTCATAATTAAGCGATTGCGCCTGCACTAAATAAGGTTTGCGCGAATACACACGCGCCAACATGCATTGGCTTTGCTCATCTAGTTGGTTAATTTTACTAATAAATTCACTATGTTTAGGCTCAAGTAAATGCATACATTTACTTGTTACAAACTCAATAAGCTCTCTAAAATGCGCTAAATAGTATTTTGCTGGTAATTCTTTTTTCATAACATCGCCACAACTGTATATAAAAACAGTATCTAGCATTTGTGCTTTTTATTCAATCTTAAACTTGTAACTAAAACACGCTATAGTGAGCGTATAAAAGTAAATTTATTAAAAATAAAGGACTTACCATGAGCGCGCACCCATACGATGTTTTATCACTCAATAACGGCGCAAATATTATTTTTACGCCTTGCCCTGGTACAAAAACGCAAAACCTAGCGGATTCAATCGCTACATTAAAAGCCGCTGGCACTCACATGCTGTTATCGCTTATGCCGCAAAAGGAGCTTGAAAAAAACAACGTACAAACAATTAATAGTGAGTGCAAAAAGCACGCTATAACCTGGTTTCATTTACCTATAAATGACGACGAAGCACCCAAACAGCCTTTTATATCAAGCTGGAACACCCACAAAGCAGACATACTACAAGCTATACAGCAAAAACAAACCATTGCCATACATTGCAAAGGCGGCACTGGCCGCACAGGGTTGGTCGCTGCGCTTATTTTAAATTCGGCAGGTTACACAAAAGAAGAAGTATACAGCCTAGTACAAGGTATTCGCCCTAAAGCACTGACTATAGAATTGCAAAAAGAATACTTTAATAACTTTGAGGTGTGAGGCAGGAACTGGGTAATATGTTAACGCTCATTCTTAGTTACCCTTGGCAAGCTTAGCCACTTATTAACGGTAACTAATCGTAATTATGTAAACCATAAAACCACCAAATAGGAATGAGCTAAAACCTGCAGGCCTAAATGTACTTTTAAATTTTTGAGCAGACCACACAGCAATTAAGAACACCTCACTCTCCTAAAAACTAATGCCTGCATAAGGCAATACAGTCGGACTTGACTAAAGTTAGCTAAAGAGTAGTGAAACCGAGTACGTTACGCCTCTTAATACTGTTGCTATTAGACTCGCAAGCTCATGTAGTAAAAACGATCATCTTTTCTATCGACTGCAAATCCAATACGGCTATATAACTTAAATGCTGGGCTTAGCTGAAATACTTTGAGATCTATGAATTTGACACCTTGTTGACGAGCCATATCAACTACTTTAGCAATAACGTGAGCACCATAACCTTTGTTTTGATAAGTAGCTGCAATCTGAATATCGCGAAGTTGGCAACGCCCTTCTTCAAATGATAAGCGCACGACACCTATGTGTTGTTCCTTACACAAAATATCAAAATTTTTAAGGTTTTTGGTAGCTTGATAAACGTCTTCTACATCCCAATCTACCGTATACATTTCGTAATAGGGCTTCATATTGTTAAACGTAAACTGTGCGGCAGTCTTTAAGTCTTCAGTAGCAACAAACTCTAGCATCCATCTAGCCTCAAAAAAGAATTAATACTCAATAAACTAATTAGCCACTTTAATTGAATAAGCTAAACTGCGCTATAAATTACGCGTGCTAATTGGTTAATTAGTTTTAACCAGCTTTCAGGGGACATATTCAACTTTTAACTTAAAAGAATACTTTGAAAGTTTTAGCAGTTAATAAAAAGCTAACGTAAAACAGCAAAGCTACTAATAGTTAAACGCCCATTAATTGGATCGCGTGCATAATCGTTAGCCGCATTTATATTACCAGAGTGCAATAAGTTGCTTGGGTATATAACAACCCGATTTAACTTTGCCTCTACACTGTAAACTTGCTCAAACAAAGCTGTACTGCCATTTATATAATGTGGGTTTTTGTGAAGCTTTTGCGCCATGGCTTGCTGCTTAATAGTTTGCCTATATGGCATAAGTCGCTCTTTTGTTATGCGTTCATACCCTAGGGCTCTATGCTTATAAAATGAAGTGCCACCATGCGTTTCATCACATAAAAAGTGCACCATAGCAAGTTGATTCATATTAGGTGTATCAAAATGAGGGAGCATTTGTATTGGCCTTAGCTCATCAGGTTTAGTGCATGCAATTGAAAAAGCAGAAAGTATTACATCAAACTCGCTTTTATCTGTCATATCAAAGTGTGAATTAATAATTGGCGCAAGGTCTTTTAACCGCTCGATATAACTAAGCGGTGCTACTTTTCTTACTCCTGGATAAAAATCACTTTCTTGTGCGCAAAATGTTTCTCTAGCGTTTTGAGAAAACACAGCAAAATTAATAAGTGCATCTACATTATTTACAAAATCATCAATAACAATGATTGGGGTTTGCTCCTCCCCAACAGTGTGTATCTGTAACACCATATTTTTGTTAAGTGTAAAATCAATCATCGGCTAAATTAAGCACCGCATTTTTACGCTCAATCAATGGGTATATTTGGCCAAGTGAGGTTATAACAGTATAAATAGCGGGTAATAAAGCGCGTTGATGTAAAAGCGTAATTTGATCACTATCAAGTTGTGCGAGTCTTTCTTGATTAATAGTGTATAAGCCGTTTAACTTTGTTTTTTGACTGTTCTGAAACGTTACCTCAAGCGATAATGGCTGCAGTAGCTCATGCTGTAACAAGGTATCTATTAACTTTTTATTGTCTATTTCGCCTTGTAGTAAATGCCCTAAACACTGCTTTATTTTTTTAAAATAACCACTTTCTTCTGCGTTTTGGGTATAAATTGGTTCTAAATCATTCTGGCTTTGCGCTTGGTTATTAATGACTGCTGGGCTATTTAAATTAATACACACAGGGTATTGAGTTTGCTTTGCATGAGTATCACCAACAAAAAATGGCTGACGCTGTAACTGAAGCGGTAAATATACTCCCTGCCACTGCGAGTGCTGATAAAACAAGTTCTCATGTTGCTCAAAGCCTAATAAAGCATTGAGTGTAAACTGCCCTGTTTCTGAGTTTTTTGCAAAAACTATAGGCTGCTGAACGGCAATTTGATTAAGTTCTGCCATAACAACAGGGATCATATTAATGTTTTCAGCGTGTGATTGTGCTTTTTGTGTGTCTATTTTTATATGCTGATGAGCACTTTGCTCTAATGCGACTAAATTTTCCATGCGTGTCTCTTTATTGTTTTTATGTGTAAATTTTTAAGCTAAATAGTGCTAAAGCCATGACTCTTAATTTTATTTAACAATTCTCGGTTACTAGGTAAGTTAGTGACTGCTTGGTTTATCATGCTTTTATTTTTATCAAACTGACTTTTAGCAAAATCAGTGTCTTTAAGCATATAGGAAGTTGTGCTGTAGTCACTTTTAAAGCCCATACCATATAAAACATATTGATAACTCGCCGCTGGAAACACCTCATTGTTACTTGTAAAGTCGTGGTCAGCAGGGGCGCGGTATTGCCATAATTTCATTAGATCTTGTAGGCTTTGAGGAATCGTTTTTGGGTCTCTGTTATCACGCCAAAATGCGTTATCGTCACGGGTTGATAAAATATAGTGTAACTTTAAAAAGTCGATTATTTTTTCCCACCTGTAGCTAAACGTCTCATTAAAGCGCTTGGCGGTAATATCCATAATATCGCGGGTGTGGGGGAGTTGTTCGCTTATCATTTGCGCTGACATTTCTACTAATACCAATGCAGAAGCTTCAAGCGGTTCCAAAAAGCCAGCCGAAAGCCCTACCGCAACACAGTTGTTCTGCCAAAAGTGTGAGCGATGGCCACTTTTAATAGGGATTTTTCTAATTGTTAACGACTCTATTTTATCGCCAACATACTCTTTAAGCTTTTCTCGTGCTTGTGCTTCGCTACTGTATTTACTCGAATACACATAACCTACCCCACGGCGGTGTTGTAACCCTATATCCCATATCCAGCCTGCTTCTTGCGCTGTTGAAATTGTGTGAGACGCAATGCTCTCATCTTCATTCTCATAGGGGACTTGCACTGCTAAGGCGGTATCGATAAACAGCACATCATCGCAAGGCATAAAAGGAACCTTATAATGCTCGCCTAATAACAATGATGAAAAACCGGTACAATCGACAAATAAATCACCGCTAATTTCACCTTGTTGCTTTGTGGTAACACTTGCAATATCGCCATTTTTAGCACTATTGACCTGTGTTACATCAGCTAAAAAATGTTTAACGCCAAGCTCCTGCGTACAATGTTTTTGTAAAAAAACGGCAAATTTTGCCGAGTCTAAGTGGTAGGCATAATTGGCTAAGGCAGCATATTCTGGGGTGCGAATTGTTTTAGGAGCAAGCCCTTGCTCACAAATAGCTTCTTGGTAACATACTGCATTAGAAAAAGACGTTGACTCAGCGGTATTATTTAACCAATGCCCTGCCATATCTGTTTTTGAAAAGCCCTGTGGCAAAACTAATGGGTGATAATAAAAATCATCATTGCTGCCATCCACCCATTTGGCAAATTTTGCACCTTGTTTAAAGCTTGCTTCGCACTCACGTATAAAGTCGGTTTCGCTAATACCAAGTGCTATTAATGTACTACGCATGGTAGGCCAAGTGCCTTCACCAACACCTATAATTGGTACATTTGGAGATTCAACTAGCACAACATTAAGGCCATCGGGGGTATTACTTTTATGGTGCGCCGCTAATCGTCCGGCTGTTAGCCAGCCCGCTATACCACCACCAACGACAACCACTGTTTTTATTTTTTTATTTTGCTGGTTCATACTTGTTACCTATAAAGGCATATTTAAAAAGTGGCTATTACTAAATGTAAAAGCCACTTTATTAATTAAAGTTAAAAACTACCGCGAATACCTAACGCAAAACGTCGTCCGCTATCTTCAACCAATAATAATTGATTAGAAAAACGACCACGCTTGTGCACATATTCTTCGGTTAAGTTAATACCTTCAAAAAATACCGATACATTTTCGGTAATGTCATAGCTGCCGCTAGCATCAAGTTGTGCGTAATCTTCCACAATTGTCACACCATCACCATTTAGCTGTGTAAGTGACTGTACGAAGCTATCGCGCCAGTTATAGGCTAAACGCGCTTGAAATGGTCCATTCTCATAAAAGCCAACCACATTATAAGAGTCGCTTAAGCCTGTTAATGCAAATACTTGAGTTATATCTGCAGGGTCTAGCTCTGCATCACTGTCTACAAATGTTGCATTAACCATAAAGCCAAAGCCACTGTCAAAACTATGCTGTAAGGCTATTTCCCAGCCATCAACAATCGCCGATTCGCTATTATTTGGTAAGGTGTTTGTAAATACAGCCGTTGAGTCGGCTGCATCAGGGTTATCTACATCGTTACCTGTTGAAGGGTCAGTCAACAATCCGCCACCAGACAATTCAAAGGTTAAATCTTCAGTGGTATTGATAATGAAGTTAGCAACATTCTTTCTAAAGTAACCAGCGGATAAATAACTGGCATCAGCGTAATACCACTCTAATGATAAATCTAAGTTATCAGAGGTAAACGGTTCAAGTTCAGGGTTACCAGAGCTTGATGTTAAATTGCCCCCCTGCCGAGTTGTTTCGATTACAGTTACAGGCGACATACTATCGAGTGTTGGTCGTGTAATTGTTTGTGATACAGCAGCACGTGCTATTAGCTCATCACTTATTTCAAGCTTTACACTAAAGTTAGGTAAAATCGCTTCGTAATCTGAACTTGCTGAAATATTTTCTACGGCGCCAAAGTTAGCAAGCATTTCCGTTTTATCTAAGATCGTTAATGCACTAACAGGCTCGTCTGTGCCTTTTACTTCTACATCGGTGCTTTCGTATCTAAAGCCGGCTGTTGCGTATAAAGGCATGCCTGCAAGTTCAGCTTCAAAATCAAATTCTGTATAAAACGAGAAAGTATCTTCAGTTATCTCAAACGACTTATTACGCTTAACTGCATCAAAACTAATAGGCTGACCATTCGCTGCAGCTATTTGCTCAAGGTACGCAAAGTTTGCCTCTCCATCATGTGCAAGCCATGACGTTGGCATACGACCGCTGCCGCTCACATCAGATAAAAAGTCATCTCCTGCGTCAAATACAAATTGCGCTAAGCCATCCATACTTGGGTCATCTGGGTAACCACAAAAAGTACAGTGAATACCAACACCTTCGTTATCCCAACGATCGAGATTTTTTGTTTCAGTTGAATACATAGCACCAAATTTGACCGAGACTAGGCCTGATGTACCATCGTTATGCCAAATGCTATCCCAACGAAACTGATCCACGGTATCTTCTACAGCCCAACCACGGCGTAGCATTACATGTGCTCGGCTATTGGCTGTATCTAAATGGTTTGATACGCCATCAGGTGTAACTGCAGGGTTATAAGCAACACCGTCCAGCTCTTGCTGGCCGCTATAAATGTTAGGGTTAGCAGAGGCAAACTCACTCGCATAAGGTAAAATCCCCCCATCCACTTCAAATCGAACTCGGTTAGCATAGCCAATCAACGATAACTGATCCCCGCCACCATTATTAGCCTCACGCTCAGCTTTTGAGTGGCTTAAATCAAACTTCATATTTAAGTTATCGTTTACATGCCAATCAAAGTTTAAACCTAATGCGCTAGAGGAGGTTAAACGATCAAACTTTTTAGCGTGCATATCGGTGGCAAGGCCTACCTCTTGATATAAATCAACCACAGTGCCATTTTCATCAACAGTTGGCCCTGCAGCGCCGCCAAAGCCTTCTAAGTTTGGCGCTGTAAACCAATGCCCATAAGACGTTGTGTCTGCTTCTACATCAAAATCAGAGTAGAGCGCATCAGCAGTGATAACTAAATCATCTGAAGGTGCGTACTGTATTACTAAGTTTGCATTGGTACGTGTACGTGTTTCTGTTGTTACTTTATGATCGTAATTACGCGGCGAAAAAATATTACCGGTGTATGCTTGCCCGCTTTGAGTTTGCGGGTTTGGGACGCCCACGTTTTCTAACCAGCCGTCTACCTGCGCCTGGTTTAAGCGTGTTTCGCGCTCTTGGCGAGAAACAGCGAACAACACACCCAATGTATCATCATTAAATGTATTACTAATTAATCCAGAAATTTCAGGTGTGGTTTCTTCGCTATTTTCATCGTAAATACCCTTAACGCTACCTGCCACTTTAAAACCGCTAATCGCAAATGGTCGCGCAGTATTTACATTTACTGTTGAGCCAATACCACCAGATTGCATAGTGGCTGTTGAGGTTTTAAATACATCTAAGCTTTTAACTAGCTCTGATGCAATAGTATCAAAGCTAAACGCACGGCTTTGATTTTCAGAGGCCATTTGGCGACCATTTACAAGCACAGTATTAAACTGCGGGCCAAAACCACGCACCGTAATAAGCTGCCCTTCACCGCCTGAACGGTCTATTGAAACCCCCGTAATTCGCTGTAAAGACTCAGCTAAATTTGTGTCAGGGAATTTACCAATATCTTCTGCTGAAATGGAGTCGACCACGCCGCCCGCTTCTCTTTTGGCATCCATAGCTCGGCCAAGCGAGCCTCTGATCCCGCGTACTTCAATTATTTCTGGTTCTTGTGCTGCTGTCTCTGCCACTGCAGGGAGCGTTGCCATTGTGCTTAGTACAGCTAGTACAGCACTGGACACGCCATTTTTTTTATAGTTAGCCATGTTGTCAGTTCTCTCGAAACTTGGGTCTATTAAAATAGATATTTGCCCATCTTCGCTAACATGCGGTTGCAACCCTGTGCCATCGAGTAAAATCTGTAATGCGTTTATTATTGAATACTCGCCAGCAATAGTATTTGTTTGTAACTGCTGAATTTTATCCAGCGGAAAAAGCAAAGTAATATCGGCTTGCTCGGCAAAATTTATTAGCGATAAATCAGCCCTTTGTCTTGGAATATTAAACACAGCTTTATCGTTTACAGCGCTCGCTTTTACCTCGGTGGTGAGTAAGCTAAAAACCAGCGCATAAAGCGGTAAACAAAGCGGCAAATGTAAATATTCCTTGTGTATAGTTTTTGGCCATACACAGAACAAAGACGAGTGACTTTTTATTTTCCTCCATAAATTTTTTTTATTTTTTTTTAATAAATTATTTTTTTGACTAGCCATGCTAATTTTTTTTATGCCTTTATTATTTTTATTGTTTGCGCTTTTAACTGTATTTTTAAACAATTAAAAATACAGTCCACATTGCAATTTTTTACTTATTAATTAAAAAGTTAAAGTTTCTAAAGTACAGAGCCAGTACTTAGTAAGGTATTTATAATGGCAAAAACTGTAGTACACTTCGCCTTTACATTACAAGCTTTATGCCCTTTGCGGTTAGTGAACATTAAATTTAAAAATAAAAAAACTTATTTATTTTTTAAATTTAATGGCGGATTTTTTCTTACCATTCGTCTTAGTTTGTATTGGCAAAACAATAACAATAATTGCCGTAAACACACACACGAGACACACACTAAATGACGAAAGACACACTTTTTTATAAGGTCTATTTGGCCTCGCGCAAAAGTCTCTCAAATGTAGTTGCACGTATAGTGCCGCCACATGAAATTGAAGATATAGTGCAAGAAACTTATGTGCGAATTTGTCAGATTAAAAACACTGAAAACATAAGCTCACCAAAATCTTTTATTTATAAAACGGCGCGAAATTTAGCGCTCGATTACCAAAAGCAAGCCAATATACGCCTAGTCGATGGGATCGACAACATGGAAGCGTTAGAGCAACTCTTATCGCAACACCAGCAAGACGAAATGTACGAAAAAGCACTCACCGATAGTGAATTTTCTAATTTTTGTGAAGCCATACGGCTTTTACCTGTGCAGTGCCGTAAAGTGTTTGTATTAAAAAAAGTGTATGGTTATTCGCAGCGAGAAATTGCTGCTCAATTAAACCTTAGTGAAAGTACCGTGGAAAAACATATAGCAACAGGCATGAAACGTTGTACGCAATTTATGCGTCAATCTACAAAAAGTGTTTATGGGCAACCAAATACTTCTTCGCAGCTAAATGCAGGAGGGAGGAATGAGTAATGTTCATCATATAAACGAACGAAACACTAGCGACGATGCGCGCCTTGATAAAGCAAGTGAGTGGCTGGCTAAACTTGATCGTGGACTGTCTAAGCTCGAAGAACAAGCGTTAAAGCAATGGTTGTCACAATCTTATAAAAATGTAGAGGTGTTACTTGAAGTAGCACAGCTGTGGGACAAAATGGACGACCTCAGCCGCTTGTCAGATCTGTTTCCACAAACACCAGTAAAACAAAAACGCCTCCCTGTGTGGTTAGGTGCAACAGCTGCATCTATTTTATTAGCTGTTGCACTTAGCTTTTTTCAAGAAGCGTTTAACTTTTCATTTTTTTACCCGGTTAATCAATCAGCTGTGGTTGCTAAACAGCTTAACTTTCAAACCGACGTAGGTGAAAGTAAGGACATACTGCTTTCTGATAAAAGTAAAATCACCTTAAACACAAATAGCTTTGTTCAAGTGAGGTATACCCAACACACTCGCGTAATAAATTTACTGCGTGGCGAAATTCATATAGACGTAGCTCACGATAAAATGCGCCCTTTAAGTGTTATCGCTGGTGATAAAGTTATTCAGGCTGTTGGTACTGCATTTAATGTAGAAGTAGGTCAAAAGCAAATAGAACTGATTGTGACAGATGGCAAAGTCCTTGTTGCAGAGCAAAGTACCAAACCGTTACCAAATCTTTCCCAAGGGACTAATAAACAAGGTCAGTATTTATCAAATAGTTCAACTTCGGTGTCAAAGGGAGAAAAACTTGATTTAAGCTTCAAAGGCAAAATTGCTAAAGCGGCCGAAAAAGTTGATCCTATGGATGTAGCCGCTAGATTATCGTGGCGTAAAGGTAGCTTAATATTTAGAGGTGAATCACTTGCTGAAGCCATGGCTGAAATCAGCCGCTATACAAATATAGATTTCGAGCTTTCAGAGGATGACCGTCTCAAAAAAGTACAAGTAGCTGGCATGTTCAAAACGGGCGATATTAAAGGACTGCTAGAAGTATTAAACAATAATTTTAATATTGATTATGAAAGAGTTAGCCCAGATAAAATTCGTTTAAAATACGCAGCACCACACGTCTCAATATAGTAAAGTACACAATAATAAAAACCAGGACACACAATTATGACATCACCTCTCTCGCCGAGCAGTAATAGCTCGGCGCACACATTGGGCACATGCTCTCTTTTTTACGTAATTTTTATCTCTGCAGTGGCTGCTATTGGTGGCTTTTTATTTGGTTTTGACTCGGGTGTTATTAACGGCACGGTGTCGGCACTCGGTAATGCGTTTAATTCAAGCAGTGTAGCTACGGGCTTTAACGTAGCGTCTGTATTACTTGGCTGTGCCTTAGGGGCACTTGCTGCGGGGCCGCTGGCTGATAAGTTTGGCCGCCGCGCAATTATGATCATCACCGCGATTATTTTTGCCATTAGTGCGTTTGGTTCGGGCATTAGCGAAAGCTCGGCCGAGTTTATTTTTTACCGCTTATTTGGTGGCTTAGGTATTGGTGCTGCATCGGTATTGGCGCCAGCTTATATTGCAGAGGTTGCGCCACCTGCCCTTCGTGGTCGTTTAGCTACATTACAACAACTCGCTATTGTATTGGGTTTATTTGCTGCATTTTTAAGTAACTATTTAATTGCTGATGCAGCAGGTAGTGCGCAAAATATTTTAATGCTTGATATAGCCGCTTGGCGCTGGATGTTTTGGGCTGAGCTTGTGCCTGCAATACTATTTTTAGTGGGTGTGTTGTTTATTCCTGAGTCGCCTCGTTATTTAGTGGCGCAAGGTAAAGTAGACGATGCAAAAACAGTATTTAGTAAAATTTCGAACGACAACGTTGCTGCGCAAATAAGCGATGTTAAAAGCTCCTTACGTAGCGATAAAAAGCCAAGTATTCGCGACTTATTTATTGATGGCAGTAAAAAAGTACACCCGATTGTATGGGCGGGTGTTGCGCTGAGTGTGTTTCAGCAATTTGTAGGTATAAACGTGGTGTTTTATTACGGCTCTGAGCTGTGGCAAGCCGCTGGGTTTGACGAGTCGCAATCGTTATTTATAAATGTATTAGCGGGTACGACTAATATTGTATCGACCTTTATTGCTATTGCCCTTGTTGACAAAATTGGCCGTAAACCACTGTTGCTTATAGGCAGTATTGGTATGTTTATCAGCTTAAGCGCGCTTACTTATATATTTGGTAGCGCAGGCCTTGATGAAGCAGGCAAACTTGCCCTTAGCGATAACATGGGTACGTTTGCGCTTATAATGGCTAACTTATTTGTGGTATTTTTTGGTTTAAGTTGGGGCCCCGTTGTGTGGGTGTTATTAGGCGAAATGTTTAATAACCGTATTCGCGGTGCAGCGCTTGCTGTTGCTGCAAGCGCGCAGTGGATTGCTAACTTTGCCATTACCATGACCTTCCCTATTATGCTAGCTAAAATTGGCCTTGCCGGAGCGTACGGCTTTTATGCTTTATCGGCACTTATTAGCATATTTTTTGTGGCCAAATACATTACAGAAACCCGTGGTAAAACACTTGAGTCTATGTAACCTAAAGCTAAATTAAGCCATACTAAAAATATAACTGGCGCGCTCTGGCTGCCAGTTATATTACCTTTTAATAACCTGAGTTACTTTATAAATACAGCCCCTCTACTCATATAGCTACATAACTTGCTGCTTACTCTTTTAAGTTTATAAAAGAGAGGTAAGTAATGTCTGCTACTACTTTTTACAACCTAACAGAGCAACCTTGGGTAGTTATTGCTATTTGTTTAGTTTCTATAACTATAGCTTTGTTTTGTATCCGCTTTTTTATAATGTACTGGCTTAAAAAGTGGACCTCTCATACTAAATTTATATTCGATAGCTTACTTATCGCCTCTATCTCTAAACCGCTCACCCTTTGCACAATTATTGTGCTACTCACCATTATAGAGCAAGGGTTGTTAATACAAGGCGAGCCGGTTGCGAGCTATATTTCGTTTTCGACCATTAATATTATTTTGGGCTTAGTGGCTATTATTTTATTTTTTGACCGCTTTTTTGTGGGCACCATTAATTACTACAGCAAAGAGTCGGCGGTAATTTTTAATTCGCAAAGTATTATTAAAGGCATTATTAGGGTAAGCGTTTTATCGGTCGGGGCTTTAGTGCTGTTAGGCACCTTGGGTATTTCTATTACGCCTATAATTGCCTCGTTAGGTATTACGTCATTAGCGGTGGCGCTTGCTCTGCAACCCACCCTTGAAAACTTTTTTTCGGGCGTACAACTTGTTATAGATAAACCCATACGGGTGGGGGATTTTATTGAGCTTGAGTCAAAGGAGCAAGGCTTTGTAGAGAAAATTGGTTGGCGCTCTACATGGGTTAAAATGCTGCCAAATAATATGATTATTATTCCTAATAGTCAGCTTTCTAAATCGCGTATTAGTAGGGCGTGTTGATCTTTGATGTTTGAATTTGCAGCAGCGTGTTTGGTTTTTAGGCAAGGCAGAGCCTATGAAGTGTGGTTATTCCCCATAAATAGGCGATAACGCAGCATAAATGCCAAACATGCGCTGCCCTTCGGGTTCTGCCTAGGGGCGATAAACTCTTTGTTGCTCGGTTTTTACTTAGCCCACTAGGTTACAAACCTCGCGCCGCGATTTAATCGCCCCTAGATTGAACAAATTTCAATCCGCAAAGTTCAACACGCCCTAAATACTTTTACCCCGAAAAAGAACTGAGTGTACCTGTTGATGTAAGCGTTCACTACAGCTCAGATCTAGAATTTGTAGAGCAAGTAACGCTAGAAGTTGCGCGCCAAGTACTAATTGACCATGAATGGGGGGTTGATGATTACAATACCTTTGTGGTGTATCACACCTTTGATAACTCAAGCATTAATTTTACCGTAATGCTGCGCGCAAAAGAGTACTTTAATCGGTTTTGGGTTAAATCTGCTTTTATTAAAGCGCTACACAAACGCTATAACCAAGAAGGTATTGTGATCCCCTTCCCTATTACAGCTATTAACACAGCGCAAGAAGCCGCTAATTTTAATAGCGATAAAAAATAAGCGCGAGATAAGCTCGCGCTTAAATTGCTTTAAAATTTATAGGTTACTTGGCCTACTATTTCTCGTGGGCTGCCTGGGAAGTGACCGTTACGCTCACTAAAGCCACTTACTGCGTATTCTTTATCAAATATATTATTAATATTTACGCTTAATAACACATCGTCAAAGCGCGTAGTCCAGCTCATATCAAATACAGTAAAGGGTTTAACTTTTTGGCCATCTTGGCTTATTTGCTCGCTTACGTAATTTGCGCCAAATGCTATAGACGAGTCGATGCTATCAAGCGCAAAACGCGACCATAAACCAGCTTGGTGGCGCGGCGCATTAGCAAAGCGAGAGCCATCACCGTAGGTGCTTGAAATAGTATCGCCGGTTACACCTTCAACAACTAGTGTATCGTTGTAGGCGTAGTTAGCTGTTAACGTCCAATGCTCGGTTAAATCGCCCACCAGCGTTGTTTCAAACCCGCGGCTTTCTACCTCACCAATATTTAAAAGTGCTGCAATGCCGTCACCCGCGCCCGTGTCGTCGGGGTTACTCATTACTACGTTTTCTTTATTAATTTGGTAAATAGCAAAGGTGCTCATAATTTTGCCATCTAGCCATTGGTTTTTCATACCAATTTCGGTTTGTTTACCGGTTTCTGGCGTTAAGTTCCCCTCGCCTTCTACATCTTCTTGGTCACCCGATGATGCTGGGTTAAAGCTTTCTGAGTAGTTTATGTATAACGATGTGTTTTCAACAGGTTGGTATGTAACGGCCACACGCGGTGTTACATCGTTATCTGAGTAACTGTAACCGGTTTCTTTATTTAGCTCTTTAAAATAGTCGTAACGCAGGCCGGCAATCACGGTCCATTGCTCGTTAATGCTTACAACATCTTGTACGTAAACACCAAAACGGTCGGTTTCAACACCATCGCGGTTCATGTCGGTAAGGTTATAAGTACTTGGGTCGGTTTCGCCGTAATTTAAGTCAAATATGTTTAAGTTAGCCACGCCGTCCGCTTCATAACGGGCGCGTAAGTAATCGTACTCGGTATCGACTATGTGGTAGTCGCCACCAAATAATACTTGGTGTGCTAATTGGCCCTGCTCAAAGCTATAAACAAAGTCGGTGGTTAAGCTTGTTTCTTCGTTGGCGCGGTATTGCTTTCGGTATTCGCGTTTAATGGTTTCGTCATCAATGTTGGCTTCACCATCGCCGTTTACATCTACCCAGCTTTGCGACTCATGGTAGGCTTGGTCGCGTTCGTTATCCATGTAACGCAGTGTGCTACTTACAGAAAAATCATCATTAAAGTAATGCTTTAGCTCGGCTTGCAGCACTAACGCTTCCATGTCTTGGTAGTCAAAAGCTTCATTTGCGTTGTAACTAGGGTCAACTAAAAAGTTGCCATTGTCATCTACCGGTACACCACGTAAACGGTTACCGCCTAAGTCTTGCTTGATGTAATCAACTGTGGTGGTTAGTGTGGTTGAATCGGTTAAATCAAATAATAAACCAGCGGTAAACTCACTGTTTTTTGAATCTGCATTATTACGAAAGCTGTCTTGCTCTTCGTAATAACCACCTACTCTGTATGCCATGGTGTCGGTTAAACCGCCGGTCATATCAAGTGAGGCACCATGTGTGTTGTAATTACCAAGCGTTAGTTTTAGCTCTTTACTTTGCGTATAACTTGGCTTTTTAGTCACGTAGTTGATCATACCGCCTGGCTCACCACCACCATATAACGCAGAGGCTGGGCCTTTTAATACTTCTACACGCGCTACATTAAATAATTGGGGTACACCAAAGCCCGAGTACGGGTCGCCGCGTACGCCATCGTAAAATACATTGGCATCGTCTCTAAATCCGCGAAAAGTAACGCCTGAATAACTGTACTCACTTACTCCGGCTATTGAGCGGTATAAATCGGTAATATCGCGCGCGGCTTGGTCAATAATAAGCTGCTCGGTTAATACCTGCGCAGATTGCGGTAATTTAATAAGATCTAAATCCGTTTTAGTCCCAATTTTACTTTCGGTTTCTAGGTAAAACTGCTGAGCGCGGCCTGTTACTTCTATTGTTTCAATTTCGTTATTTTGCTCGGCAAATGCCACATTAGAAAAAGCAGAAAAAGACGCAGCAATACTAAGCGCCAAGTATTTTTGGTTAAACATGTTGATCCTGAAAAGAGGTGTATAAAACGCCGCGAATGATAACGACTATCATTACTATATGCAATGCAAATAATTTCATATTCATCCTTATTTTTCGAATTAATCGCAACTAAAATAGGTACTTAAAGACTTTTATGCTCACGTTTTATACATATTCCCTTTGCGCAGTGTTGAACCAAATAAGGAACTCAGATAGTGTGTATTTTTCATACGCTTTATAATAGCAATTCGCATTAATACTTAATCATTTTGTGGGGCTAAACGTGTCGCTACTTGTGTTAAAAAATGCTCATTTACGACTGCATGGATGCAGAAGGTAGCGCAATACAGGAGCAATTGCCGAGAACGACTAAATAGCGAATTTTTTGCCTAGCTATAAACACGTTTTTCCAGCCTCAAAATAAACCACTTAATTAAGCGAATTGGTATCAGCCTTTTTATGAGGAGCAAACCATGTTAAACCGACTATTTTTAGGGGTTATTTTACTCTCGGCCACGGCCGTGGCGAGTGCGAATGACAGCTTAGTACGTTTTCAAAGTAATTATTCTGTTCAAGAAACGGCTAACCGTTTTGAAAAAATAGCCAGTAACAAAGGGATAACCATTTTTGCACGGGTAGATCATCAAAAAAACGCTCAAAATGTTGATATGGAATTGGCCCCTAGTGAAGTGATTATTTTTGGTAACCCAAAGGTAGGCACACCGTTAATGCAGTGCCAGCAAAGTGTGGCGATAGATTTACCGCAAAAAGTACATATATCTCAAGACAACAATGGCCAAGTTTGGCTTACCTATAACAGCCCCACTTATTTACAAGAACGCCACAATATAAAAGGCTGCGAAGAAGTACTTAATAAAATAGCTGTGGTGCTTAATAAGCTTTCTATGGCAGCGGTGGCCAAATAATTAAAGTTATACCAAACCGCAGTAATACTTAATTAAGCGAATTGGTTTTAATATTAAATAACTTAAATAACTTAAATAACTTAAATAACTTAAAAAAACACGCAATAAAAAACCCGTTAGCTAACGGGTTTTTTATAAAGTTAATAACACTTTTTTACGCGTGTATTAAGACTCAATAGCCAAAAGCTCTACTTCAAAAATAAGCAGTGATGCAGGTGGAATACTGCCCGCTCGCTTTTCGCCGTAGGCTAATTGGTGCGGTACATAAAATATGTACTTATCGCCTGGGCTCATAAGTTGTAAGCCTTCGGTCCAGCCTTTAATAACCTGATTTAAACCAAAGCTTATTGGCGTTTTACGCTCTACTGAGCTGTCAAATACGGTGCCATCTATTAACGTGCCGTGGTAATGCACGTTTACTTTACTAGTAGGGTTAGGTGTATTTTCGCTTTCGCCTTTGTGCAGCACTTTGTACTGTAAGCCTGAGGCGGTTTCTATTACGCCCTCAACTTTTGCGTTAGCGACAAGGTAGTCGGCTTCAATTTGCGCGTTAATGCCAGCTTGTTGCTTTGCTTTTTTACTATTTTGAAAAATTAAAAAACAAAATATAGCGATGATCACCGCTAAAATTATATTGATCATTTAGTGTTTTTCCTCATCTTCATCGGCTTCTTTATCTTCTTCGCTATCGCCATTAACTATGTCGGCTATATCTTTTAAGCGTGCTAAAGCAATACCATTAACAGAATCTTCTGGGTATTCGCCGTCAATAATATCGCCGGCATCAATATCCATTAATAAGTTAAGTGCTTGGTCTACAGTTTCTACTGCGTAAATATTAAATTTACCGCGCTCAACCGCTTCAAGTATTTCATCATCAAGTACTAAGTTAACTTGGTTAGATTTTGGAATAATAACGCCTTGCTCGCCTGTTAAGCCGCGCATTTTACACAGCTTAAAAAAGCCTTCTATTTTTTCGTTTACACCGCCAATGGCTTGCACATCACCGTGTTGGTTAATAGAGCCTGTAAGGGCAATAGACTGGCTAATAGGCAAACTGGTAATAGCCGATATAAGCGCACATAACTCAGCAAGTGAGGCGCTATCGCCATCTATATAACCGTAGCTTTGCTCTATGGCTATGTTAGCACTTAGCGTTAAGCTAAAGTGCTGGGCGTATTTGTTCCCTAAATAACCGGTAAGTAGCATTACACCTTTTGAGTGAATTGCTTTACCTAGCTCGGCTTCACGCTCAACATCTATTACACCATCGGCGCCGGCATATACGGTGGCGGTTATGCGTGCGGGTGTACCAAACGACGTATCGCCAATGTGCAGCACTGTTAAGCCGTTTACTTTACCAATGGCTTGACCTTGTGTGGCAATAAGCGTGTGGCCTTCTTTTATATCGCTTAGCATGTTTTCGCTTATTTGGCCGGTGCGGTACTGCTTACCTTCAATGGCTTCATCAATATGATGCGCATCAATCAGTGTTTGCTTATCTTGCTTGGCGTAAAAGCTGGCCTCAGCCACCAGCTCAAGCACATCGGCAAAGCGCGCCGATAATTTATTATGGTGCTCTGCTTGGCGGTAGCTAAATTTAAGTAACCGCACCATGGCGGCCTCTGTGGTTGTGCACTTTAACGTTTGCTGGCAGTACTCACTCACTTTAGTAATAAATTGGTACTGAAGCTTATCGCTACTTGGTAAATAGTAATCAAAGTCGGCAAGTACTCTAAACAGCTCTGCAAATTCTTCATCGTACTCACCTATGGTGTAATACAAATCGCGCGAGCCTAATAAAATAATTTTTACATCAAGAGGAATTAATTGCGGGCGCAGTGTAAAGCTGCTGCCTACTGAGCTGTCTTGATACGGTAGGTCGTTTTTAATTTGGTGCGTTTTAAGCGAAAGCTTTAAGCCATCCCACACTTGCGGGTTGGCCATTACTTTTTCGGCATCCATAATTAAGTAACCGCCATTTGCACGGTGCAATGCACCAGGCTGTATAGAGCGGTAACTGGTTATAAGCGAGCCTTGCGATGTTGAATACTCAATTTTGCCAAATATATTGCCAAAGGTTGGGTTTGGCTCATACACCACAGGTGCGGCATCGTCTTCTTTAAATTCAACTAAAATGTTAGGCGCAAAAAAGTCGGTAAGCATGCCTTTACGGTCAAAATCTTCTTTGCTTTCTTCGCTTTCATCTTCATCGTCTAGCCACTCAAGTACTGCATCAATTATTTCTACGCGAATATCTTTTAAGTAGCGCAGCACTCCAATATGTGCAGCGTATTTATGCTCTAAGTCTTTTAATAATGGCTTTGTAGCTTGCTCGGCTGTGGCCTTTTTTAGATTACGCTGTTTTTCTTTTGATTCGCGTTTCCAGCGAGGCAACTCAATCAGCGCTTCAATTAAGGCATCTTCTAGTTTTTCTATTTTTTCAAAAAACTCATCACGAAGCTCTTCATCTAGGGCGGCAAATTCGTTATCACTTAACTGTCTGCCTTCAACTAAAGGCGCAAAACCTACGGCATTTTTCTCTTCTATTAGCGCTACGCTTTGCTCAAGCGCCATTTCTTCGACTGCGGTAATAGCGCTGTCGTAAGCGTCGTTAAATTCGCTCTCGATTGACTTTTTTTTGCGCTGATAAGCTGGGTTATCAAACGCTGCCGGAAAGGTGTCGAGTACTTCATCTAAAAATGAGTCTATGTCGTCACTTAACTGCTTGCTTTGCCCTGCTTGCATAAATAGCGCAATTGGCTCGCGGTGGTCGTCGTAATTATTAACATACAACCACTCGTTAGGTGTGGGGCGATCTTTTGCGTGTTGTTTAAGTTTGTCTTTTACAAGTGTAAATCGGCCATGCGCGGCCTCACCCATTACATAAACATTATAGCCTGGCAGCTCCATCCCAAGTGAAAAGTCGAGCGCACTTTGGGCGCGTTGTTGGCCTATAAAGGTAAGTTGCTCTGGGTATGGATTGCTCATACACGTGCTAACGTGATTAGTAGAAATGCTCGGTGCGAGCTGTGAAACAGATAATGGCAGCAGTTTTTTCGTCATTCTAACTTCTTTTTGTACCAACATACTCGCTGGCTTTGGGCGTATTAAGTGGCCTACAAGCCACTTAATACATATATTTAGGGTTGTAATGCCTTACGGCTAAAATAAATACCATCACATTCAATGCACGGTGTAATTTGTGTAGCGTGATAAATATCAAAACTATGGGTGCAATTCTTACATACTAATGTGCCCATGGCTATCCATTCGCCTGCGTGATACATCCCATTGTGCTTAAAATCTTGACTAAGAGACTGCCATTCAAGCTGGGTTTTGTCCTCTATGTGTGAAAGCTCATACCATAACGACTCTTTAAGCTCTTGCCATGCAAGCGAATTATAGTGCGATTCGTTTTCTTGAACGTGTTCTATGTCGCGCTGCAAATAACTTTTATAGAGTCCGTATTTTTCTTTGCCTAGGTCTTTAAGTGCTTGCTCAGATTCAACAAATCGGGTCATTGCATCTTTTACTTCGTGATCTTTTACATCTTTTAACCAATTAGTTAAATCGCTAAGCCATGTTTTATAATCTGCCATTTTATACTCCATCAAAATCAAGGGCGTGTTGGCCTTTAACATAGATAAGTATAGGTTAACCTGCACTGAAAGTGAGATTTTAACAAAACCGTGCTTATACGCTGTGATTAGGCTTTTATTTGGGGTATCCTATCGGCAATTTTTTATTAGTTTGCAAGAAGTCTGGAATCATAGATGCAAGAGCAATATAACCCGCAAGACATAGAGTCAAAAGTCCAAAGTTACTGGGAAGAAAACCAGGTATTTAAAGTCACCGAAGATGAGAGCAAAGAAAAGTATTACTGCCTTTCTATGTTCCCGTATCCAAGTGGCCGACTGCATATGGGTCATGTGCGTAATTACACCATTGGTGATGTTGTTTCTCGTTTCCAGCGCCTGCAAGGCAAAAACGTTATGCAACCAATGGGTTGGGATGCGTTTGGGTTACCTGCAGAAAACGCCGCTATCAAAAACAAAACAGCACCAGCTAAGTGGACGTACGAAAACATTGATTACATGCGTAACCAACTTAAGCAATTAGGCTTTGGTTACGACTGGGATCGTGAAATAGCCACGTGTCACCCAGAATACTACAAATGGGAACAATGGTTTTTCACTAAGCTGTACGAAAAAGGCTTAGTGTACAAAAAAATGTCAACGGTTAACTGGGATCCAGTTGATCAAACTGTACTTGCTAACGAACAAGTTATAGATGGCCGCGGATGGCGCTCTGGTGCAGTGGTTGAGCAAAAAGAAATTCCACAGTGGTTTATTAAAATTACTGACTACGCACAAGAGCTTTTAGATGACTTAG
This sequence comes from Pseudoalteromonas sp. 2CM41L, assembly GCF_023161905.1. Classification (NCBI taxonomy): domain Bacteria; kingdom Pseudomonadati; phylum Pseudomonadota; class Gammaproteobacteria; order Alteromonadales; family Pseudoalteromonadaceae; genus Pseudoalteromonas; species Pseudoalteromonas sp. 2CM41L. The sequence continues at coordinate 116,404 of NZ_JALNTN010000004.1, forward strand.
ACAAGTTAGAAGACTGGCCTGAGCAAGTTAAAACCATGCAGCGCAACTGGATTGGTCGCTCTGAAGGGTTAGACATTGAGTTTACGCGTACCGACAACAACGAAAAGTTTAGCGTATACACTACACGTCCAGATACATTTATGGGTGTAACTTACCTAGCCGTTGCCGGTGGCCACCCTATTGCGCAAGAAGCCGCTAAAAACAGCGATGCAATTGCAATGTTTGTTGAAGAATGCAAAAACACCAAAGTTGCCGAAGCAGACATGGCCACTATGGAGAAAAAAGGCATTGCAACAGGCTTTTACGCGACTCACCCATTAACGGGCGAGCAAGTTCCAATTTGGGTTGCTAACTTTGTATTAATGCATTACGGCTCAGGCGCGGTGATGGCAGTACCTGCTCACGACCAACGCGACTATGAATTTGCCACAGCATACGGCCTAGACATAAAACAAGTAATTGCACCGGTTGAAGGCTCAGAGCTTGAAGTAAATTTAAAAAAAGAAGCATTCACTGAAAAAGGCGTGTTAGTTAATTCTGGCGAATTTGATGGCCTTGATTTTGAAGGCGCATTTAACGCTATTGCCGACAAACTAGAAGCACTGGGTGTGGGTGAGCGTAAAGTTAACTTCCGCTTACGTGATTGGGGTGTTAGCCGCCAGCGTTACTGGGGTTCACCAATCCCAATGCTGAGCGACGAAAACGGTAACGAATTAGCCGCCACCGAAGAAATGCTGCCAGTACGTTTACCAGAAGATGTAGTTATGAATGGCGTTACTTCGCCAATCAAAGCAGACCCAGAATGGGCAAAAGCAACGGTAAACGGCGTACCAGCAACACATGAAACAGATACCTTTGACACCTTTATGGAGTCGTCTTGGTACTACGCACGTTACTGTAGCCCGCGTCACGACGAAGGCATGCTAGACCCAGCAGCAGCTAACTATTGGTTACCAGTGAACCAATACATAGGTGGTATTGAGCACGCTATTTTACACTTATTGTATTCGCGTTTTTTCCATAAGTTATTACGTGATTTTGGTTTAGTAAATTCAGACGAGCCATTCGATCGCTTACTTTGTCAGGGCATGGTACTTGCCGAAACGTTCTACCGTAAAGATGAAAAAGGCGGTGACGTATGGATTTCGCCAAGCGATGTAAATACCGAAACTGACGAAAAAGGCCGCGTAACTAAAGCATGGCACAAAGAAGATGGTGAACCTGTGTTCTCATCGGGCATGAGCAAAATGTCTAAGTCTAAAAACAACGGTATAGACCCACAAGAAGTAATTGCCCAATACGGTGCAGATACTGTGCGTTTATTTATGATGTTTACCGCACCACCAGAGCAAACGCTTGAATGGTCAGACTCAGGCGTTGAAGGCGCGCACCGCTTCTTAAAACGTATTTGGAAATACGCAGTAGATGTGAAAACAGTTGGCTACCAAGCACTTGATAAATCAGCGCTTAGTAACCCACAAAAAGTACTGCGTCGTGAGCTACACAAAGCCATTGCAAAAGTGAGCGATGATATTGAGCGTCGTCAAACGTTTAACACTGCAATTGCTGCCATTATGGAGCTCTCTAATAAGTTATTAAAAGCGCCGTTAAACGATACGCAAGATGTTGCTATTGCTAACGAAGCATTAGAAGCCCTACTTATTATGCTTGCGCCAATTACGCCGCATTTATCGCACCAGTTATGGCAAGAGCTTGGTAAAGAGGGTGACATTTTAGATGCAGCATGGCCTAAAGTTGACGAGTCTGCCCTTGTTGAAGATGAAAAATTAATCATCGTACAAGTAAACGGCAAACTACGCGCTAAGCTAACTGTAGCGGCCGATGCAACACAAGAGCAGGTAGAAGCACTTGCGTTTGCTGAGTCTAACGTAACTAAATTTACTGATGGCGCAACCATTCGTAAAATTATTTACGTACCGGGTAAACTACTTAACGTGGTAGCTAACTAAATGGTTAGCTTTAACCCCCTTAAAAACACATTAGCCTTAGTGCTAATGTGTTTTGTGTTATCTAGCTGTGGCTTTCATTTAAAGAAAGCCTCTAGCCTGCCTGATAACCTTAAAACGCTTACACTTAAAGGTGATGATGAAAAATCATCGTTATTTTTAAACCTTAAAAAAGAGCTTAAAGCCAGTAACGTAGAACTGACACCTTCGGCTAAAAATGTTGCCCAGCTTTACTTACGCAAAGAAAGCATTGAGCGCCAAACCTTGTCGTTGTTTCAAAATGGTCAGGTGGCTGAATACGAGCTTGCCTACGGGGTAAGCTATGTTGTTAAACGCCCAGGCGAAAAAGCCATAGAAAAACGCTTTGAGCTTTATCGTAACTACCAAGACGACCCCGATCACGCACTTGCAAAAGCAAAAGAGCTTGAGCTGCTTATTAGCGAAATTCGTAAGCAAGCCAGTGGTCGTATTGTTAGAGAGCTGTCGCAACTATAATGCGCTGTTATGCTAATCAGTTACCGAGTGAATTAAATAAAGGTTTGAAACCCTTTTATTTAGTGTTTGGTGAAGAACCGTTTCAAGAAGCGCAATGTGTGCAGCAAATACGCGACACAGCAAAAGCCCAAGGCTTTGATGAGGTAATTAAATTTACCCTAATGCAAGGGTTTGATTGGCAAGAAATTATAGCTCAATATCAAAGCATGTCTTTGTTTAGTGCGCGCACTATAATTGAGCTTGATTTAAACCAACAAAAACCTGGCACCCCAGGTAGTAATTCCTTTAAAAAAATAGTCGAGTTAATTAACCCCGATACCATTTTAATTGTAAAAGGGGCTAAAGCCAGCCAAGACGTACAACGTGGCGCTTGGTTTAAAGCACTCGATAAACACGGTGTATTTGTACCGTGCTACCCGCTTGCAGGGAATCATTTAAAACGCTGGTTAGATGAACAAGTAGCGCGCCTTTCTCTAAATATGCAAAACGAAGCAAAATTGAGCTTAATTAACGCTACCGAAGGCAATTTGTTAGCGTGTTTCCAGGAGCTCGAAAAGCTCTCGCTACTGCATGGTAATGCCTTAATAACCCAGCAACTTGTGATGCAAGGGCTATTAAATCAAGCCAAGTTTGATATTTTTGACTTAAGTGATGCCCTATTAAATGGCCACGCCAAGCAAGCAATTAAAGTACTTAATAAACTGGCCAGCGATAACACCGAAGTGGTGAGTATTTTATGGGCTATAAATAAAGAGCTCACCAGTTTGCTCACTATTCAGCAAGGGCTTTTAAATGGCGAGCCTATCGCACAGTTATTTAAAAAAAATGGGATTTGGAAAAACCAGCAAGGCCCAGTGCAAAATGCGATTAACCGCTTAAATATTAATACACTTGAGCAAATAAGCAGTGAGCTTGCACTGTTTGATTCAAGCTACAAACAAGGTAACTTAATTGCGCCTTACCAAGCGCTTGCGCATATTTGTATTAAGTTTTGCCAGCCGCTTGATATTCCAATGCCTTGCCACGCACTTAACTAAAGATTTTTAACATGATTGCAATTTTTGGCGGTACCTTCGACCCCGTGCATTTAGGCCACCTAAATATGGCCTCACAGTGTATAAGTACATTTAACTTATCCACGTTGTACTTTATGCCCTGTGCCCTGCCCGCGCACAAAGCTGCGCCGGGTATAAGTACAGCGCACCGTATTAATATGCTCAATGCCGCTATTGCCCCTTACCCTCATTTTGCACTTGATTTAAGAGAGCTTAATCGTACTGGGCCTTCTTACTCATTGTTGAGTTTACAAGAGCTAAGAGCTGAGCACCCAGATACGCCAATTCTTTTTTTAATGGGCATGGACTCATTTAATAACCTCGACAAATGGTATGAATGGCAAGCAATTACACAGCTATGCCATATAGTGGTTTATCATCGCCCGGGGCAAACATGTAACCCAAATAAGGCGCTTAAAAGCTATGTCAGTAATGCCCACACTGAAGCGCCACAGCAACTTGCCACAAACAACTTTGGTAAGCTTTATTTTTTATCTGGTGAAACCCTTGATGCTGCCTCAAGCACTATTCGAGAGCAATTAAAAAAAACCAATAAAAATAATGAACTATTACCCGAACCAGTCAGTCACTACATTAAGCAACACCAGCTTTATCAAAGTGATGATTAAAACCCCCTAGCATGTTAAAATGCACGCTATTAAATTTAAAATTGAGACAATACCTTGGATTCGAAACAACTACTTGCCTTTGCACTAGACAAAATTGACGATATGAAAGCACGCGACGTGGTACAACTAGACGTACGTGACAGCTCAGACATTACCGATTACATGGTTGTGTGTTCGGGTACTTCTAAGCGTCATGTGCAATCAATTGCCGATAACGTAGCAAAAGAAGCTCGCCACGCTGGCGAAGAACCTTTAGGTTACGAAGGTCAAGACGAAGGCGAATGGGTACTGGTAGATTTAGGTGATGTAGTTGTACACGTGATGCAAGATCACGCACGTAGCTATTACGATCTAGAAAAACTGTGGGGCTAAGCGCCACTATTTTTTAATTGAGCTTGGAAGTATTACGTGAAAATACAAATGATTGCCGTTGGCACAAAAATGCCAGCATGGGTAGAAACCGGATTTGCAGAGTACCAACGCCGTTTTCCTAAAGATATGGCGCTTGAGTTAATAGAAATTCCGGCCGGTAAACGCGGTAAAAATGCCGATATTAAACGCATTTTGCACACCGAAGGTGAAAAAACCTTAGCCGCTATTCCAAAAGGCAATCGCATTGTTACCCTAGAGGTAACAGGTAAACCACTTGATACTCACCAGCTTGCTAAAAATATGGAAAAGTGGCAGCTCGATGGCCGCGACGTTAGTTTGCTTATTGGCGGCCCTGAAGGGTTAGCCCCTGAGTGCATTGCCGCCTCTGAGCAAAAATGGTCGTTATCTAACTTAACGTTACCGCACCCTTTAGTGCGTATTATTGTTGCCGAAAGCCTATACCGAGGCTGGAGCTTAAATAACAACCATCCTTATCATCGCGAGTAACGCCTTGTTATGATTAAGCAAAGACCCACAATACGCGACCATTCCGCTGAGGCAAACTTATTTGCACGGCGCGCATTTGTGGGTTTTATTTTTGTTTTAGGCTTAGTGGCAATTTTGCTTTCTAATCTTTATACCATTCAGGTAGAAGAACACACCGACTATCAAACCCGCTCTAACGATAACCGTATTAAAGTAATTCCTATTGCGCCAAACCGTGGCCTCATTTACGACCGCAACGGTGTACTGCTTGCTGAAAACAAACCCGTTTATAACCTCGAGGTTATTCCTGAAGAGGTCGACGATTTAGCTAAATCGCTTGAGCAAGTTAGCAAAATAATTACGATTACCGAGCAGCAAAAAAAAGACTTTATTGATGACATAAAGCATACGCGTCGTTTTAAGTCGCAAGTACTAAAAGCCCGCTTAGATGAAACCGAAGTGGCCCAATTTGCGGTTAATCAGCATAAATTTCCGGGCTTTAGCATTGAGGCGCGCCTTGCACGCTTTTACCCATATGGCGATACGCTAACCCATGCATTAGGCTACGTTGCAAAACTAAACCGCAAAGAACTTAATAAGTTAGAACAAGAAGACCAAGCCACAAATTACCGCGCTACGCACGATATTGGTAAGCTTGGCATAGAAAAATATTACGAGCAGCTTTTGCATGGCCAAGTCGGCTCTCAACGCGTTGAGGTGAATAACCGCGGCCGTGTTATTCGCACATTAAGTATGACCCCCCCGCAGCCGGGCAGTGATTTAGTGCTTACCTTAGATATAGGTTTACAGCAAATAGCCCAACATGCGCTTAAAGATATGCGCGGCGCGGTTGTAGTAATGGATGCCAAAGATGGCGGCGTATTAGCACTTTATTCAAACCCAAGTTACGACCCTAATTTATTTGTCCATGGTATTAGCAGTAAAGATTATAAAGCACTGCTAAACCCCGACCGCCCTCTAATTAACCGTGCCACTCAAGGGCGCTATGCGCCAGCTTCCACAGTAAAACCGCATATGGCTATACTGGCACTTGAAGAAAACATTGTCAGTGAAAGCACCTCGGTGTGGGATCCTGGTTTTTTTCAAATACCGAATGTTGAACATAAATGGCGCGATTGGAAACGTTGGGGCCACGGCCATGTAGATGTTTACAAAGCGATTGAAGAGTCGTGCGATACTTACTTTTACGATGCGGCATACCGCTTAGGCATAACAAAAATTAGTAATTTTATGGCGCGCTTTGGCTTTGGTGACTTATCGGGAATAGACATACACGAAGAAACCACAGCCATATTGCCCTCAAAAGAGTGGAAAGAAGGCCGCTTTAAAGAGTCGTGGTGGCGTGGCGATACTATTTCAGTGGGGATTGGCCAAGGGTATTGGACTGCCACCCCTATTCAAATTGCTAACGCGACTAACATATTGGTTAATAAAGGCATAAACCACCCGCCGCATTTAGCACAAGTGGCTAAAAAAGAAGACCAAGTGACGCAAATTAATAACGAAGAAAAACCGCCAGTGGTACTTAATAACCCTGATAACTGGCGTATCGCGCTCGATGCCATGCACAATACCGTAAAAAAAGTAACAGGAACGGCACACCGTGCATTTAAAGGCGCTAATTATGACCCTGCGGGTAAAACAGGCACAGCGCAAGTAGTGAGTATTGCCCAAGGTGAGCGTTACGATGCAAAATCACTAAAGGAGCGCCAACGCGATAACGCGATTTATATTGGTTTTGCTCCGTATGACGACCCTAAAATTGTGGTTTCAATTGTGGTAGAAAACACCGGTGGCGGAAGCTCTGTGGGTGCACCTATTGCACGTGAGCTAATGGATTACTATTTTGCAGCAAACCCAATAGAAGTTGCTAGGAATACAGCGCAATGACCGTATTAAACACCCAGCGCTCGATATGGATGCGCATGCATTTAGACTTACCGTTACTAATTGCCTTATTACTTATGATGGCAGGCAGTATCACCATAGTATATAGCGCAAGTGGCCAAGACTCGGCCATGATGATCCGCCATATCACCCGTATGGGCGGCGCTATTATAGGCATGATAGTGCTTGCACAGTTCTCCCCCGCGACTCTTAAACGCTTAGTGATCCCCCTTTACTGTGTTGGGTTACTCATGTTGGTGGGCGTATTGCTATTTGGCGTGAGCTCAAAAGGCGCTCAGCGCTGGTTAAATTTAGGTATTACTCGCTTTCAGCCCTCAGAACTTATGAAGCTGGCAGTCCCTATGATGGTGGCTTGGTATATTGGCCGAAACCAACTTCCGCCACGTCCATTACACCTAATTATTGGCTTTGTCATCGTGATGCTGCCTACCTTATTAATTAAAGAACAGCCCGACTTAGGCACCTCAATTTTGATTGCCAGCTCAGGAATATTTGTGTTGTTTTTATCGGGTTTAAGCTGGCGTTTAATTGGCTTTTTAAGCTCGGTTGTCGCACTGGCTGCATGGCCATTTTGGCACTACGGTATGCACGACTACCAAAAGCAGCGCGTATTAACGTTTTTAGACCCAGAGAGCGATCCGCTTGGCTCGGGGTATCATATTATTCAATCCAAAATAGCCATCGGCTCAGGCGGTATAGAAGGTAAAGGCTGGTTGCAAGGCACGCAATCACAACTCGAATTTTTACCAGAGCGCCATACCGACTTTATATTTTCGGTATTAAGTGAAGAGTTTGGCTTATTTGGTGTGTGTGTTTTATTAAGCCTGTACTTATTTATTATCGGCCGTGGCTTATACATTGCGGTAAACGCGCAAGATGCGTTTGGTAAATTATTGGCCGGCGCCCTTACCCTCACCTTTTTTGTTTATATTTTTGTAAATATAGGCATGGTATCGGGCTTGTTGCCTGTTGTAGGTGTACCTTTACCCCTTATTAGTTATGGCGGCACCTCTATGGTGACGTTAATGGCCGGATTTGGCATTATTATGTCAATTGCGACAGATAAAAGGATGCTTTTAAAATAATGAATAAGCCTACCCAGCTGTTATTTATTTCAGCCTTAATATTTATGTTAAGCGCATGTAGTAGCGGCTCTAATAGTCGTTATCATATGGAGCACGACGCCGCACCTTTACGCGCGCCAACCGCACTTGAAATGCAAGATGCCGTTGTGGTGGATGTTAAAAAAAGTGCCAGTGCAAGTCGCCCCTACGAGGTATTAGGCAAACGTTATACGCCAATGCTTGATGAAAAAGGGTATACAGAAGAAGGGATCGCTTCGTGGTACGGCCGTAAGTTTCATGGTTACCATACCTCAAACGGTGAAATTTACGATATGTTTGCCATGAGCGCTGCGCATAAAACCTTACCCCTGCCAAGCTTTGTACGCGTTACTAATACTGCCAACAATAAATCGGTGATTGTACGTGTAAACGACCGTGGGCCGTTTCATGATGACAGAATAATAGATCTTTCGTATGCTGCTGCTTATAAATTAGGCTATTACACTCACGGTACAGCCAAGGTTAAGCTAGAGGCGATTACGCTCGACAGCATTCCTGCACGTAAAACATATATACAGGTAGCTGCGGGTAGTACGCTTAGCAATATTGAAGCATTAGCTTCTACATTACGCCTGCAGTATCAAGTACCTACTAATATAGTAAAAGCAGACAACATTTATCGTTTGCATTTGGGCCCGATTAAAGATGCCCAGCATGCACAAGACGTATTAAAAAAATTAAAACAAAACCAATTTCAAAACGCGTTCTTGCTTTACACTCAGTAAGACAAATACCTAAACCACGCCAAAATGTAGGATTCAGCGTTGTATTGGGGCTTAAAATCTAGGTGTTATTTTTTAAATGGCAATCCCTTTTAAAAAATAACAACACAGAAAATCAGCCTCAGTGAAACGCCCTAAAGCGTGGTTTAAAAACGATTTATACTGCGTTATTGATTTGAACAATAGAGTGACTATTATTGACAATCAATGCCTTGTCTAAGTTGTTTTTAATTCCAACGACGCTCGCATCTCGGGGTAGTTTGGGTATAAGATGGACTAACGCGAATTTTTAACTTTAACCATTAATGAGTATGATGAAATCAATTAAACATAAAATCCTCAAAGGTGTATGCGGCTTAGTTTGCACAGCCGCCGTATTTTCAGCCAGCGCCCAAATTATTCCGGCTCCACCTCAAATTAATGCAAAAGGTTATTTTTTAGTAGACTTTACAACAGGTAAAGTTATTGCTGAAGGTGAAGCTGATACAAAGCTAGCCCCTGCAAGCTTAACTAAAATGATGACCAGTTATGTAATTGGTACAGAAATAAACGCCGGTAACATTGCACCAACCGATATGGTTACAGTGAGCGAAAAAGCCTGGGCTAAAAACTTCCCTGAATCGTCAAAAATGTTTATTGAAGTAGGCAAGCAAATAAGTGTTGATGAGCTTAATCACGGTATTATTATTCAATCTGGTAATGATGCGTGTGTAGCCATGGCTGAGCACATTGCAGGTAGCGAAAGCGCATTTGCTGATTTAATGAATGCCCATGCCGCTAAATTAGGCATGAGCAATAGCCACTTTATTAATAGCCACGGTTTAGATACAGACGAGCATTACACTACCCCACGTGATATGGCGACCCTAGGCGCTGCACTTATTCGTGATGTACCTGATGAGTACGCACTTTATAAGCAAAAATCGTTTACTTACAACGGTATTAAACAATATAACCGTAACTCTTTGTTATGGGATGAAAGCCTAGATGTTGATGGCATTAAAACGGGTCACACATCAGAGGCAGGTTATAGCTTAGTAACGTCTGCGACTAAAAACGACATGCGTTTAATTGCGGTTGTTATGGGCACATCAAGCGAGCGCGCACGTAAAGTAGAAAGCAAAAAACTACTTAACTACGGATTTCGCTTTTTTGAAACAATTACACCTTACAAAGCAGGCGACAGCTTTGCAGAGCAACGTATTTGGATGGGTAATAAAGAAAATGTATCGTTAGGCATTTTAGAAGATACCCCAATTACCATTCCACGTGGTCAACATAAAAACCTTAAAGCTAACTTTGAGCTAGACAACACGCTTGAAGCACCATTAGCGAAAGGCACTAAAGTAGGTACGTTATTCTTACAACTAGAGGGCGAAGACATTGCACAATACCCACTAGTTACACTTGAAGAAGTGGAAGAAGGCAGCTTCTTTAGCAAAATTTACGACTACTTACGTTTACAAATTATGTAAACGTAAAAATAACCCGACAGTCGTTGGGTTGTTAAACGAAGCGCCTCTGTTATGAGGCGTTTTTTTTTGCTTGAAAAATGCTAGAATGCGCCCCATATAAGCAGGATCACCCTAAACCTGCCAGTCACGCTTAGCGTTATACCAATTCGGTTAATTCAGTAATCTATTTTGAGGCTGGAAAAACGTGTTGATAACTTGGCTAATAAATCGCTATTTAGTTGTTCTAAATGAGCATTTTTTAACGCAGGTAGCAACATGTTTAGCCCCGCAAAATGATTAAGTCTTATTGCGGATTGATATTATCTCACGTAGCCAACATTTTTTGTTTGAGGAGTCACCGTCGTGGTTCAACCTGTTAAAAATACTAAATTTGATGAGTACCTTGAGTACCCATGTCCGTTCACATTTAAAGTTATGGGTTTAGCAAACGTTAACCTTACGGAACAAATTTTAGCTAAATTACAACCTATTGCACCTGGTGACTACGCACCAAAAGTGAAGCCAAGCAGTAAAGGCAATTATGAGTCGGTAACGTTTGTTGCCACAGTGACAAGCGGTAAACACATAGAAGAAATTTACAACGTGATCAGCAACATTGATGACGTACGCCATATGCTTTAAGCCATAGTTGAGACTTGTTGTGAACGAAAACACTTTAATCGTACGCCAACTAGGCCGTCAGCGTTACATGCCAATTTGGCAAAAAATGCAAGCCTATACCGACACCCGTGACGACAGCTCGCCAGATGAAATTTGGCTTGTAGAGCACGAGAGTGTATTTACACAAGGCCAAGCTGGTAAAGATGAGCATTTACTCGCCCCTGGTGACATAGAAGTCATTAAGGTAGACCGTGGCGGGCAAGTTACTTACCATGGCCCCGGCCAACAAATGATGTATGTATTATTTAACTTGCGCCGCTTAAAAATCGGTGTGCGCGAGCTTGTTACATGGCTTGAAGAGTGCATTATTGATACCCTTAATGAGTATGATATAAAAGCCTACGCAAAAGCCGATGCACCCGGTGTGTACGTAAACGACAGTAAAATTGCATCATTAGGATTACGTGTTCGTCGTGGTTGCTCGTTTCATGGATTAGCATTAAATGTTAACATGGACTTAAGCCCGTTTTTACGCATCAACCCGTGTGGTTATGCCGGCATGAACATGGTGCAAACGAAAGAATTAAACGGCCCTCAAAACTTAGCACAAGCAGGTGAAGGGCTGGTAAAACACATGATAAAGAAGCTTAATGCAACACAGGTTAAGCATACTGAAGGGTTTGAAAACGAATGAATAAACCAGTCAAAATGGAACCAGGTGTAAAACTACGCGACGCAGAAAAAATGGCGTTGATCCCCGTTAAAGTTTTACCTACAGAAAAAACTGAAATGTTGCGCAAGCCAGAGTGGCTTAAAATTCGCTTACCAAAATCTACCGAGCGTATCGACGGTATAAAACAAGCTATGCGCAAGCACGGCTTACACTCAGTATGTGAAGAGGCCTCGTGCCCTAACCTTTCTGAGTGTTTTAACCACGGTACTGCTACCTTTATGATTTTAGGTGCTATTTGTACTCGTCGTTGCCCATTTTGTGATGTTGCCCATGGTCGCCCACTAAAACCTGATGCAGCAGAGCCTGAAAAGCTTGCACTGACAATTAAAGACATGAAGCTTAGCTACGTGGTTATTACCTCGGTTGACCGTGATGATTTACGTGATGGCGGCGCACAGCATTTTGCCGATTGTATTCGCGAAATCCGTAAGCACAACCCAACCATTACTATTGAGATTTTAGTGCCAGATTTTCGTGGTCGTATGGACCGCGCACTGGAGATTTTAATTGAAACGCCACCTGATGTGTTTAATCACAACCTAGAAACTGCCCCGCGTTTGTACAAGCTTGCGCGCCCGGGTGCCGATTACAAATGGTCGTTAGAATTACTTCGTCGCTTTAAAGAAGCGCACCCAGAGGTAAAAACTAAGTCTGGCTTAATGGTTGGACTAGGTGAAGAAATTAGTGAAATAGAAGAAGTATTACGTGACCTACGTGCGCATAACGTTGACATGCTTACCGTTGGCCAATACTTACAGCCTTCTAAGCATCACTTGCCAGTTAAACGTTACGTGCCACCAGCGGAATTTGACGCACTAAAAGAATACGCTGATGAAATTGGCTTTACGCATGCTGCCTCTGGCCCATTTGTTCGTTCAAGCTATCACGCTGACCAACAAGCTGCAGGTAAAGAAGTAAAATAATTACTTTTTAAAACGCATTAAAAAAGCCCTTAGCAATTAAATTGCTAAGGGCTTTTTTGTCGGTTTAATTTTTACCACTGCGTTTAAGTATATAATAAAACACAGGTGTAAGTATTAAGCCAAACACCGTTACGCCTATCATGCCAGAAAATACCGCAACGCCCATAGCTTGGCGCATTTCAGAGCCTGCTCCCGATGAGAACACCATAGGTACAACCCCCATAATAAATGCTATTGAGGTCATTAATATTGGCCGTAATCGCAACCGGCTCGCCTCTTTAATGGCATTAAATGCATCCATACCTGTATCTTGTAGCTCTTTTGCAAACTCAACAATTAAAATAGCGTTTTTAGTGGCAAGTCCAAACAACACGATTAGGCCAATTTGGGTGAAAATATTATTATCACCACCATAAATAGCCACACCAATCAGCGCACTTAGCAATGTCATAGGCACAATTAAAATAATAGCGACAGGCAAACGTAAGCTTTCGTACTGCGCTGCTAAAACCAAAAATACAAGCAATACAATAAGTGGAAATACATACATTGAAGTATCGCCCGCTAAAATTTGCTGATAGGTTATGTCTGTCCACTCATACGCAATACCCATTGGCAGTGTTTCATCGAGTATTTTTTCTATTGCGGCTTTAGCTTGGTCAGAGCTATACCCTGGTGCGGGTACGCCGTTAACCTCAGCCGTAACATAGCCGTTATAATGCATTACTCTATCCGGCCCTAAACTATGTTCAATACTAAGCACTGCGCCAAGGGGGATCATATCGCCATTTTTATTGCGCACTTTTAATTGCTTAATTTGCTCTACATCTTCCCTGTAGGGTGCATCGGCCTGCACATTTACCTGGTACGTGCGACCAAATAAATTAAAGTCGTTCACATAAACTGTGCCCAAATAGCCTTGCATCGCTTCAAATAAGGTGTTTATTTCAAGCCCTAAGCTTAGTGCCTTTTTACGGTCTACCTTTACATCTAGCTGTGGTACGTCGGTTGTAAAACTGGTAAACGCATTAGCAAGGGCGGGGTCGGCTTTAGCCTTAGCAATTACTTCATTTGTTACTTGCTGCAAGGTGTCAAACCCTAATGAGCCTCTATCTTCAAGCTGCAGCCTAAAGCCACCAATGGTGCCCATTCCCCTTACTGGAGGAGGCGGAAATATAGCAACATTAGCGCCTTTTATTTGACTAAGTTGTTTATTTAAATCTTCCGCTATTTCAGCTGCCGACATGCGCGGGCCCTGCCGATTTGAAAACGGCTCTAACGGTGTAAACATCATCCCCGAACTTGGGTTTATAGATAAACCATTAATGCTTAAACCTGCAAAGGCAACGGCGTCACTAACGCCTGGGTGCGCCCTGATTATCTCTGACATTTGGCGAACCACCGCTTCAGAGCGATCTAGCGATGCTGCATTAGGTAATTGCGCAAAAGCGACGAGATACATTTTATCCTGCGGCGGAACATACCCTGTTGGCGTATTTTCAAACTGCTGCCACGTTAAGGCCAGTAAACCAACGTATAGCACACCAATTATGCCGCCTTTATGCACTATTCGGCCAACGGCTCCTGTGTATTTACCCGAGGCTTTATCGAACATTTTGTTAAAAGGCGCAAATAACCAACGGCCAAATAATTTATTAATGGCACGACTTAACCAATCGTTGTCTTGCCCATGAGGTTTGAGTAATAATGCAGCCAGCGCTGGGCTCAGCGTAAGCGAGTTAATGGCAGAAAGTACTGTTGAAATAGTAATTGTAAGAGCAAATTGACGATAAAATTGCCCTGTTAAACCGCTCATAAACGCAGTAGGAATAAACACCGCAGCAAGCACTAAAGTAGTGGCAATAATAGGCCCTGTTACTTCTTTCATTGCTTGAGTGGTTGCATCAATGGGGCTTAATCCCTCACTGATGTTTCTTTCAACGTTTTCGACCACAACAATGGCATCATCAACAACAATACCGATTGCTAACACCAAGCCAAATAACGACAACGCATTAAGTGAAAATCCCATTAAGTGCATAAAAGCAAAGGTGCCCACTAATGAAATTGGCACTGCCACCAGCGGAATAATAGATGCTCGCCATGTTTGTAAAAACAGCACGATGACCAACACAACTAATAAAACCGCTTCAAATAATGTATCGACTACAGCTTCAATAGAGCCCCTTACAAATACGGTAGGGTCATACACTATTTCATAGCTCATGCCCTCTGGAAATAGCGCCGACAGTTCAGCCATTTTAGCGCGCACATCGTCAGAAATTTGTAATGCATTAGAGCCTGGCGCTTGAAAAACAGGCACAGCGGCAATTGATTCATTATTAAGAAGTGGCCTAAGGGTATAACTATCTGCACCTAGCTCTACTCTAGCAACATCTTTTAGCAGTGTAATTTCGCCGTTATCACCCGTTTTTACGATTATTTCTTCAAACTCGTCTTGCTCTATTAAGCGCCCTTCTACATTGATAAGCCATTGAAACTCACTGGTGCCTATGGGTTGTGCGCCTAGGCTTCCTGCCGCAGCTTGCTGATTTTGCGAGCGAATAGCATTAACTACATCACTTGGATTTAAATTGAGCGCCGCTAATTTGTTAGGCTCTAGCCACACACGCATACTGTAATCGCCTGCGCCAAATACACGTACTTGGCCCACGCCATTAATGCGCTTTAGCTCATCTTTTATAAATTGATCGCTATAATTAGACAGGTACAAACTGTCGTATCGCCCTGTAGGCGAAGTTATGTGTACCGCGAGGGTAAGGTTCGGTGATGACTTTTCGGTGACTACACCTAGCCTTTGTACTTCCTCTGGTAGGCGAGGTATTGCTCTATTTACCCTATTTTGTACCAAGGTAGTTGCTTCGTCGGGATCGCTTCCTATCGCAAAGGTGACTGTTAATGTCATGGTGCCGGCAGAGTTTGCAAGCGATGACTGGTACAGCATGTTTTCTACGCCGTTTATCTCTTGTTCAAGCACTGTGGCCACGGTTTCGGCTATTACCTTAGGATTGGCACCTGGGTAGTTAGCTGTAACAACAACTGTTGGGGGTACTACATCTGGGTATTCTGTAATAGGTAATTGCCATATGGCTATGGCTCCCCCTATAAAAATAAGAATAGATAAAACCGCTGCAAAAATAGGTCGATGAATAAAAAACTGAGAAAAATTCATTATTACATGCCTATTTCAAGTGTTGGCTCGGCATTGGCTAAGCGGTTTTGATTATCAACCTTTTGCTGCCATGCTTGTAACTCGTTTAAAGTACTTTGCTTTGCCATATTAATTAACTCTGGCTTAATGAGTACGCCAGAGCGCACGCGCTGCAAGCCATTAACTACTATGCGTTCGCCGCTTTTTAAACCTTGTTTAATAACTCGTAGCTCACCTACTTTGTCGCCTAAAGTAATGGCGCGGTATTGCACTTTATTTTGCTCATCAACCGTTAAAACGTATTTATTATTTAAATCGGTACCAATGGCTTTCTCAGCAATTAAAATACCTTGCTCAGTATTGCCCCCTGCTAATTTTAAATGGGCGAATAACCCAGGTAAAATCGCGCCGTCTTGATTATTAAATACAGCCCGCACGCGTAATGTACCGGTTTGGGTATTTACTTGGTTATCAACAAAATTAAGCTTGCCCCAGTGTTGGTAATCTTGCTCATTCGCTAAACGCATTGCCACAGGTAACACGGTAGATTGATTGTTACCAAGGTGCGCTTGTTGATAGTTAAGCCATGTTGCTTCATCAATATCAAAATAGGCATAAACCTGCTCTGTAGAGACAATAGAGGTCATTTCAGTTTGCCCTGCACTGACATAGTTGCCCTCGGTAATTAACGCACGAGACACTCGCCCAGAAATAGGCGCTTCTACGCGTGTAAAGGTTTTGTTTAGCTGTGCAAGCTCAAGGGATGCATTACTTTGTGCTACGTAGGCATTTGCTTGGTCAACCTCTGCGCCTCGGGTCTCTAATAACTCTTTAGATATTGATTTACTTTTAAATAGCTCTTTAGCTCGATTAAAATCTTGCTTTGCTAGTTTTAAGCGGCTTTTTGCTTCATCAAGTTGCGCTGTTAGGCGGTTTACTTGTGCATTAAATTCGCGGCTATCAATTAAAAATAAGGTGTCGCCTTTATTTACCAGCTCACCCTCTTCAAATACTGCCGCTTCAATATAACCAGATACGCGAGGACGCAAAGACACTATTTGCGGCGACTCTAGCCGCCCTGTAAAGCTGTCCCACTCGGTTATTCGCTGACTTATTACTTCGGCCACTTCTACGCCCACCCCTTGCGTAGAATCATCATTACTTTGAATAGAACTTGGCTTATCGCTGCATGCACCCAATATTATCGCTAATAGCGCAATAATAAACGTGTATGCAAATTTATATATAGCTGACATGGTTAACTCTCTTGCTGTACGAGTTGTGTTAAAATCTGCTTATATTATGAACGCGGTAAAAGCATAAAAATAATTATATTATTATATAAAACACATCACTAAAAATGATGTAAAATAATCTTACATTTAAAATTTATAACGGTGCTATATGCGTCCTCAAGAGCTTAATTTACTAATGATTTTTGATGCCATCATGACTGAAGGCAGTATCACTCGTGCAGCAGAGCAATTATCGCTGACACAACCTGCGGTATCTAACGCGCTTGCACGTATGCGCGCAGCGTGGGGAGAAGAGTTATTTATAAAAGATGGCCGAAATATTCAACCTACAGCATTTGCTAACAATTTATGGGGGCAAATACAGGGGCCACTTGGATCATTAGAGCATGCTATAAACCAAAGTGAATTTAACCCAGCGACAGCGCAGCGCACTTTTCGGATTTCTGCCGCTGATATATTTGTAGAAATGATATGGGGGCCTCTTCGTAAAATTATTGAGCAGCAGGCCCCAGGCATTAATATCCATGCAATCCCTAATCGGGCGGTAGAGGCTGCCAATGTACTTAAAGACGCCGAAGCCGAACTGGCAATTAATCGCTACACCCTGTCTGAAAACGTTATTAGAGCCGAGCACTTATTAAAGCCTAAATATGTTGTACTTATGCGCCCTGACCACCCGCTTGCTAATGCCCCTTTAAGTATTACTGACTTTGCTAATACAGATCATTTATTAGTATCAATTACGGGCGATATTTTAGGGCCATCTGATCAAGCACTAAGAGTATTAGGGTTAAAACGCCGAGTAGCGATGACGGTAAATAACGCGGCAAATGTACCTAACATTCTTAAAAATACCGATCTTATTTGTGTCATTCCCTCAATAGCGCTTGAGCAGGAAATATTTACCAATAAGCTCGTAGTTTTAAAAAGCCCTATTGATACGCCACCAACGCCTGTCTCTGTTATTTGGCATAAGCGCCAAGACAACGATGCCGGTTTGCAGTGGATACGCCGCCACATAGTGGCTATTATTCAACAACGTGTAAGTAGCCACGATAAAAAACTAGGCAAATATTTACTGCGCTAAAACGCCTTTTTTAATCACAAAATCAGCAAACCGTACCTGCTCTTCTTCAGCGCGAAGGCTATCGGTTTCGACTATTGAACGATAGATACCCCATTTAGGACGGGCAAAGTCATCATCGCTAAAGCCACGCCACATATCTATGTTTTGCTCGCTAATGCTAAATAGCACCTCGTTGTCACTTAAGCGGGTTAGGGTCATTTCAAATTGCCCCGCTTCACTAAAAGTAGCTTGTACAAATACCGCAATCCATTCATCAGTAATGAGTGACCAGTCGGTTTCGATAAGGTTTTTATCAAGCCCTGTGCTGTTACCGTTTTCATCAAAGCCTGCGCTATAACGTACTTGCAGCTGATTACCTGTACTGTTTTTTTGTGCACCAGAGAGCGTAATAATAGGTTGGTCGTCGTTGCCATTGGTATTGTCGTTGCTGTCGTTACGGGCTTTTATTTGGAAAAAGTGACTGAATTTACTACTTAGCTCAAGCTCGCTAGAGACTTTAAACTTCCAACTGTATTGTACGGTTTCGTCTTTAAAGGCAAGTGTTGCGGCGGGCGATTTATCAAAGGCTTTTATTTCGTTGCGCTGGCGGTCGGTTGCGCCCTTATCTTTATCTTGGTCTTCATCACGATGTGCTAAAAACACAAAGTGATTACCTACAGTTGAGTCAGTATCTTCAATAATATGCACAACATCTTGATGATTCCCGCTATACATATCAGGCGATTCAATTGCACCTTCACTAAACGCATTTTCTATTAATGTATAAGCACTTAGCCCTGTGTTTTCGCCATCGGCATTGAGGGTTGTTTCTTGCGTTACTATAAAATCATCACGGCCTGCAGTGCCTATAATGCTTATAGACACTGTCGCTTCGGTGCCATCTACCGATGTGACGGTTATCTCATCAAGTAAGGTTTCGCCCTCGTTTAGTGCACTCACAGTGGCATGCTCGCCGTTAAGTGTATATGACCAATTACCATCTTCAGTTAAGCTAAATAAACCATAAGCTGTGGTGTTATTGCTTTGCGTTTTAAATACTGCCTCATTGGCTTGTGCATCCGTTATAGACAGTTCACCTGAAATTGCTATATCGCGGGTATTTTCAATACTTACAGCTGTTTGACCGCTAATCACCGCGGCGCTTTGCGCTACAACCGATGCATTTACAGGCTCACTTTTTGACCCTGAGCTGCCGCACCCTACAACTAAAATACCCAAAGAACAAACAGAAGTAATAGTTAAAATACGCAAGCCAAACTTTGACATAAACAACCAGCCCAGGTTAATGGTAAGTAAATAAAGTAAAATATAACTTACCAATTATTTGTTTTAATAACTAGATCTTTATTACCAGTATGGCTTTATAATTGTTAGCTGAGCTATTTGCGAAAAACAACTTTAAATAAAAGGGTAAAAATAAAATTAGGTTAAAGCCAAGTTACTTGAGATAATCCTCAGCGAACCCCTTATTTAGGTTATATATGAAATTATTAGTTCGTAATTTGTCTCGCGCTACCACAGAGCAAGACCTTCGCACGTTGTTTGCAGCACACGGTAAAGTAACTACCTGTAACTTGGTGCTTGATAAAGATACTGGTTTATCAAAAGGTTTTGCCTTTGTAGAAATGCCAAACGACATAGAAAGTAGAAGCGCTATTAAAGCACTTAATCAATTAAGCGTTGATAAAAGCAAAATTCGCGTAAAATACGCAGATGAGTAATTAGTTACTTGCTATATGATTAAAACCAGCTATCTGCTGGTTTTTTACTTTTAAGTTTACGCTTTATATTTAGCCAGAAATAAGCTGACTGTTTGTTCAATTACTTTATTATTTTGCTGATCTGTTATTGTTTCAAACCCATAAAGTAGCGGATAAAACACAAACGATTTTAATTGATACACAAACTGTTTAGCAGCTATATTTAGCTCATCACCTTTTAAAACACCTGCTGTTCTAGCTTGCTCTAAAAAATCTTCTAAATAAGTCATACACCCCATAGTATTATTACTTAAAGACTTTGCTAGCTGCGGCTCTTGTAGCATTTGCATAAAGGCAATTTTAGCTAAACGTAAAAAATCAGGCGATGTAAGCATAGCCACTTCTTGCTCGGCAATAGCAGTAAGCTGCAAATCAATTGGTTGATTTTTATTAAAGTAAATAACATCACCATGATTAATTTTAGCCAGCATAGTCGTTAAAATAGCCTGAAATAGCTCTTCTTTTGTCGCAAAGTGATTATAAACAGTTCGCTTAGAAGCCTCCGCTTTTGCAGCAACTTGATCCATACTAGTGTGCTCTACACCTTTTTCAAAAAACAGATGCTCTGCTGCTTGAAGAATATTTATGCGTTTTTTTTCTGATAATTTCATAATGGGTTCTGCAATTGTTAATAGCTACATTTTAACTAAACAATAAAAAAATGCACTGTATAGTTTACTTTTCACCAAAACAATGAAAAACTACACTCACTAGTTTACTTTAAGGTTTAACGATGACATTTATAAGATGGGTAGTTGTGATCATCGCCATCATTGTTTTTGGAGGTTGTAGCGTGAATAAACAGATAGTTGCGCAAGGTGTTAATGAAGCACCTAATGTAGATAACTACGAAAATGGTAGATTTCATAACCATCAACAGGTTGAGCCGAATAGCTTTAAGAAAACACTCGGAATTTTAGGGCGTTACATAACAGAAAAGCGTACCAACATTACACCTAAAAAGCCCATTGCAATTAAAAGTGTTACAGCAAAAATGCTTAACTCCCTTGCAAATAATACTGTGCATGTCATTAAACTTGGCCACTCTAGCGTGCTTTTAAAAGTGCATGGCGAATACTGGTTACTCGATCCGGTATTTAGTGAGCGCGCATCTCCTTTTTCTTTTGTAGGGCCAAAGCGCTTTTCTAAATTACCTATTAGTATTAGCGAACTGCCACCAATCGATAAGGTGCTTATTTCGCACAACCATTACGATCACCTTGATAAATCTGCTATTAAAAAGCTGTCTGCAAAAACTAAGCAGTTTTATGTGCCACTTGGTGTAGATACCGATTTAGTTAAGTGGGGAGTGGATGAAAACAAAATTAGCACATTTAACTGGTGGCAGGAGTTACAAACCGAACATGCATTAGTTGCCTTTACTCCTACCCAGCATTTTTCGGGCCGTGGATTAAGTGATGCAAACAACACACTTTGGGGTTCGTGGGTTATTAAAACCTCCCAGCAAAGTGTTTATTTTAGTGGTGATTCGGGTTATTTCGCAGGCTTTAAAGAAATTGGTAACAAGTACGGTCCTTTTGATTTAACCCTAATTGAGACAGGCGCCTACGACAAAGATTGGGCCGATATACACATGACACCAGAGCAATCGGTTCAAGCTCATATTGATTTACAAGGTAAAACTTTAGTGCCTATTCATAACGGTACGTTTGACTTGGCGTTTCATGCTTGGGTTGACCCATTTGAACGAGTAACGGCTGCAAGCAACATAAATAACGTAACATTGAGTACACCCGAGTTTGGACAAATATTTACCCCTACCGACGCTGCAATAACCCATAAATGGTGGAAAAACTAATTTGGTAGGTGTTTTAAAGGTATTTATTACAAGGTGTTAATTAAATAAGCGGCTATTAAGCCGCTTTTTTTATACTAATTGTACCTAACACTACAAAAGATGCAGCTAAAGCAAAAAACATCGCTTGCTGTGCGAGCAAAGCTGCTGCAAAAAATGCTACGCCGCTGCCTATAAACAGGTATCCGCTTTTTTTAGATTGGCTCATTGTGTGTGCTCCATTTATTGTTGTCGATTATTTATACACCCTACACCGGCAATTTTCAATTTTTGAAAAATAGAACTGGCAAAATGATAAATATTCGACTCACATCAGTGCTTCCTTTATATTAAAAGCCAATTTTTAAAACTATTCAGAAAACTATGGCCTCTACTCTTTTTAAAAGCGCTAGCCTAAGCCTGCTAGTCGCTCTCTTTGGTTGCTCTGAACCTGCAAGCGAGCATTCTCCTTTAGAAAATACGCTCGGCGTAAGCCTAAATAACGTTAAACAGCATATAAAAACGCTAGCCTCTGATGACTTTCAAGGTCGCGGCCCACTTACTCATGGTGAAGTAAAAACAGTGAGTTACTTGAGCGAGCAATACGAAACTATGGGTTTAACTGGCGCGTATAATGGTAAGTTTTTACAGCCGGTAAAAATGGCAATGGTCACGGCCAATCAAAATATGCAATTGCAGGTAGGCGACTTAAAGTTTAAAGCAGGTAACGATTTTACCGCCCGTACAGAGCAATTACAGCCAGTAATAGATGTACGAAACTCTGACATTGTATTTGTGGGCTACGGTATTAATGCCCCCGAATACAACTGGAACGATTACGAAAACATTAATGTTGAAGGTAAAACCGTTATTGTATTGGTAAACGACCCTGGCTTTGCTACACAAAACGATGCGTTATTTACAGGTAATGCTATGACCTACTACGGCCGCTGGACTTACAAATACGAAGAAGCCGCACGCCAAGGTGCCAAAGCGGTATTTATTGTGCACGAAACTGCCCCTGCGGCTTACCCTTGGGGCGTGGTTGAAAGCTCAAACACAGGGACTAAATACACCCTGATGGACAATAACCTAAACGCTTCTAAGCTCCCAGTTATGGGCTGGCTAACACTTAATACTACTGAGCAAATTTTTAATGCCGCACAGCTTAACTATCAAAATTTAAAACAAAAGGCTTTAAGTGATGACTTTAAAGCCACAGCGCTTAATTTAACAGCCAACCTTTCATTTAAAAACGAAGTATCGCATGCCAAATCACATAACGTAGTTGCGCAAATTACAGGAAGCGACGCCCCTAATGAGTACGTGGTAATAGGTGCTCATTGGGATCATTTTGGTACCAAGCAAACCGACAGCGGCCCTAAAATTTATAACGGTGCAGTGGATAATGCCTCTGGCACAGCGGCCACACTTGAAATTGCCCGCATTATGAATCAAATCCACCAGCAAACACCGTTTAAACGCTCTATTTTATTTGCTAATTTTACCGCAGAAGAAACTGGCCTCATTGGCTCGCAAGAATTTGCAACCGGTGGCGTTGTGCCCACTAAACAAATGGTCGGGCTATTAAATATTGACGGAATGAACGTGCTAGATGGCACCGATTACATTTTGCAATACGGTAAGGATTTATCCACCCTAGAAAACTACCTAGCAAACGCGGCAAAAGCACAAGGTCGCGTTGTTAAAATGGACCCCCGCCCGCAAAACGGTTTGTTTTTTAGATCAGATCATTTTTCTTTAGCTAAGCAAGGTGTGCCGAGTTTATTATTTATGAGCCTTGGCGATACCGACCCTGATTACATTGCGCATAAATACCATAAAGAAGCCGATGATTACTCGCCGCAGTGGTCCTTAGGTGGCGTAAAGCAAGACATAGAGCTTATTGTTGATATAGCCACAAAGCTTGCTAACAATGGCGATTGGCCTACATGGACGAGTGACTCAGACTTTAAAGCAAAGCGCGAGCAAGATAAGCCGCATTAGCAGATAAAGTTTAAAGCTAAATAATAATCATACCAATCGCATTAAAATCCTCCTACTTGGAGGATTTTAATTTTGAGCGCGCCCGCATTAGTAAGGTTTCGGCTTTGGCCCCTAAATACACATAAATAGCCAAGGCTATTAAAAGCCCTACCACCGCAAGCATCATCGCAATGGCCGGTAATAAGTATTCAGCCTGCCCCAACGCTGCCTTAAACATGGTTAATAGCGCCTCAATAGATATTGCAATTAGCACGGTAGATATAAACCGAGTAATTGTGCGCCGTGTAGAAGAGTGCCTAAATATATCCTTATGCATTAAAATCTCTTCTTCGAGAATGGTCTTTCCTAAATCAAACACGGCCAACGCTAAAGTAATATATATAATAATGCTAAAGGGCTCGAGAGGATCAGACGCTGAGTCAAAGTGGGTTAATAATGCATATATATCGTTAAATACTATGCTCAGTAAAAAGAGTACCAAAGTAAATAAACACGCCACAATCACCCCATAACCCGCTTTAAAATAAGGCGAAATACCGGCACGCGCGCTGTCTCCCATTACAAACTCAATTAACTGGGTTAAGCATACGTCTAACACTAAATAATGCTGCTGGTTAATTGGCTTTTTTAGCTCTTTAATAGCCGAAATACATACATGATTAGTTGCGATAGAAATATACGGATCGGTAAAGCACACCGAATCGGTTTGTTTAGATTGTAAAAAGTAAGGGCGCTCACTTAAGTCTTGCTGATTGCCTTGCTCGGCTAATTTTTTATAGGCACGCTTAAAGCAAACGTTATTGCCTTGCTGAAGCCCAGATTCGTTTAAACAATATTGCAGCTCTAAAAAGGGATATTGCTTTACTAAAAAACGCGTATCTCGATTTTTGTTAAGCCCATCTTCAATACTCATTAAAATAGAGTCAAGCAAGCTGTGTATTACTTGCTCATACTCATGGTAGCGCTCAACACTACTTATATAACTCATTCGCGCCATAATTGTGTACTCACTTAGTTGCTATAGCGTTAACTAAGCAAGTTTAAAACCAAGTATAAAAAGTGTTTTTATTCATCAGGTTAAGGTTTTAACTTGCGCTCATTTGCACCTATTTGGTGAAAAAGCAGTTATGCCTGCGCCATGCACAAAAAAAGCAGCTAAGTAAATGTTACTTAACTGCTTTGTGAGTATGACCTGATAAATTTTAAGCGCGTAAAACTACGCCATAAAATTATTGTACTTTAGAAAACTCTTGCTGTGAAAGCTCACCATTTTTATCTGTATCGAGCTTATCAAACAACCGTGCTAACTGAGCGTTGGCTTGTGCTTCTGTTTTGCTAATTACGCCATCGCCATTGGCATCAAAACTGTTAAAGTCGACCGCGGCAAACGCCGCTGATGAAGAGGCAAGTGCTAGAAGTGCGATAAATTTTTTCATAATCATTTCCTTAGGCTAAGTGCTTGGCAAAGGGGAAGAAATCCTTTTCTGAGATCCATAAAGGGAGAATCGGTTATTTGTATTCAAAAAAATCGTTTTCGGTTAGGCCATTTCGGCTTTGCATATTTAATTGCTGCATTATTTGTTCTGCTGATTGATCACTTTGGTTTGTTAAACCACCTTCGCCTTGCATAGGTGTTTTAAACTCTGTATTTGCCAATACCACCGATGATGACACCAAGGTGATAAGTACAAGTGTTGTTTTCAGCTTAGTCATAATGTAATCCTTCAATAATATGCATTACCTGTATAAATTTGCACTGAGGTGGTTACAATTCACTTCCTTGTTATTCTTTTTAATAGGCTCCCTTGCCTATTTAGGTTGTCTTTGGCAACTCAGAATCATGCTTACACCACAGCGCATTAATCGTCTACGCTTGTAAAACCTCTGCTTTAAAAAGTTTACCGCTTGTGTTGGTATCAAACTTTGCAAATGTGCCAGAAAATACCAGCGCTATTGCAAGCAAAGTTGGGTATCGCTTTTACATATCGATTCCTTCGCTATGCGTTTATAATAAAATGCCCTGTGTATTACACTGTCCTTGTTATTCTTTATGGTAAGCTCCCTTGCCTACTTAGGTTGTCTTTGGCAACTCAGAATTAACGTGCCACTGGGCGTTAACTACTCAAAGCACTCCCTTATGCTTTGTCGAACTCACTCTTAGATAGCTCGTTGTTTTTGTCAGTATCAAGTTTTGTAAACTGACTCATTAATTCAGCATCAGCAGATGCTTCTAACGGGCTTAATGTGCCACTGCCATCTTTATCGAGTGTGTCAAAATCTGTTACTGCAAAAGCCGCTGATGAAGAGGCTAAAGCCATTAATACCAATGTTGATTGTGCCTTTTTCATAATGAAATCCTTCATAGGGTTAGGGGAGTAGCCAATTGGCGTTACCCACGTTTTGCTTAATACAGCTTAGCTATTACAACTTCAGTGCCATGTTTTATTTTTACCTAATAAACAATGAGTTATACGATAAGTATATGAAAAAATTAAGTTTCGAGTGGTATTTTTGTTGCTTTTTAGCAACAGCTAGATGAGCCACTTTAAATAAACCATTAGAATCAACAGCTTATGATTTATAAAAAAGCCACACATGAGCTAAAAGCTAACTAAAAACATAATGTGGGGAAGTTTAAGAATAAACTAAAGCTGAACAGCTTAATTAAAACAATTAAACGCCATAAAACCTAAAACATAACCAATTGAAATATATTGACATTTATAAAATTTTTAGCGTTTATTTTTTAAAAGCATGGCAAGCCTGTAAAAAACAGGCATTTGTTGCCAAATGGCGAATTTAGTAAAAGGCAGGGGTTAAAAAGGGAGCGCATTGCATTTAGTTGGGCATAACAAATTGGCGTTTTTAAAGTATAAAAACAATTTAACTACTTCCAGCCTTGACGCCATTTTTGTGTGTCTTTTAAATCTCGCCAGCGTATTGAGTACTGATCTTTAGAAAATACCGACTCGGTAATGCACTCAATTACATTACCCTCTTCATCGTATTCTACCTCTACAATGATAAAGTGTTTTTCTTTATTGATAGCTGGAGTGGCAGTCCACTTACTGTTTAGTAATTTTTTAGGGTTTAACTTATTCATTAAATAATCTAGTGTGCTTAATTAACACTAATACGACATAACCCGTTGTTTAGCTCAACATAAAGTTAGGCCGTATTAATGTTACTTCATCAACTCACTGGTTACTCAGCGATTAACTTACCTTTATACATTTTCATTTGGCAATGAAAGTCGTACTCACCTGCTTTAAGTGCAGGCAAAGTGATTTTATTATCTCCCATTGCAAGGCTTTCACTTACATCAAGCTGCGGGAACACCATAGTTTCGGCGCACGGTGCACTGTCTTTTCTATCAAATGTAAGTGTTACTTTTTTATTGGCCGCCACCTTTATATGACTTGGTTGATAAACGCCGTTATCTACCACTATGGTTTGCGTATTATCATTACTGTGTATTTGCTTTGGCTTATAAAGCCAAAACCAATAAATAATGGCCGCTATTAATACTGCACCAAGTAAATTTATCATTAACATTATCGACTCCTTAGCGCTTATTGGGTTTATAAAAACGTAAGCGATTAGCATTGGTGACTACTGTCAGTGATGAAAGCGCCATAGCTGCGCCCGCCACTACTGGGTTTAGTAGTACACCAATAAACGGATACAACACACCGGCTGCAATAGGGATGCCCGCAACGTTATATATAAAGGCACCAAACAAGTTTTGTTTAATGTTTTTAATTGTTGCCCTGCTAATGGCAATAGCATCGGCAAGGCCATGAAGTGAGCCACGCATTAAAGTAATATCGGCGCTTTCTATGGCTACATCTGTACCTGTGCCAATTGCAAAACCGACATCTGCTTTAGCAAGCGCGGGGGCATCATTGATCCCATCACCCGTCATGCCTACAATCTCGCCTTGCTGCTGACGTTTAGTGACTTCGTTTACTTTATCCTCTGGCAACACTTCTGCGATAAAATCATCAATACCGACTTTTTTAGCCACAGCGTGTGCGGTCGCTTTATTATCGCCAGTGAGCATTACTAGATGAATACCTTCATTTTGCAAGCGCTTGATTGCCTGTACTGAGTCTTCTTTAAGCGGGTCCGCTACCGCAATTA
Source organism: Pseudoalteromonas sp. 2CM41L (assembly GCF_023161905.1). Lineage (NCBI taxonomy): Bacteria > Pseudomonadati > Pseudomonadota > Gammaproteobacteria > Alteromonadales > Pseudoalteromonadaceae > Pseudoalteromonas > Pseudoalteromonas sp. 2CM41L. Next base: position 144,134 of record NZ_JALNTN010000004.1, read on the forward strand.
AGGCCATTAGTTGATTATTACAGGCAAAGTACATCGGGGTTTTTGCATCATTTGCAAAGGTGTGTGCTTGCTCTATGGCGTCATCAACTGCAATCTCGTATTTATCCATAAGCGCTTTATTGCCAAATAACAGTGTTTGCCCATTCACCGCTCCACTTACACCTTTACCGGTAATCGCATCAAAGTCGGTAACTTTACTCAAGGTTACATTTTGTTTTTGAGCGTACTGTGTAATCGCCTCCGCAAGTGGGTGCTCAGAGCTACTCTCGAGGCTTGCAACTAATTGCATTACGTTATTTTCATCTGCGTTATTAAACGTTACAACATCTGTTACCTGTGGTGCACCTTGGGTGATAGTGCCGGTTTTATCTAAAATCATGGTAGTAATTTTAGAGGTCGTTTGCAGTGACTCGCCATTGCGAATTAATATGCCAAACTCGGCGGCTTTACCTATTCCCACCATTACCGACATAGGCGTTGCTAAACCCAGCGCACATGGGCATGCAATAATCAGCACGGTGGTTAACGCTACCACTGCATAAGCTATTGAAGGAGCTGGGCCAAAATTCAACCATGCAAGGGCTGCTAGTATCGCAATTATCATTACTGTGGGCACAAAAATGCCCGATATAACATCGGCTAATCGCCCTATTGAAGGCTTAGAGTTTTGCGCGCGTTTTACCATATTAATGATATTGGCAAGGGTTGTTTCTTGGCCTATATGTGTGGCTTCAAATAATAATGTACCACTTTTATTAATGCTGCCAGCAACCACTTTATCGCCAGCTTGTTTACTCACTGGCATAGGCTCACCCGTGAGCATAGATTCATCTAATCTGCTGCTACCTTCGAGCACATCACCATCTACCGGGATTTTTTCGCCTGGGCGTACCCTTACATGGTCGCCCTTTTGCACATCACTAATGTCTATATCTTGCTCTGCGCCATCGCGTATTACACGGGCTGTTTTTGCTTGTAAGCCAATTAAACGCTTAATAGCCTGCGAAGTACGTCCACGCGCTTTCACTTCAAAAGCCAGGCCTAAACTAATTAACCCGATTATCATTGAAGAAGCTTCAAAATAAACGTGCCTTGCAACCTCAGGTAGTAAGCTAGGCGCAAGCACAACAAACATTGAATATAACCACGCAGTGCCCGTTCCCAAAGCAATAAGCGTATCCATGTTAGCCCCATGATTTTTAAATGACTGCCAAGCACCTTTATAAAATTGCTTACCTGCTACAGCCATAACGACAAACGTGATAATACCGACCACACCCCATGCAATTCGCTGGTTAGTGGTTGTCACGCTCATATCAAAAATAAGCCCATAAATCATAAGCGGTACGCCCACACCTAAAGCCAGCATCATGTTGCGCATTAGCTTTTTGTAATGTGCCTCGTCTGACTTGGCTTTTTCATCAAGCGCATCTTGCTCTGATGTGTTATCCATAGGTTTTGCGCCGTAACCTATATTTTCAACGGCGCTAATTAATGTGCTTTGCTGCGCGCTGCCCTCTACTCGTACCGTGCGATCTGCAAAGTTCATTTCGACATTGTTTGCGCCTTGCACACTATTGAGGGCTTTTTCTATTTTGGCTACACAACTGCCACAATTAGCACCTTCAATAATAAAGTTTTGCTCTGTTGTTTTACTGCTACTCATTGCACATCTCCGCTTTTGTTTGGCTCAACAAGTGGGTCAACAAACGTCTCTATTAAGCTACACACATCACTTGCAACAGCGCCGTCTGCCGATGTTTCCCACTGTTTTAACGCCGCGTGCATACGCACTCGTAATTTAAGGGTTTCTTGAAACAAGGCTTCGGTTTCTTCTAAACGTTTTGCAATAATTTGCCGTGTAAGTGGGCATGGGCAATGCCCTTGTTCTGACTCGCCAATGATATGCTGTATATCTTTTAGGGAAAACCCGAGCTTTCGGGCGCTTATAATAAACTGTAAACGTTGGCGGTCTGCTTTTGTATATTGTTGATAACCATTACTTTGGCTACGTATGGGCGTTAAAAGGCCTATTCGTGTGTAATGACGAACTGTATCAGGCGTTACACCCATTAACGTCGCTAATTGCTTAACATACATAATTTAGCCCCCTTAGATTTTAGAGCTCAATTGTAAACCTATGTGTGACACACAGGTCAATAGAGGGGAGCATTAAAGCATAATTTAAATTTACTGGAGCTGATAAAATAAAAGCGCGCTAATGAGCGCGCTTAAAAAGAGGCAGAGAGATTAATTTTCTTGTTGGCGAGAGGCTTTTAGCTCTTCACTTAGCTCACCGGCTATTTGCTGAATTTTTGGCATTGCATCTTGCACTAAGCTTTGCGACATTTGCATAGACTCTTGCATTACTACAGGCATTTTTTGAAGAATTTTTTGCCCTGTTTCAGTTTTATAAAACGCCAGCATGTCGGCAATTTCTTGCTCGTTAAAATGTTTGTCGTAAACGTTAACCATCATCGGCTGCATTTTTTTCCAGCTCATTTCGGTTTTAAGTACGTTGGTCATATCTGCATAGTATTTATCAAAAATAGCTTGCTCAGAGGGCTTAACACCCATTTGTGCAGACATGTTTTTCATCATGCCCTCAACTTGCCCGTACATTGAGTCAACCATAGCATCCATGTTCATCACGTTTATCAGCTCATCTATTTTTTGCTGCTTAGTTGCTTCGTCAGCCAATACGCTGCCAGAAAATATAAGTAACGAAAGTAATAGTGCCTTAGCCATTGTCATATCCTTAAATATAAAAAGTAAGACCATACTCACATGATTAATATCAATCCGCAATAATACTTACTCATTTTACGGGGCTAAACGGGTCGCTACTTACGTTAAAAAATGCTCATTCAGAACAACTAAATAGCTAATTTTTTACTAAATTATCAACACGTTTTACCAGCCTCAGAATAAATTACTTAATTATGCGAACGGGTATAAAATAGTTTGTAAATGTGTAAACCCATACTAAAAAGGCCAAATAAAACATGTTTATTTGGCCTTTTTATCAGTGCACAGGGGCTAATCGTCTTCTACGTTATCGAGCCCTTTTGTGCCTTCCTTTGCTTTAAGCTTATGATGGATCGCTGATTTTATTAACATATACCCACTAATAGGGGCAGTGATTAATAAAAACACGGTAATTAAAATCTCTTTTACGCTTATGGTGTGCACCGACGTTGCAAAAAACACCATTGCAGCAATTAATATGCTGGCCATACCCAGTGTTGTTGCTTTAGTAGGGCCGTGTAAGCGCATGTAAAAATCAGGTAATTTAATTAAGCCCAGCGACCCTATTAAAATAAATAGCCCACCAAAAAGTAGTAATATTGATACAACCCACTCGCTTATCATTTTAATATCCTATTCAATTAAGTCGCCGCGTAGTAAATACTTACATACTGCAACAGTACTTATAAAGCCAAGCATCGCGATTAATAACGCGGCTTCAAAGTACAAACCAGTGCCCATACTAATGCTGTATAAAATAATTAACGCGATAACATTAATGTACATAGTATCTAGGGCTAAAACTCTATCAGGCACTGAGGGGCCAATAATTAATCGCCATAGGTTTAACAGTAACGATAAACCAATCATGGCAAATACAATAAGTAATACAGTATCTAACATTGAAATATCTCCTTTAGGGGAGCTTCGTAGCGCTGTTTAATTTGTTTAATAAGTGCCTCTTCATCTTTTAAATCAAGCACATGTATAAGTAAATAGCGCTGTTTAGGCTTTTCGCCTTCGTCTAGTGACTCAGGAATAGGATATACCTCGGCACTTACTGTACCAGGTGTAAGAGATACACAACTGGCAAGAATTGTAATGGGCATATCGTGTATTAAATCTATAGGCACTTTAACAAAAGCAGGGCGTAACTTTTTAGCTGGGCCAACGATTAATAAGGCTACCTGCAAATTAGCAACCACTATATCGTAAAGTACAATGAGTAATTGTTTTAGTGCCAAACCTGGTTTTAGTATTAAAGGTTGCGGATCACGTAATGAAACACTTAATAGCGGTATAAATATCGCAAAAAACGTAGCTAATACTATATGCCCTGCGGATACACTATTATTAAGCAACAACCAAATTAAGAATAAAAACAAACTACGAAACGGCGTTGGCAACCAACGATAACGGGCTTGTAACCTCATTACTCACCTCCCTTCATAACTGCATTAATGCCACCACTTATGTCATGCAATTGCGTAGCAGCACTGACCATGTATTCACTTATTGGTCCGCCAAAAACAACTAACAAAGGTGAGCACGCAAGTAGCCCTACAATTATCATCACTTGTAATGGGTGAGCATTTTCGCCCTCGGCGCTTTCTGTTTTATTGCCTTTTCTTTCCCAAAACATACTTGTACCAGCACGAGAAAGTGCAACTAATAAAACAAAGCTAGCAATTAAATAAACAGGCCAAAATAGTAAGGCTTGCTCGCTATTTAAGGTTGTTTTGAGGATCCAAACTTTTCCAACAAACCCCGATAGCGGCGGCATACCTACTACGGTTAATGCAGCAATTACAAAGCATGCCCCTAATAAGTAAGGTTGGTTTACGGCTCGTCCGGCAACCAGTCTATCCCCTACTTTGCCCCTTTGTGTGGCAATTAAATCAGCTAATAAAAATAGTGCAGCGCTGACTAAGGTGGAGTGCACTAAATAATAAAGCAATGCAGCTGTTGCAGTGACGTTTTGCAGTGCAATTAGAGCGACTAACGTGCCCACTGATACAACAACTAAATTTGCCGTTAACTTACGTAAATCTTGCGCAGCCATTACGCCAATTGCACCAACCACTATAGTAGCAATGGCTAAGCCCCATAACCACGATTGCGCCATATGTTCAAGCTCACCGGCTTGCTCACCAAAAATAACGGTATAAACGCGCAACATGGCGTATACACCCACCTTGGTCATAATAGCAAATAAAGCGGCAACCACAGGCTTTGCACTGGCATAAGTATTTGGTAGCCACAAGTGCAAAGGGAGCAATGCAGCTTTTAAAGCAAATACAACTAACAGCAGTAAGCCGCCGGCCTTCGCCAAATAGACATCATCGCCCGTTAACAGGGCTACTTTTTGCGTCATATCAGCGATGTTTAATGTACCCAGTACGCCGTATAAAATACCTAAACCAATTAAAAATACGCTCGAGCCAACCAAATTTAATATGACGTATTGGAGCGCTGCACGGGTATTTTGTTTATCTCCGGCATGCATAAGTAGTGAGTATGAAGCAATCAACAACACCTCAAAAAATACAAATACATTAAATAAGTCACCCGTTAAAAATGCCCCATTAACACCTAATATTAAAAAATGAACTAATGGATGAAAAAAGTTTCCTTTTGCATCATCGCCGGCACAGCCATATAAAATGACTCCCATTCCTAAAAAGGATGTAAGTGCAACCAATAAAGTAGAAAGCATATCGGCAACAAGCACTATGCCAAAAGGAGCAGACCAATTACCAATAGCGTATACATTGATACCACTGTTATATATATGGATTAACAGCAATGCACTAACAACAAATGTGATCACCGCCATAATTGATGAGGCAATACGGCGAATACGTAAACTTTTACCACAGGGTGGCAAAAGCAATATTACCGCTGCCAACATAGGTAATAAAATAGGCAAAGAGGTTAAATGTTGAATCATTTTTGCTCCTTGCTATCGGCTGCGCTTTTGATGATTTGCCCATCAACATGATCGCTTCCTAAATCGGCTCTACCACGTATAGCCAAAATAACCACAAACGCAGTCATTGCAAATCCTATCACTATTGCAGTAAGCACTAGTGCTTGAGGTAAAGGGTCGGCATATTCAGCCCCTGTACCAAGTACAACCGCTTTATTTATGGTTAAGCGACCCGCAGAAAACAAAAATAAGTTAACGGCATAGGAAATCATAGTAAGGCCAAGCACTACCGGAAACGTACGGGCCCTTAGCAGTAAAAACACACCACAACTAACTAATACACCAACGCAAGATGCGTACAATAGCTCCATTAAATATTTACCTCTTTTTTCTGGGTATCTGCTGTCATGTTGCCAAGGCTTGCTAATATCATTAACGTGGCTCCAACCACTGTTAAATAAACGCCTAAATCAAACACAATTGCGCTTGCAAGTTCTGTTTTGCCAATAAATGGGATATCGAAATAATCAAACCACGTAGTTAAAAACGGCCGTTCAAAGAACCAGCTACCGACTCCAGTAAACAAGGCAATACCGATACCTGATGCAATAATTTTCCGGTAGTTGACTGCAAAGCGCTCGCTTATCCAAGCTGAGCCATGAGCCATATACTGCAATATAAAGGCAATTGATGTTACTAACCCTGCAATAAAGCCGCCGCCAGGTAAGTTATGACCACGTAAGAAAATATAAGCCGATACTAATAATGCAAGCGGTAATAAGCTATGCGAAATACTGGCAAGTAGTATAGGGTGTCGCTCGCGTGCCCATGGGCGCCCTTCACCATCACTTGCTGGCATGAACAATGGAATACGAGAAAGCACTTTAAATATACCCAACGCTGCAATACCCAATACGGTTATTTCGCCTAGGGTGTCAAAGCCCCTAAAATCAACCAAAATAACGTTTACTACATTGGTACCGCCACCTCCTGTTTTGGCATTGGCTATGAAAAAATCTGATATCGATTCGAGTGGGCGCGTAAGTAATGCATAACATATACTTGCCACCACAACACCTAATGTTGAGGCTATCCCTAAATCTCTGAGTACTCGTAACGAGCTAGACTCTTTAGGCGTATGTTGTGGTAAGAAAAACAACGCCAACATTAATAAAATAACGGTTGCTACTTCTACCGTTAATTGCGTAAGCGCTAAGTCGGGCGCAGAAAAACGCGTAAACGCCACCGACACCATAAGCCCTACAATAGAAATCATTAGTAACGCAACTACGCGTGAGCGATGCCAAATAACGGTAGCAAAAGCACCTATAATCAATAGGCCTGCACCTATTGCGTTATGCACATCAACCGGAATACGCGGCATACTACCCGCTAATTGTTGCATTTCAAATAATGGCCAACCGGCACATAACAATACCACCGCCAGCATTACAAAAATGTAGCGTTGTAATGAGCCGTTTTCGATAGTGTTTACCCTGCTTTGGCACCAATTAATAACTTTAAGCACAATTAGCTCAAAGGTTTTTTTAGCATTAAGTGGCGGTAATGATGCTTGAAATTGAAATAGGTATTTACGATTTATATAAATAAACAAACCACCCACTACCGCCATGGCGCTCATTAATAGCGGTAAGTTAAAACCATGCCATATAGCCAGTTCGTACTCTGGTACCTTTTGACCAAGTACAGCCAAAGACGCAGCAGATAAAATGCCATCGACTGAAAAATGCGGGAACAAACCAACCAGCACACACAGCACAACCAATACTTCAATAGGGAGTCGCATATAACGTGGAGCCTCATGCGGCTGGCGTGGTAAATCAATTGGCTCGCCATTAAAAAATACATCGTGAATAAAACGCGACGAATAAGCCACCGATAACGCCCCTGCAATAGTGGCTAACACCGGGATTAACCACGACATAGAGCCAAGCACTTGCTGATGTAAGGTTTCGGCAAAAAACATTTCTTTAGATAAAAAGCCGTTAAGCAATGGCACACCCGCCATTGAAGCAGCCGCAACCATGGCAAGTGTGGCCGTATACGGTAAATACCGCCACATACCATTAAGCTTACGCATATCACGAGTGCCGGTTTCATGGTCAATTATACCTGCTGCCATAAATAGCGAGGCTTTAAACGTGGCATGATTAATAATATGGAATATTGCCGCCACAGTAGAGAGCTCAGTATCTAGGCCCAATAACAGGGTAATTAATCCTAAATGGCTAATGGTTGAGTACGCTAACAGGCCTTTTAAATCGTGTTTAAATAAGGCGATATAAGCACCAAATAAAAGCGTTGTTAAACCGGTTAAACCAACCAGTAAAAACCAAGTGTCTGTACCTGAAAGTACTGGGTGAAAACGCGCTAATAAAAATATACCTGCTTTTACCATAGTCGCAGAGTGTAAATACGCGCTAACAGGGGTTGGGGCTGCCATAGCGTGAGGTAGCCAAAAATGAAATGGAAACTGTGCCGATTTAGTAAATGCACCTAGCAAAACTAATACCAGTGCTGTTTCGTATAAATCATGTGATTGAACAATTGCCTTGCTAGCTAAAATTACATCTAGGTCGTAACTGCCAACGATATCGGCCACTAACATTAAACCTGCCAGCAATGCTAAGCCACCAGCACCGGTAACAGCTAGCGCCATGCGAGCGCCCTTTCGTGCTTCTGTTTTATGCCACCAATAGCTAATTAATAAAAACGAGCTAATGCTGGTCAGTTCCCAAAACAGCCAAAGCTGAATAACATTGTTAGACATAACAATGCCCAGCATTGCGGTCATAAACAGCAATAAGTAACTATAGAGCTTAGCTAAGGAGTCGTTTTTACTCAGATAATAACGTGCGTAGGTAATTACCAGTATGCCTATGCCTAAAATCATAAACATAAACAGTAAGCTCAAGCCATCAAGACGAAATGATAAGTCCAGTCCAACAGCGGGGATCCACGTTACAGCATAACGAATCGTTTCACCTGCTAAAATAGCGGGGGTGTGGTATAGCGTAATACCTAATGCTGCTAAAGGGGCAAGTACAGTGACAGCTGCAGCTTGCGTACGGGATAGTTTGCCGGTGCATGAAGAAATAACACTGCCAATTAAGGATAACAAAGGTATCCAGAGCAAAGTCATAATGTAGGGCCTTTTATAATCATAAGTTTATCCTTACGTTTTATACATCACGAAAAGATGCTTTTACTGTCTGTTTTTAAACGACATTAATACGTACAGTTATACTTATAAACGGCCATTTTGTCTATAGATAGCAAGCCTAATCGATTTAAATTTAATCAAGCTGAGCGGTTTTAGCAGCATTGATTTGATCAACCCACAAAGCCCTGTACCGCTTTGATAAACCGAGTTGTTGATACTGCATAATTGACCATTGCTTAGTTGGCTTATATGCCACGCCGCCTTGCTGGCAACTTAAGCTTTTGTGCCATCCATTTGGCGCAGCCTCACCTTGCGAAATATATAAATTTGGGGCTACGTATCCTTGGCGTTTACACAACCAGCGCTGTTTAGAAATAGGCAGCGTATATTCATCTTCAAAACCACTAAAGTGCATTAGCTCATGCAAAAATACATTATAGTTTGCTTGGGTACTTAGCTGCATTTTTTTACCTGTTACATTGGCGCTGCCGCTCGTACCCATAATTACAGTGTAGTCATAGCCGTTAGTAGACTGCGCTTTTACGTGCGCGTTTTGCCATAAGCAATTAGCCATGTCCGAGGTGGGAGCGCAGTCAATTGCGCCCCCAGCGTAAACCGGTTTACTTAAGCAATACGCCCCGCTTTGCGGCTCAGGTTTTTTATTATACTGCGCGGCAAAACTTGATAACTTAAACAAGGCTTCTCTATTTACACCTAATAGCAGCACATTGTAACTACAGCTATTGTTAATCGGCGGGCGTGTATTTAACGCTGCAAAACCAAGCTGATGTAAAAAGGAAGGCGAAACTTGCTCATAGTCACTCCCTTTGTGCAGCGCTAAATGGTTAAATGCTGCGCCTTTAGGCAGTAAGTTTTGAGCTAACAATAGTTGAAGGTCATTCCAGCGACCTTGCTTTAAAAGAGCATGCGCGAGTTGTTGGCGCTTGTTGTGCCCAACATGCTCTATACTTTGTAGCCAAAATAACTTTGCTTGCTCGTTTTTGCTTGCATTAATCAGCTTTAAAGAATAATTGTACTGAGCTGATGGGATATTTTTACGCGCTAAAAAGCCTAAGGTCAGCTCGGGAAGATGTGCAATATTATTTGAAAAGTAACGGGGAAATTGCCAATAACTTTGCAGCGGATTAGCCTGAGCGTGAAGTACATGCCAAAAGCTAATGCTGCTTAACTGGTTGCAAGAGCCTGCAATAAGCAGGCTAAATAGCAAACCAATTAGATAACACAGGTATTTAACTAGCGTCTGCACCAGCCATAAGCTCAAGCTCTAAACGTGCATATTTGTATTCAATAAACTCATGCACATTAGTGGATAATGCCAACCTAAAGTAATCAGCAGCTAAAAACTGCTCACCGGCTGCTTGATGCATTTTGGCTAAATAAAAGTACGCCTCGCACAAGCGCTGTGCGTATTCTTGCTCTGACTTAACGCCCTCGCTAATACCCGATAAAAACGTATGCTCACTCATATCGCCGGTATAAAGCGAAATTAACTGATAAGCCCATTGCGATTCATCAAGGGCTGCAGCATTTGTTTTAAGAGCCGCTAATGCTTGTTGTTTATCCTCTTGTGATTGTGCAAGGTAAAGCCATAACACACGATAAGGATCGTTTGGTGAACGCGCTAAAAACTCATCAAAGTCACTTTGCGCTAGGTTTGCTCTTTCACCATAATACAGTGCAATGCCACGGTTTAAATAAGCGTATTCATGCTCTTCATTAAGCTCAAGGGCTGAGTCAAAAAACTCATACGCTTTTTCGTATTGCTGCATTAAAGTGTGCTGAATACCTAAAAAGTTATACACCTCAGCTAAATCAGGCTTTAGTTTTATAGCGCGGTTAAAATCAATGCGCGATAACGTGGTCATTCCTAAGCTATCAAATAATACCCCACGGTCATAATAAAGCTTAGCTTGTTGCTCGGTACTTAAATCGGCTCGATTTAATAGCTCAGAGTAACGTGCAATCGCAATTTCACTTCTAAAGTCAGATGCAAGGGGTGCAGTAAAAGGCACATTAACAATCGGCGTAGGTTTTGATTCAGTCGTGGTTTGGCAAGCGCTTAAAGACAAAATAGCAAAAGATGCCAAAGCTAAATGTTTGAGTATCATTAAAATCCTTAATACCAAGATATATCGCAATAAAAATAAGACAGACCTTGTCTAATAAGGTTTCATTAAAGCATAAAAAAAGGGGCTAAACAGCCCCTTTTTTATTATCCCGCGTATATTAACGGGTTAAAGTTTAGCAATTATGCGTCTTTTGACTCATCAGCTGCAGGTGCTGCTGATTCCATTGCTTCTTTAATGCTTAGACGTACACGGCCTTGGCGGTCTACTTCTAGTACTTTAACTTTAACTTCTTGACCTTCACTTAAGTGGTCAGTTACGTTGTTAACACGCTCTGTGCTGATTTGAGAAATATGCACTAGGCCATCTTTACCAGGAAGAATGTTTACAAACGCACCAAAGTCAACAATACGTACAACTTTACCAGTGTAGATAGTACCTACTTCTAGTTCTGCTGTTAATTGCTCAATACGTGTAATTGCGTTTTGCGCGCTTTCACCGTCTGTTGCAGCAATCTTAATTGTACCGTCGTCTTCAATTTCAATTGTTGTGCCTGTCTCTTCAGTAAGTTGACGGATTGTAGCGCCACCTTTACCAATTACTTCAGCAATCTTCTTAGCAGGAATTTGCATAGTGTAGATGCGAGGAGCAAACATTGATAATTCTTCAGAAGGAGCAGAAATCGCTTCATCCATCACACCTAAAATGTGTAAACGTGCAGCTTTTGCTTGTTTAAGCGCAATTTGCATGATTTCTTGTGTGATACCTTCAATCTTGATATCCATTTGTAGTGCAGTGATACCGTTAGTAGTACCTGCTACTTTAAAGTCCATGTCACCTAAGTGATCTTCATCACCTAAGATATCTGAAAGAACAACAAACTTCTCATCTTCTTTCACAAGACCCATCGCGATACCCGCAACAGACGCTTTAATTGGTACACCCGCGTTCATAAGAGCTAGTGACGTACCACAAACAGATGCCATTGAAGACGAACCGTTAGATTCAGTGATTTCAGATACAACACGAATTGAGTAAGGGAACTCAGTAAGTGTAGGCATTACAGCAGAAATACCACGCTTAGCTAGGTTACCGTGACCAATTTCACGACGCTTAGGAGAACCTACAAAACCAGTTTCACCTACACAGAATGGAGGGAAGTTGTAGTTAAGCATAAAGTGGTTTTTGTGAGTACCCGTTAAATCATCGATTAACTGTGAATCACGTTCTGTACCAAGTGTAGCTGTAACTAATGCTTGAGTTTCACCACGAGTAAAGATTGCAGAACCGTGAGTACGTGGTAATACGCCTGTCATTACGTCTAATGCACGGATCATGTCTGGTTCGCGACCATCGATACGTTTTTCACCAGCAGTGATGCGGCCACGTACAATTTTCTTCTCTAAAGAACCAAATACTTTACCTACTTCTTGCTTATCAAGTGTTTCATCTTCAGCAAGCTCGCTTGTAAGCGCTTCAATTACAGCGTCTTTTGCTGCAGTTAATGCTTCTTTACGCGCTACTTTATCGGTAATACGGTAAGCTTCACCTACTTTATCAGCAGCAAGTTCAGCTACTTTTTCTTCAAGCGATACGTTTTTCTCAGGTGCAGACCAATCCCATGTAGGCTTGCCCGCTTCTGCTTTAAATTCGTTGATTGCGTTGATAATAGCTTGAGATTGCTCATGGCCGTATACAACCGCACCTAGCATTACGTCTTCAGCTAGTACGTCAGCTTCTGATTCAACCATTAGTACTGCGTTATCAGTACCTGCAACTACTAAATCAAGTTGGCTTTCTTCAAGCTCTTTTAGTGTTGGGTTAAGTACGTACTCACCGTTGATGTAACCAACGCGTGACGCACCAATTGGGCCGCTAAATGGGATACCAGAGATAGCAAGTGCTGCTGATGTACCAATCATCGCAACCATATCTGGTTGGATTTCAGGGTTTACAGAAACAACGGTTGCAATAACTTGTACTTCGTTTACGAAACCATTTGGGAAAAGTGGACGAATTGGACGGTCAATAAGACGTGCAATAAGTGTTTCGCCATCGTTAGGACGACCTTCACGCTTTAAGAAACCACCCGGGATACGACCCGCAGCGTACATACGCTCTTGGTAGTTAACTGTTAGTGGGAAAAAGTCTTGACCAGGTTGAGCTTCACGCTTACCAACGACAGTAACTAATACTGACGTGTCGCCGATGCTTGCTAATACTGCGCCGTCTGCTTGACGTGCGATTGCACCTGTTTCTAGGGTAACTGTGTGTTGACCTAGTTGAAATTCTTTAATAATTGCTTGCACTTAAAATATTCCTTAAATGTTTTTATATTTCATTAATAAGTGTCATTAAAAGGGCCAATTACAGTACATAATTGTATTCAGTTGGAAATCAATTAAGTACTACAATTGGCAAAATTTTTAATGACTGCAGATAACCTATTTATCTACGCGCATAGTATATACCAAAGCGACGTAAAATTGCGAGCCTACCCAAAGATAAAACGTAATCGCTTTTGCCGCATTATTTTTTAATTGTTTTATCGCAAAGCGTTTAATTAAGCGTGTAATTTTTAGCTATGAAAAACCTTTAGATAGCTAGGTGAATAATTCGCTATTAAATTGTTCTTAAAGATAATTTTAACGCAGTGGTTGCAAGCGTTGCCTACCCTTAATTGTTAAGTGCTAGCAAAGGTTGATGTTATTTATATTGCAGGGAGATTAAGTTAACGATGGAGTGTGAAGCGTTAAATTTAGGCACAAAAAAAGGAGCTATAAAGCTCCTTTTCTCGTAATCAAGTTCTTAGCGACGTAGGCCAAGCTCTTGGATTAACGCAGTATAACGCGAGATATCTTTACCTTTAAGGTAATCAAGCAATTTACGGCGAGTACTTACTTTACGAAGCAGACCACGACGTGAGTGGAAGTCATGCTTGTGGTCAGCAAAGTGACCTTGAAGCTTGTTGATATCAAAAGTAAGTAAAGCTACTTGTACTTCAGGTGAACCAGTGTCGCCTTCAGCACGTGCAAATTTAGCAATGATATCGATTTTTTCTTGATTGCTTAGTGACATAATAACTCCAAAAGTTAAATTTAATAGGTGCTTTAGCCGATCACTAATTCAGCCAAAACGATTAAGCGGGCGTATTCTACCAACTATGAGAATAACTACAAGTTAAAGTTTACTCGGGTTGCTGATTAGACAAGCCACGTTTTGATTTTAAATGCCCGTCAGGGTTGCGCTCACCGGTGCCAATAAAAACACCATCAGCAAGAACTTTAATTGCCCCTTCGGGTAAATCAGTGCCTAATACTACTGCTTGGCCATGGCTAAACGAAACGCCCTGCTCTTTGCTAATTTCTACAACGGGTAAATCAACCAATGCACTATCCATTGGCAATAGTAATTCATCAAGGTATGTAGAAGAGGCCACCTCTTCTTCTTTAGCCTTGGCTAATAAGGTTTCAAGGTGCTCAAGCGATACCATTTTATCTTTAGGGTAATGGCCAACCGCTGAGCGATGCAGCATAATAACATGTGCGCCACAGCCTAGGTTTTCGCCTAAATCATCAACAATGGTACGAATGTACGTCCCTTTAGATACATGGGCGGTCATTTGTACTTCGTTGTTTGCTTCATCAAACTCATCAAGCGTTAAGCTAAACACGTTTATTTTTCGGCATTTACGCGGTACTTCAATGCCTTCACGCGCGTATTTATATAAAGGCTTACCTTCATATTTAAGCGCTGAGTACATTGATGGATACTGATCTGACTCGCCTAAAAACTTTTCAATTTCTGCAGCTAACTGTTCAGTGGTAACGTTTACATCACGGGTTTCAACCACTTCGCCATCTGAATCAGAGGTAGTTGTACGCTCACCTAGCTTTGCTCTTACCACATAGGTTTTATCTGTATCGAGCAAAAATTGGGTAAACTTGGTCGCTTCACCAAAGCAAATAGGTAGCATGCCAGTGGCCAGTGGGTCTAGCGCACCGGTATGGCCAGCTTTTTGGGCAAAATAAATACCTTTAGCTTGCTGTAGGGCTTTGTTCGATGAAATGCCTTGAGGTTTGTTTAACAACAAAATACCATCAATCGGACGGCCTTTACTGCGTCTTGCCATTAGTCTTTAGTGCCTTCTTCGCTATCAGTTTCATCATCAACATGTTTAGCGTTATCTTCGCGAATAACCGAGTCCACTAAGTTAGAGATACGCATCCCTTCCATTAGTGAGTTATCTACTACAAATTTAAGCTCAGGCATTATACGAGCACGAATACGCTTACCTAGTAACGAGCGGATATAGCCCGTTGCTTCGTTAAGTATTTTTGCGCTTTCTTTTGCTTTGTTTTCATCTTCGGTATTAAACACCGTAATAAAAACTTTTGCGTAAGATAAATCGCGCGATACTTCTACCGCAGACACTGTCACCATGCCTAAGCGCGGATCTTTAATTTCGCGTTGTAAAATTACAGCAATTTCTTTTTGAATTTGCTGAGCAACACGATCAGTGCGAGAAAATTCTCTCATGATTGTTTTCCTAAAATCATAACTTACTGAATTAAAATAATAAGTTAATTAAATAATGGATACAGAAATGGGGGCAAAGCCCCCATTTACAATCTTAGTTTACGAGCAATTAAAGTGTACGTTGTACTTCAACTGTTTCGAATACTTCGATTTGGTCACCAACGCGAACATCGTTGTAGTTCTTAACGCCGATACCACATTCCATGCCGTTACGAACATCCTGAACGTCATCTTTAAAGCGACGTAGTGACTCAAGCTCACCTTCGTAAATAACCACGTTATCACGTAGTACACGAATTGGTGCGCTGCGTTTAATAGTACCTTCAGTAACCATACAACCAGCAATTGCGCCAATTTTTGGAGACTTAAACACGTCACGTACTTCAGCAAGACCAATAATCTCTTGCTTAAACTCAGGAGCAAGCATACCAGACATGGCTTGCTTAACTTCTTCGATTAGCGCATAGATTACGCTGTAGTAGCGAAGGTCTAAGTTTTCAGTATCAATCACTTTACGTGCAGATGCATCAGCACGAACGTTGAAGCCAACTACGATTGCGTTAGATGCAGCAGCAAGTGTTGCATCAGTTTCGGTGATACCACCTACGCCAGAACCAACAATCTTCACTTTTACTTCATCAGTAGAAAGCTTAGTTAGTGAGTCTGAAATTGCTTCGATTGAACCTTGAACGTCTGCTTTAAGTACCACGTTAACTTCTGATACATCGCCTTCAGCCATGTTAGTAAACATGTTTTCAAGCTTCGCTTTTTGCTGACGAGCCAATTTAACGTCGCGGAATTTACCTTGACGGTATAAAGCAACTTCACGCGCTTTACGCTCATCTTTAACAACAGTCGCTTCATCACCTGCAGCCGGAATACCAGATAGACCTAAAATCTCAACAGGAATAGAAGGACCCGCTGATTTAATGTCTTTACCGTTTTCGTCTTTCATTGCACGAACACGGCCGTATTCAAGACCACACAGTACGATATCACCTTGGTTAAGGGTACCTGATTGAACTAAGATAGAAGCAACCGGACCACGTCCTTTATCAAGACGAGATTCAATTACAACACCTGCTGCCATGCCTTCTGATGGAGCACGAAGCTCTAAAAGCTCAGATTGCATAAGAACAGCTTCAAGTAAGTCATCAATACCTAAGCCTGTTTTAGCTGAGATATGAACGTACTGCGTATCGCCGCCCCAATCTTCAGGGATAACATCTAACTGAGCTAGCTCGTTTTTAACGCGATCTGGATCTGCGCCTTCTTTATCCATTTTGTTTACAGCAATGATTAAAGGAACGCCAGCTGCGCGAGCATGCTGTACCGCTTCTTTAGTTTGTGGCATTACACCATCGTCAGCTGCAACCACTAGGATTACGATATCTGTCGCTTTAGCACCACGTGCACGCATTGATGTAAACGCGGCGTGACCTGGCGTATCTAAGAAAGTGATCATGTTGCCGTTAGTTTCAACGTGGTATGCACCAATGTGCTGTGTAATACCACCGGCTTCGCCTGATGCAACTTTAGCTGAACGAATGTAATCAAGCGTTGATGTTTTACCATGGTCAACGTGACCCATTACAGTTACTACTGGCGCACGCGGCTCAGACTTACCATCTTCATGACGGTCATTTAGTACTGTTTGCTCTAATTCGTTTTCTTTAACGATGATAACTTTGTGACCCATTTCTTCAGCAACAAGTTGTGCTGTTTCTTGGTCAATCACTTGGTTAATGGTAACCATGTCACCCATTTTCATCATTGTTTTAACAACTTCAGCGCCTTTAACAGCCATGCGTGATGCAAGCTCAGCTACTGTAATTGTTTCGCTAATACGCACTTCATTTTTAACATCTGCAGTTGGTTTTTGGAAACCATGTTGCAATGACGTAGGTGCTTTTAGCTTGCCTTTACGGCCTTTAGCGCCTGCAAATTTATCTTTTGCTGGGGCTTTTTTCTTTTTCTTCGCGCGGCGTGAACCTTGCTCATCACGTGCATCGGCAACATCTTCTGCCTCACGTGCATAAGTAGAAGTCGTAAGATGGTGATCCGCGGTTTCTTCGCGTTTCTTACGTTCTTCTTCTTCTTTTTTCCAGCGAGCTTCATTTTCTTCAGCTAGCTTTCTTGCCTCTTCTGCTTGACGTTTCGCTTCTTCTTCAGCTTTCTTCAATGCGGCCTCTTCTGCTTCTTTCTGCAGACGCTCAGCTTCGATGCGATCTTTCTCAGACTTAGCACTTTGCTCTGGGGTCATCTGCTGTTGTTTAGCTTTACGCTCTGCATCTGCTTTGCGTTTAGCTTCTTCTTTGGCTTTACGATCAGCGTCTTCTTTTGCTTTACGTTCTGCCTCTTGTTTCGCTTTTAATTCAGCGGCTTCTTGTGCAGCTTTTTGCTGCTCTTCGATACGCGCTTTTTCTTCAGCGGCTAGACGTTGCTGTTCTTGCTCTTGCTCCATTGCGCTCTTTTTCACGTAAGTACGTGTTTTGCGAACTTCAACTTGAACAGCTTTTGCCTTACCCGTAGAGCCCGTTACACTTAATGTGCTTTTGCTCTTACGTTGTAAAGTCATACGTGCTGGGCCATCTGAACCAGTACCACCGTGCGATTTGCTTAAGTGATCAAGTAACTGTGCTTTTTCAGCTTCAGTTACATTATCACCTGCTTTTTTAGTGATACCCGCTTGTGAAAATTGCTGAAGCAATTTATCAACAGTTGTACCTATATCGCCGGCTAGTTTTTCAACATTTACTTCTGCCATAGTGTGTAATACCTCCGTTAATAAATTACTCGTCTGCGAACCAACAAATATTACGTGCAGCCATAATTAGCTCACCTGCTTTTTCAGGTGTTAGCTCTGTAATATCTACCAATTCATCAATACCTTGCTCAGCTAAGTCTTCAAGTGTAACTACACCCTTGCTTGCCATAACAAATGCTAGATGACGCTCTAAGCCTTCAAGCGCAAGTAAGTCTTCTGCAGGCTCTACACCTTCTAAGCTTTCTTCCGTTTTAAGCGCTTTAGTGGTTAATGCATCTTTTGCACGTGAGCGCAGTAAATCAACCGTTTCTTCATCTAGGCCGTCGATTTCTAAAAACTCAGAAGCTGGCACATATGCTACTTCTTCAAGTGTTGAGAAACCTTCGTTGATAAGTAATGATGCAAATTCATCATCAATATCTAAGTTTTCAGTAAATAAGTTAATTAACTTATCTGACTCTGCTTCGTTTTTAGCGCGCATGTCTTCAACAGTCATTACGTTTAGTTCCCAGCCAGTTAATTGGCTTGCTAAACGAACATTTTGACCATTGCGACCAATTGCTTGTGCTAGGTTATCAGCTTCTACAGCGATATCCATTGAATGAGTGTCTTCATCCATTACGATTGAAGCTACTTCAGCCGGTGCCATTGCGTTAATAACAAACTGCGCTGGGTTGTCATCGTAAAGTACGATATCAACACGCTCGCCACCAAGCTCTGATGATACAGCTTGAACACGTGCACCACGCATACCAACACACGCACCTACTGGGTCAATACGCTTGTCGTTAGATTTAACGGCGATTTTAGCGCGTGAACCCGGATCGCGTGCTGCAGCACGAAGCTCAATCATTTCTTCGCCAATCTCTGGCACCTCAATGCGGAATAATTCCATCAGCATTTCTGGTTTTGAACGCGTTACAAATAACTGTGCGCCGCGAGCTTCAGGTTTAACTTCGTAAAGAAGACCACGGATACGGTCACCCGGACGGAAGTTTTCACGTGGCAGCATATCGTCACGGTAAATAACCGCTTCTGCGTTGTTACCTAAATCAAGTACAATTGCATCACGTGTTGCTTTTTTAACGACACCTGTTACTAGCTCGCCTTCTTGATCTTTATAAGCTTCTACAACTAAAGCGCGCTCAGCTTCACGTACTTTTTGTACGATAACTTGCTTTGCCATTTGTGTAGTTATGCGGTCGAATTTGATAGATTCAATCTGTTCTTCAACATAATCACCCAGTTGCAAGTCAGGTTCTTCAACTTGAGCTGCTTCTAATGTGATTTCGCTGTAAGGGTTTTCTAAAGAACCATCTTCTTGAACTTCTGCAATCTGCCAACGACGGAACGTGTCGTAATCACCGGTTTTACGGTCGATTGATACACGTACTTCAATTTCGCCATCGTGTTTTTTCTTTGTCGCTGTTGCTAGAGCGAACTCTAACGCTTCAAAAATCTTTTCTTTTGGAACCGCTTTCTCATTGGAAACGGCTTCAGCAACCAATAATATCTCTTTTGCCATGGGTAATGCCTCGCTTGCCCTATTCCTTCGCACTCGAATTAAAACTTTGCGATGATGTTCGCACGTTCGATATTGCTAAGCATGATTAAGTGCTCTTCGCCATCGCTTTTAAGTGTGATCATATCACTGCTAACTGCTACTAAGTCGCCTTTAAAATTACGGCGACCGTCTTGTGGAAGCTTAGTACGCACGCGTACTTCCTCTCCTTGCGCCTTCTCGTAGTGATCTTGTTTGAATAATGGACGATCAACACCAGGAGACGATACTTCCAAATCATATTCGTTTGTAATTGGGTCTTCGACGTCTAAAATCGCACTAATTTGGCGACTCGCATCCGCACAATTATCAACAGATATTCCATCCTCATGGTCAATATAAACCCTTAAGGTAGAATGGCGGCCTGCTTGTACAAACTCAAGACCATGTAATTCAAAGCCTAACATTTCTACTGCAGGCGTAAGCATGGTTAATAAATCTTGCTCAAGTTTTGTCACGAAAATCCTCCATACAAACAAAAAAAGGGCTTATAGCCCTAAAATACTGAGTTTAAGTTTTGATTTAATGACAAAGCCATAAATCAATGGTGCAGATACAACAACGCCCCGAACCAAGCGGGGCGTCACACCAATAAAGCATAAAACTGTGTGGCCTCAGGCCAAGCTTGGCTGCGGGTCATTACACTGACCAAATTAAACTACATTAGCTTAAACGCAAAACGCGCATTACTTAGAATGCGCGATATAGAATTAGTAAGGATATACCTACTATAAAAATTGGTTGCGGGAGCCGGATTTGAACCGACGACCTTCGGGTTATGAGCCCGACGAGCTACCAGGCTGCTCCATCCCGCGCCAATAGATATTAAACCTAAAATTCAATATCGCTGTTAGTGGTTAATCAACCGCTAAACAATGGCGGCTATTATAAGGATATACGGGGTAATTAGCAACCATAATAACTAATAAGTTTGATAAAATCAGTGAACCCCCATTTTAAGCTTCACCAGTATGTACTATGATTATGCAGACGTTAAAATGGTAATCGTAACGTCACTAATATGTACGTAAAAAGCCGTATATTCATAAATAAAATATCTAAAATTCATAAAACTGATAAAATTTTGTGCTTTTTACGTTTAGATTACGTGCGATATTTGAGCAACGCACTATACTAAAAGCTCACCAATGTGGATAAAAATAAAAATTACAAAATTTAATGAGATTGCTAATGAATACTTATCAGCCACAGTTAATTAAAAGTTTGCATATAGTAAAGCCAAACTTTCATGCGTTTACCGCGCGCTTTCATGCAAAGCTTGAAGAGTCAAATATAACAATGCAGTACCCAAGTGCCGCTTATTTTAACGAAAAAAGTTATATTTTATATTGTGTTTTAGAACGTATAGTTAGGCATTTAGATAACCCATCTTCTGTTGCCCCATTTTTAACCTTTCACTTGCAATACTTAAAAAAGATGGGCGTTACGCCAAAAGAAATATCGTTACTGTGCGATGCCTTTTACGATACCTTAAACGAGCACTTAGGGCGTTTATTCACCGCACAAACACAGTTTGCTTGGCAAAAAGCGCTTCGTTATTTTGAAAGTTTTGCTAATACAACTTTGTTTAACAAAACAAATGTTATTTCGCTTGAGCAAAAAATCACTCAACTTCGCACAAGTAAGCTTTAAGTAATACAAGCTTTAGCTTTTATGCACGTATGAGCAAACTACCTAGATCCACGTTGTCGCTTTTTACGTACAACTAAATTTAGGTGGTTTATGGCTCATTATAAAGTGTTGCGCCTAATTTTAGGTGATCAACTTAATGCTTCGCATTCGTGGTTTAAAGAAAAAGAGCCTGATACGCTTTATTTAATTGCCGAGTTAAAACAAGAAACCAATTACGTTAAGCACCATGTGCAAAAGTTATGTGCTTTTTTTTATGCGATGGAGCGTTTTGCTACAGCTTTACAAAGCGCGGATTACAGCACACTGCACCTCACCCTTGATGATACCCACCAAGACAAAACCTTGCCTAATTTACTCACGCGCATAGCCAAACAGTATCGTTGCAGTGAAATACATTATCAATACCCTGATGAATTTCGCCTCAAAGCACAGCTAAGTAAATTTAAAAAAGAGTCTGATCTTCTTGTTAAAGCCTATGACACCGAGCATTTTATGCTGCCATTTGAGCGTATTAACGAGCGGTTTGAAAAAAACAAACATGTGACTATGGAGCACTTTTATCGCGCTATGCGCAAGCAATACACTATTCTTATGGATGGGAGTAGCCCGCAAGGAGGTCAATGGAACTTTGATAGTAATAACAGAAACAAATTTAAAAAAGCAGATTTAAACGCTATCCCCCCGCCAAAATTATTTAATAACGATGTAAGCTCTATCATTCGCAGACTTAAAAAACATAACGTAAATTACTTTGGTGAAATAAATCCTCAGCAGCTGCCATGGCCGCTCACTCGCAAACAAGCCAAAACGTGTTTAGAGTATTTTTGTACCCACCTACTAAAAAATTTCGGCCAGTTTCAAGATGCAATGACCGACCAAGTTACAAATAACGCCAGCTTGTACCATAGCCGTTTATCATTTGCTTTAAACGCCAAGTTAATCCACCCGCTGTACGTTATTAGGCGTGTAATTGACGAATTTAATGCTCACCCAGACACAATTTCGATTTCTCAAGTAGAGGGCTTTGTTAGGCAAATTTTAGGTTGGCGTGAATATGTTCGCTGTATATATTGGGTAAACATGCCCGACTATGCACAAAAAAACCAATTACAGGCTAACCAGTCGTTACCGGAGTACTTTTGGCAGGGTAATGTAAAAATGAACTGTTTAAGCCACGCATTAACGCAGAGCTTAGACTCCGCATACGCTCATCATATTCAAAGATTAATGATCATTGGTAATTTTTGCTTATTAACAGGTATCGACCCTAATGAAGTCGACCAGTGGTATTTAGGGGTTTATATTGATGCCATTGAATGGGTTGAAATGCCTAACACCCGTGGCATGAGCCAATTTGCAGATGATGCTATTATCGCCACTAAACCCTATGCAGCCAGTGGTAATTACATCAATAAAATGAGCGATTACTGCAAAAACTGTCATTATGATGTTAAGCAAAAAGTAGGTGAGAAGGCGTGTCCTTACAACAGCTTATATTGGCAATTTATGGATAAACACCGCGCATTACTTGAAAAAAACCCACGCATTGGCATGGTTTATAGAAACTGGGATAAACAAACACCCCAACTTCAACAGCAGACCTTAGCCCAAGCAAATTATTATTTAACGCATATAAACGAGTTATAAAAACGAAAAAGCCGCCTCAGTTGAGGCGGCTACAATCAGGGAAAATGTTTATTAGCGATTATTTACCTTCGATTAGGTTTCCACCGCCAATTTCAATTTTACGAGGTTTAAGTGCTTCTGGGATTTCGCGCTCCAGGTCAATGCTAAGCAGACCGTTGGCTAAATCGGCACCGAGTACTTTTACATGATCCCCAAGTTGAAACTTACGCTCAAAGTTACGTTCCGCAATACCTTGATGAATAAACTTGCGCTCTTCATTTTCATCTTTGTTTGGTTTAGTGCCTGCAACTTTTAAAGTGTTGTTCTCTGACTCAATGGTGAGTTCATTTTCACTAAAGCCAGCAACGGCCATAGTGATTCTGTATTTGTCTTTATCTAGTGCTTCGATATTGTAAGGAGGAAAGCTAGGCTGCTTGTCTGTACGAGCTGCCGCATCCATTAAAGATGCTAAATGATCAAAGCCGATGAATGAACGATAAAGTGGTGATAAGTCTACTGTACGCATAATAATATCCTCATATTTAAGCGATATAATGTTGTTACTTTTCGTTTGAACAAGTACAACATAATTAAATTAATAATATAAATTTCAATAACTTCTGTATTTTTTGGGACCCATCAGGCGTCCTCACTAAACTATTTATGGGCAGTAAAATAGTTTTCAAGTAATTAAATTAAAAAAAGTGAAAAAAAATAAAAAAGGGCACAAAAAAGTGCCCTCTTCGTATATTCATCAAATTACTCAATACACGTTACTTAATAAAAGTACCGCGAATTGGGTAGTCGTTTTCGCGTGAAAATTTAATACCGCCTAGCAGCTGTTTAAGGCTTGGGCGAACAAATGGACTATTTGATTTATCAAGCATCTGTACTTGGTTATCTTCGTTTAAAACAATAATACAAGGCTCAGAAAATGGGTGATCTGTTTCAGCATCACTGCGCGGTTCACTAATGTATAAGCCTAGATCAGTCATTTGCTCAATGGTTAAATTGTAATAAAGAGGGAAATTTACGTCTATTTTTTCAAGATGCTTTTTAAGCTGCTCTTCGCTATCGCCACTTACTGCTACAACTTCTACACCTGCGCTGGCAAAATCGTCAAGCATTGTTGCAAGCTCGTTGAGTTGCTCGGTACATTTAGGGCAATGCTGGCCTCTGTACACCACTATCATTTTCCAAGGTTTGTCGCTTACGCGGTCAACTAAATTCACGTCATTGTTATCTAAATCGCTTACCACTAAAGGCTGCATTACACTCGCTGGCTGTAAATTAACGTTACTCATTATGATCTCCTTTTACTATTAAACTTAGGGTGTAGTAATAGAGCTTAGGGTATCTTTGTTTATTTCAACCATGAAAATGTAACTGAGAACGAAATGGCAGGCGACTCGCTTTTATTAAGTAGCCTTGTTTAATGTGATTAGGAGAATTATAAGCTGTAAGCAGAATAATAAAATGTTAGATAAAACAGGCACCTTGCTCTTTTTAAGTAGCATTAGCACAGTATAAACACCAAGCAGGTGTAAGTAAGAAACGTAAAGCTAACTCCAACCTTTTATTTTTCTGTAAATAGTCGAGGCGCTTACGCCTAAATAGGCCGCAGCAAGTGGAATGTTATCATCGCATACGGCTATTGCCGACTCTATTGCCCTTTTTTCAACCTGCCACAGGGGCTCTATGTCGTGTACTCCCATAAGCGAGTTAGTTTGTATTTGCTCCGCAGATTGAGACGAGCTGCTGTTTTTGATTGGAATAGCAGAATTAACACCAAATGAGCTTGGCAACATATCTAACTCAACTACCTCACCCTCGTTGATAACAACGATATTTTCGATAACATTTTGCAGCTCACGGATATTACCTGGCCAATCGTAGTTACAAAAAAGGTTTTCAACTTCTTTTGAAAAGCGATGGAATAACTTAGCGTTACTTTCACTTTTTTGCTTTAAAATATGCTTTGCAAGCAACATTATATCGCCAGCTCGCTCGCGTAGCGGAGGTAACTTTACAGGAATAACATTAAGCCTATAGTATAAATCTTCTCTAAAACGCCCTTCGGCAACTTCAACTACAGGGCTTCTATTTGTTGCACACACTAGCCTTACATTACTGTGTAAAACCTCGCTACTACCTACCCGATTAAACGCACCCGTTTGTAAAAAACGCAATAACTTAGCCTGTAGGTTGAGCTCCATTTCACACAGCTCATCTAAAAATAAAGTACCGCCGTTTGCAACTTCTACAGCCCCTTTCCTGTCACTTAGCGCTCCGCTAAAGGCCCCTTTTACATGGCCAAAAAACTCTGACTCAAATAACTCTCCTGGAATAGCAGCACAGTTAATTGCAATAAACGGCCCTTCACTTCGTGGGCTAGTGTCGTGCAAAGTTTGCGCACACACCTCTTTACCTGTGCCACTCTCACCGGTAATAAAAACACATGCTTTGCTTCGCGCTGCACTATCTAAAAGCCTAAACACCGTTTGCATTGCTAACGATTCACCAATAAACCCGGAAGTGTTTTGCGCTTTTTGTTCTTGAATTTTAACTGCAGGAGGAGCTTTTTGCGAAAGCGCGCTATCTACGGCGCTCACTAAGCGCTGGCCTGAAAACGGTTTTTCTAAAAAATCAAAACCACCTAAACGCATTGCCTCTACTGCAACATCAATAGAGCTATTTGAGGTGATCATGACTACGTTAGCGGGCTTTTCTTGCTTTTTAACAAACTGCAGCACTTCTAAGCCACTAATATCGGGCAAACAAACATCTTGGACAATGACATCAGGCATCATCTCTTTTATACCTACCAAGGCAGAGTAGCCATCGGTAAAGTGTTTACATTCGTGCCCTGCTTGCTCTAATTGACTCGCATAAAGAGCCCCGCTTGCAATGCTGTCTTCTACTATATAAACCAGTGATTTTTTTTGAGAATCGTTCATGGCAGAGCCTTTTAAGTAATATTATTAGCAATAACTTGGTATGCAGCGTGGGTTTTTTCTAGATTATGTTGAACGATCTGAGCAGCGTGAATATTTTCATCAATGGTAACGGGGGGGTAATCATGTAATTGACTGGCAAGGGCTGCCAAAGTTAATGCGCCATATAGCGCCGCAGAATTTTTAAGTACGTGCATTATATCTTTAATATTATCTTCATCTTGCTCATCAATTGCATTTTTAAGACGAACTCGCATTTCTTCTAATTCATTAATAAATAAGTTTACCAGCCTTACTAAAGTGAGTGAGCCAACATCTTGCTCTAATTGCGCTAGCACATGAGCTTGAGTGATGGTGTTATCAATATATTCTTCAGGTATTGGCATATTAGGCCTTTATTTATTATTGTGATACAAAGCTTTTATACTTTTAGAGTAAGTCGTTTTTCGCATTTTGCAAATCTAAACATTAAGTTAAGTGTACATTTTTACCCATGTCGCCGTATTATTAGCTAAACTGCTTGGTCTTCCGAGTAAGTAACCTTGCGCTACATCACACCCTAGCTGCTCTAATATTTGTAATTGCTCGCGCTGTTCAATCCCCTCAGCAATGGTCTCTAACCCGAGTCTTTGCGCCATAGCAATAATTGCGCTACACAGGGTAAAGTCTTCATTGTTCGTTGTAATGCCACTTATAAAACTGCGATCTATTTTTAGCCCATCAATATTAAACTGCCTTAAAAGGCCTAAAGAGGCATAGCCCGTTCCAAAATCGTCTAGCCAAATTTTTACCCCTTCTTTATGAAAATGCTCAAATGTTTTAGCAATACGCTGCGGACTTTTTATTAATGCTGTTTCTGTTAATTCTACTTTTATGGCTGCGGGGTCTATTTGATACTTATCAAGTAAGCTCATTACTTTAGAAAACACATCCCCTTCAATAATTTGTACCGGCGAA
Organism: Pseudoalteromonas sp. 2CM41L; assembly: GCF_023161905.1. Taxonomy (NCBI): domain Bacteria; kingdom Pseudomonadati; phylum Pseudomonadota; class Gammaproteobacteria; order Alteromonadales; family Pseudoalteromonadaceae; genus Pseudoalteromonas; species Pseudoalteromonas sp. 2CM41L. The sequence continues at coordinate 171,139 of NZ_JALNTN010000004.1, forward strand.
ATATTCAATGAAATAGTTATATCATTCATACCTATTTTTCTCATTTGGCTTAAATCGCTTAGGGTTTGCTTAAAAATCCAATCACCTAAATCTAAAATCATACCTGACTGTTCTACATGCGGAATAAATTCATCTGGGCCAACAACACCATAGCGTGAAGATTCGCAGCGCACTAATGATTCAAAGCCAACTAATTGCCCACTTGTTAAAGATACAAGCGGCTGGTACACCATATTAAAACAATGGTTTTTCATTGCATGAGCCATAATTTGCTCAAGTTCATGCCAGCGTGCAATGTTGACCGTATTGATAGGCTCTAAACTTTTAAAAGCATTCATAAATTTCTCCACAAATAAGGGCTCACCGTAAGCTTGTTACATAAATTGCAAATTGCAGACCAAAACGCCCCGTCAAAATAAAAAATAAACACATAAAATTCAATTAGTTAAAAGCGTGCTGTTAGTCAAAAATTATTGATGGGTATATTTGCATTTTGCAAATCACACTGACACGCAAGCTGATTTAAAGTGGGAGCAGGAGTAAGCGATGGTTTGGGTATAAAGTGGCTTTAAAAATAAAAAGGCTGACCTAATTGCTTAGAGTCAGCCGAAATAAATACTAAAGGAGAAGTATTGTTTAGTTGTTTAAACCTTGTGTGCCTGATTGGGCAGATTGCTCATCTATGTTTTGAGCGTAGTTTAATGTGTTGCTTTCAATAGTGGCATTATCTAAATCACTATTGCTAAATTTATTGGTGAACATCTCGGTATTACCTTTATTAACAGGTTCAATAGTAACAGTGCCTCGCAGTGCTGTTGCACCAACAATAACAGCTGCAACAATAATAATAGACAGCACCATTAACTCTGGAGTAAGAACAAAAGACATTTTTTTTGGTTGCTGTTTAACTTTAGTATTAGTTTGCATAATGGACACCCTTAAAATTTATTTAACTACTTAGCAAATTTATATCAATGATAACTTCGCTCTACTTGGTGTTTATATTGCGAAAGCCATGCCATAATAAATTTAATGATGATAAAAAATTTAAGTCTTTATAAATCAATGGGTAAATGAATTACTTTGATAGGGATAATAAAAAATAGCTGAGCGGATATTTGCATTATGGGATTCATTTTCATTTTGATTTGCAAAATGCAAACCAATTTAAAAATAATTATTTAGAACCAACCTACACAACCCAATCAATTAAAAAGGATTAGTATTTCAGCATTATTTACAGTTTTGCTTAATACATTAAGGCTTTTTAGGCAGTAAAAGTAATTGACTACGCATTACTCAATCGCCATCGCTTTTTTTGAGAAAACAGTCAATTTTAACCTTTTGAGGTTAAATTTTTGCTAAACCCACTATTTATGTTTGTTTACTTAACAACTAAAAACTTTAATCAAAATACCTTAAGGCCATCTATAACTATTAACCTAAAAGCACGGTTGCATTGCTTGTTACTTTAATAATGACCAAATTTCGTTAATGCGCTCTAACTTAGAGTGTTTAGCGTCATTAAGTTTTGGTAAGTATTGATTTAAGAGCAAATTGAGTTTTTCGCTAATAATTGGTTTAGCTAAATAGTCATTCATTCCTGCTTTAATAAAACGCTCTTTATCACCATGAATCGCATTCGCTGTTAACGCTATAATAGGGGTGACAATAGCTAACTCTCTGATTTTTTTAGTGGCAGAAATACCGTCTAAAATTGGCATCTGAATATCCATAAATATTAAATCTATTGTTTGCGTTTTAACTTTTTCAATCGCCTCTTGCCCATTACTGGCTATTTTAACTAAGCACCCTTGCTGCTCTAAAAATTGCTGAATCACAATTTGGTTATTTTTATTGTCTTCAACCACGAGTACGTGCGTACCTTTAAATGGCTGAGCATTAATAGTGGTTGTGTTTAGTGTAGTTTCTTTTTTATTAGTAAAAATAATATCAAGATGAAAAAGCTCTTCCTCAAGCGCAGCAATCGCTCTGGGTAAATGCGAAGGCTTAAAAGGCCCATTAAACATCAACATACCAGAGCTCGGCGCCTCTGTTTTTTGGTTTTTACCCAGTAGGTCTATGAGTAATAAACACGGTTTATTTAGGCTCTTGTGACTTTTTAAAAATTGTTGCGCTGCGTCTAAATCGGCTTTGTTAATGGTAACAATAGCGTCGGGCGTATTGATACTGTCTAGCTTTTCGATGTTTTCAAGGCGTGAAAAATCTATCGAATGGCGAGTAAGCATATGCTCTATCGCATTGTTTAATGGCAAGTTTTTGCTGTTCACACATACATAGGGCTTTTTAGCTCTGGCAGAAAAGCCTTCTCTTTGCACCTGCTCGCTTGTATCTATTAATAAAGGGTAATTCACAATAAACTCACTCCCTTTACCAAACTGCGAGTTAACCGTAATACTGCCCCCTGCAGCATCACATATTTGCTTACATATGGCTAAGCCTAAGCCACTTCCGCCATATTCCCGAGTGATAGAGTTATCCGATTGTATAAACGGCTTAAACATACTCTCGAGCTTGTTTTGCGCAATGCCTATTCCTGTATCTTTAAAGCTAAGCTGCAACGTAAATTTATTATTTTCAAACTCAATACACTGTGCTGTCACTATAAGTGAACCTTTTTGAGTAAACTTAATGGCATTTGAGAGTAAATTTATTGCAATTTGCCTTATACGACCATGATCGCCCACCACCTGCGCAGGAACATCAGGGTGCAGATCAAAAATAAGTTCGAGGCCTTTTTGCACGGCGCTTTCACTTACAATATCAATAGCCTCTTCTAAGCAAATATCGAGGCTAAATGGCTGATTATCTATTGAGATTGCTTGCGCTTCAAAGCGTGAGTAGGTCAGCACGTCATCTAAAATACTCAATAATGCATCTGAACTTGTTTTAATCATTTGGGTGTAACGTTTTTGATCTGTTGTAAGCCCAGTGTCGTGTAAGATATCTGCACAGCCAATCACTGCATTTAAAGGTGTGCGTATTTCATGGCTTATATTGGCCATAAAGCGACTTTTAGACTCAGCCAACGATTCAGCCTGGTGCTTAGCATCTAAGAGTATTTGTTCAGCTATCACACGTTCTTGAATATCAACCACGGTCGCCGCTATAGACGTTAAGTGTGTGCCATTAAATGAGGTAATGGGTGTGAGGGTCATTTCAACCCAATTTGGCTCATTAAGCGCGTTGGTTAACCTAATATCCAAACGTTTAACTTCTCGATTGCCACTACTGTAGCCTGTAAGAGCTGTGTTTAGCTTTTCCACATCCTCACCCATTACAAAATTAGCAATGGGTAAGCCAAGGTGTTTATTTATGTCTGTTTGGAAAAAATTTTGCCATGCTTTGTTCATAAACAATAACCCGCCCTGCGCATCTAACCTCAATACAATATCAGGGATGTTATCGACCACAGAGTGGTAGTTATATTCTATTTCAGCCATGGCTTGTTCAGCTTTTACACGCTGGGTAATGTTGGTTTCTATGGCTATAAAATGCTTAACATTACCGTCATCATCTTTTACGGGGGTGGCATCAATAGCAACCCAGTATTCGTTTTTATTTTTATCATAGTTAACGGTTTCTATTTGAAAAGGCTCGGCATTTTTAATCGCTTTAGCCATTAACTGGCGCGACTCTAGGCTTGTTTTAGGCCCTTGCAACAGTTTACCGGGGCTAAGCCCGATGACTTCTTCACATTTATAACTAGTAAGCGTTTCAAAGCTTTTATTAACCCATTCTATTTTGCCAAATCGGTCGGTAATTATAACTAAATTATTGGTGTGGCTTGCCACTAAAGAAAGTCGCTTAGCGTACTCTTGTTGCTGGGTGAGTAAATATTGGTAGTCTTTATGTCGTTGAATGTCATGCAACGAACCAATAAACCCGCCGCTATCGTCGCAGGCCAAGCGCATTTCAAACCAGTTAGTAAGGCCGTCATTATTTTTTACTTGCAGCTCTATACTGGCACTAAAAACGCCTTCAAAAATAGACTCAATATACGCTGACAGCTTTAACGAGTCTTTGGTCTCTAACAGCGATGTGATTTTTTTACCTATGAGCATGGCCGGCGTAAAACCCAACTTATTAAGCCATGCTTCGTTCACGTAGCTAAACACTAAATGTTTATCACATTCAAATACACACTCATCAAGTAAGGCAAGTAACTTAGTCTGCCTGCGGGTGTTTGCAGAAAGCTGCTCTATTAGCGCGTAATGAACTTGTACTTGTAGCTCGTCTTTTTCTTCCATATGCGCCTCATTAATTTACTAATTCTGTATGGCTGCACACCTTGGCATAAAGCGGAAAAACCTCTTCACAGTAAAATGATTGCTCAAACGGCGTTCTGCTTGATGTACAGTCATTAAGTACCGTCACATTAAAGCCAAGCTCTACCGCAGAGCGCGCCGTAGAGTCAATGCAAATAGAGGTCACCGTGCCTGCTAAAACAATGTTAGTGATGCCATTTTTATTAAGCACATTTGCAAGCTCTGTATGAGTAAACGCATTTAACCCGCGTTTACCGGGTATTTGCATAATACGTTTGCCATATTTATCAAACTCTTTAATGCCTTGAGCACCATAAGAGTCGGCTTTAAAAGCCCCTACTTCGGCAATCACTTTTAAAATACCAATTGGGTTTTTAAGCTCGCTATAATCTTGTGTAAAGTGAATAGGCGTACTGAGCACTAATGCAAATTTATCTATGTATTTGTCGAGCAGCGCTAACGTGTTATTTACCACGCCGGTTACTCTTGATGACTCTTCAACCACTTGGTATAAAATGCCATCAGGCGAAAAGTAATCATTTTGAAAACCAATGAGCAGCAAAGCTGTTTTTGATAAATCGTTCATAACGTCCTCCTAAACGGGCCTTTAGGCAGCTTGCCAAGGCTTAATAAACTCTTCTAATACAGCTTTTGTTACCGGTTTTTGAAGATAGTGCGTCACCCCTTTTTCGAACAACTGAGCAATTTGTTGCTCCTCAGTAATGCCCGTTAAAATAACTTTTGGCGTGTTATCGTTTGGGGTGTTTTGTTTAATGAGCTGCTGAGCCACATCACTGCCAAACATACCTGGCATACGCTCATCTAACAGCAGTAAATCGAAAGGTTCTTGCTGGGCAATAAGTAAGGCACTTGAGCCATTTTCTGCACAAGTTACTGCGCAACCAAGCATTTCAAGCATGACTTTGGTCGCAACTTGGCTTGGCAAGCTGTCATCAGCAACCAATACAGATAATTTGCTGTGGGTATTTAAATTATTAACCGCATTTACTAAGTCAGTATCAAAAAACGGCCACGCCAATACAGGTTGAGAAATAGCGTGATGGCTTTGCAGCTCACTGAGCGCATCAAATGCGCAAATTTTTATACTCTGAGACGCCCCATTATTTAAAAAGTTACTCGCAAGTTGCTCTGCAGATAGGTGACGCGCATCTTCAATTTTTAAAGCGTTGGTGTGGCTGCTGTCGGCGAGTTTTAAACCATAGTTTTGCGCACTTAAATTAACTAGGTAATGAATGCTTTGCTCTAAGTCGTCTTTACTATTGGCTGCGCTAATAAACTCTTTGTTTGTATCTACCGATGAAATTGGCTCACGGGTTGCAAGTAAACCGTGTATATCAATGGTGTGCATTTCAGGATTCGAATCTACCCAGTAATTTAAATTAATACCCTGTAAATTGGCCTCTACTGTTAGCACAAAATGGCTTTTAGCGGCTTTTAGCGAAGGTAAAATAAACGCTTCACACTGGATAATCATTTGCTCAGGAGACACCTGTAAACAAATATAATTACACTGTAATTTGTTGATGAGTGTAATTGCCACATTTGTGTTATCTGCTTTGCAAAAGCGGGCAATTACCCCTTGAATAATTTCTAAAACATGGCTGTTATTACTCATCATCGTTCCTAATAAGAATGGCTCTGTAGTTAAATATCAATTTACATGCCACTTGCAGCGCCTTTACTAATACGATGAATTCATTAGATTTAAAAATTACACATCCTTTACATAAATGCGCTTTTGCAAATTGCAATTCAAAATGCATGGCAAATGAGTAATTAAGCGAGTTAACAGTAAAACAGAATTAACCAATCGATTTTTTGCGCTTTAAATTATTAATTAATCGTTTAATATGAACCCAACTAAATTGAGGAGAGTATTATGCTTACAGTAATTTTTGGCCGCGAAGGCTGCCCATTTTGTGTACGTGCTAAAGACGTTGCCGAGCAACTATCAAATGAGCGTGATGATTTTAAGTTTCGTTATATCGATATTATCAAAGAAGGCATTAGCAAAGCGGATTTAGAAAAGTCTGCAGGAAAACCATGCCCAACTGTGCCACAAATTTTTGTCGATCAAACTCACATTGGTGGTTTTACTGAATTTGAAGCTTACGCAAAAGAAAATCTAGGCCTATATAAATAACGCTTTGTATATAGCTTGTTAACCAGTTTAAAAAATCAAACATTTAAACTGGTTAAATTTCGACCAACATCAACCACATACAAATTAGTTGTAATTTATACAAGCAATTGCCTCGTATTTCCTATACAATGCGCGCCTCTTTAAATTCGTTGAGGCGTATTAATGTCAGAACCAGTCACGTTTGAATCTCTAAATCTTTCTCCTGCAATTTTAAAGGCAGTTGAAGAGTTGGGTTACAAGACACCATCTGAAATCCAAGCTCAATGTATACCGTTATTGCTAGAAAGAAAGGACGTACTGGGACTAGCACAAACGGGTACAGGTAAAACTGCAGCATTTGCACTGCCGTTACTAAACAATATTGACCCGTCTGTGAAACAGCCACAGATCCTTGTACTCACACCTACACGTGAGCTTGCGATCCAAGTTGCTGAGGCATTTGAACAATATGCAAAAGGTACTCGTGGTGTTGAAGTATTAGCACTGTACGGTGGCCAAAGCTACAGCATTCAATTAAGCGCACTTCGTCGTGGCGCACAAATTATTGTTGCTACTCCGGGTCGATTAATCGATCACATAAACCGTGGCACTATCAAGTTTGATGCTTTACAAGCACTTGTACTTGATGAAGCCGATGAAATGTTACGTATGGGCTTTATCGATGATGTTGAAAACATCATGGAAAAAACACCGCGCGAAAAGCAAACATGTCTTTTCTCTGCGACCATGCCTAAGCAAATTCAAAACATCAGCAGCAAATATATGAATAACCCTGAACAGGTTCATATTTCTGCGCGTAACTCAACTGTATCATCTGTTGAGCAAGTGTTTTGGAATGCACACGTACATAAAAACAAAGCCATTGTTCGTTTCTTAGAAGCAGAGCAATACGAAGGTGCTATTGTTTTCGTACGTACACGTAACGACACTGTGCAACTTGCTGAGTTACTAGAGCGCGAAGGTTTCTCTGCTGCGCCACTTAATGGTGACATGAACCAGCAAGCACGTGAACGCACGGTAGATCGCTTAAAAAGCGGTATGCTAAACGTTGTTATTGCAACAGACGTAGCAGCACGTGGTCTTGATGTAGACCGTTTAAGCTTAGTTATCAACTACGATATTCCACAAGACTCAGAAGCCTACGTTCACCGTATCGGCCGTACAGGTCGTGCTGGTCGTACTGGTAAAGCAATTTTATTTGTTAAGCATAACGAACGTTACTTGCTTAAAAATATTATTCGCCATACTAAGTCTGAAATTGCACAAGTTGAGCTACCTACAGCTAAAGTAGTTGAAGAAAAACGTATTAATGCGTTAAAAGAAAAGCTTACGCTTGCTCTTGAAAACAAAGACATTACGTTCTTCAATGAAGTTGCTGCTAGCATGGCACAAAAACTAGACTTATCTTTAGAAGACCTAGCGGGTGCATTACTGTGTTTAGCACAGCAACAGTCGCCAATTAAAGTTGAAGAAGTTAAGATTCAACCTCGCAACGAGCGTAATACACGTAACGAGCGTGGCGATCGTAATGACCGTCGTCGTAACGAACGTGGTGACCGCCCTGAGCGTAAACCTCGCGAGCGTAACAGCCGCGATGCAGGCCCTATGGATACTTACCGTATCGAAGTGGGTCGTGAGCACGGTGTACAGGTTAAAAACATTGTTGGCGCGATTGCTAACGAAGCTGATATCTCAAGCAAGTTTATTGGTGACATTCGTCTACACGACAGTCACAGTACGGTACAATTACCGCAAAACATGCCTAAAGATGTACTTGATCACTTCCAAAAAGTGTTTATTTGTAAACGCCCAATGGGTATGACACTAACACAAGATCAAGGCCCAGCTGAGCCACGTGGTGAACGCGCTGAGCGCCCAAGTGGTGATAAAAAGCGTAGCTTTAACAAAGACAACCAACGCGGTGATAAGCGTGGCGGTCCTCGTAAAGAACGTCGCCCTGTGAGCTTCACATCTAACTAAGCTTTATAGCTTACGTTATAAAAAACCTTGCCACGAAAGTGCCAAGGTTTTTTTGTTTTAAAGCCACTGCTTTTGTAAAAAATAAAAATTCTGTAAACTAAGAAAAAACTATAATTCACGGATGAATTAAAATTGAAAAAATATTATGACAACTTGCTCTTTGCAACAATAATAAGCTTTCCAATACTGAGCATTGCCATGCTTATGTTAATGGATTTTACCGATCCGCCATTTATCGAAAATAAAATTTATGAGGCTATTTTTTATATAGCGCTGCCTATTTTTTGCGGGGCATCATTTATCTATCTCCAAGTACTTGTAATCAAAAAATATAGACGTTGCAGTGACTATAGAGAGCACCTTAAAGATAGCTTTTCAGATACAAAAATGAAGTTATCATTAATCTTCACCTACCCATTACTCCCTTTGTTAATCTATGCAACTCTCTATTTTTTACTCTCTGCCCCCATTGAGTTATGGGCTTACTACACGCAAGGCGATTATTGGTATAAGGAATATATCCTCACTGATGTACAAGAATGTGGGTCTGATTATGAAGATAGTTGTACTCGTTTATACTTTAAAGACCCTACAACTAACAAAACACACGACTTTAGATGGTACGACGATAAGTCTACAATAATGAATAACAAAAACGATTATGTGTATATTGTTGGTGAGGCCAGTTTGTTTGGCTATATAGTGAGAGAATTAGAAAGGTAATTAACACTACTTTTTACATTGCAGCAATTTTATATAAAAACCTCACTCAAGTGAGTGAGGTTCATAAATTAAAGTTTAAGTTAAGGTAACGCCGGATAAACGTAACTCGCATCTAACCCTAACGGAATACCGAGTGCCCAATACCCTAGCAAGAAAATACTCCAGCCAATCATAAACGCGATTGAGTAAGGGATCATAAGCGAGATGAGCGTGCCTATACCAGTATCTTTTACGTACTTTTGGCAGTACACCACAACCAATGGGAAATACGGCATAAGTGGGGTAATAATGTTTGAGCTAGAGTCTCCGATTCTGTAAGCCGCTTGGGTTAAATCGGGTGATATACCTAGCTGCATTAACATTGGTACAAAAATAGGTCCCAGTAATGCCCATTTTGCTGAGCTTGAGCCAACGAACAAGTTTACAAAGCCGGTTAAAAATATAATACCCACAACTGTTACCGCACTGGGCAACTCCATTGCTTTTAAAAGCTGCGCCCCTTCAATGGCCATTAATGCACCTAAGTTAGACTTAGAAAACGCAGCAATAAACAACGCACAAAAGAACGCCATTACAATGTAATAGGCCATGCCACTCATCGCGGTACTCATCGCATCTATCATATCTTTTGAGGTTTTAAAGGTACCAACGGTAAAACCATACACGGCACCGGGTATCCAAAATAATAAAAAGATTAAAGGCACGATAGATTGCATCAGGGGCGATCTAAAATTAGTTAGTGAGCCATCAGCATTGCGCATTGCTGAATCGGCAGGAGCGGATACAAATGCAAGTAAAGCAAGTCCTGCAATCATTACGCTACTGGCTATAAAAAAAGCGCGTTTTTCATCACTTTTAGCTTCATCAAACGCGGGTAAGTTTTGGGTGTCTTCATTAAGTGCTGTGTTTTTTAACCGAGGCTCTATTATTTTATCAGTGATATACCAGCCTAATAACACAATAAATAAACTCGAGGCAGAAGTGAACGCCCAGTTATTAAGGGGGTTAATCGACATATCGGGGTTAATAATTTGCGCTGCACTTTGGGTAAAGCTTTGCAGTAATGGGTCTATTCCTGATGGAATAAAGTTAGCGCCAAATCCACCACTCACACCAGCAAATGCGGCTGCAATACCCGCTAATGGGTGTCGCCCTGCGGCAAAGAAAATAACACCCGCTAATGGGATCACTAATACGTAGCCAGCATCGGTTGCTGTATGGCTTACAATAGCTACCAAAATGACTGAAGGGGTTAGCAGTTGCCTTGGGGTAACTTTAAGCATTAGCTTAAGGCCTGTATTGATATAACCTGAGTGCTCAGCCACTCCCACACCTAACATGGCAACCAGTACCACCCCTAGCGGTGCAAAGCCTGTAAAGGTTTTTACCATAGAAGATAAAAATGAGGCGAGTGAGTCGCCCTCTAATAGGTTATTTACAACAATGGCTTGGCCTGTCCGTGGGTCTAACGCGTCAAAGCTCACCCCCGACAGTAACCACGAGCACAACCAAATAAGTAACATAGCGAATAAGAAAATAATCGCCGGATCGGGAAGTTTGTTACCAACTCGCTCCACAAAGTTTAAAAAACGCGCGATTAACCCAGTAGGTACCGCAGCTTGATTATTATTGTTCATTTAAAGCTCCCAAAATAGGTTTAAGTAACAATATACTATTAATGTGTAACAGTAAATTAACTAATAAATCTATTATGGGCACAAATAGAGCATAAAAAAACGCGGCTTCGTTATCGTCGCCGCGTTTTTATAATTGTGAACTAAACATTGGTTAAGCGAGGGCTTTCACTTCTTCCCAAAGCCTAACAACCAAGGTTTTATCTTCTTCGTTTAGCTCGCCATTGCGGTATGCTTTTACTAAGCTTTGTTCCACGGTTTCGTTGAGCTCATCAATAGAGATTGTCAGCTCTTCTACTTCTGCATAGCCTACTGCAAGGTCGTAATGTCCGCGCAAGTAACCACCAGCGAACAGCTCATCATCTGTTGCTTTAATCACTAAATCATCAAAGTATTGCTGCGCAGCATCAATATAATTCACTAAACTCATTGTGTTACTTCTCCTGGTTTTCATAACCGACAGCATACATAATATGGTCGTTATAGCCGGTGGTTACTTTAATGTAACCTGTTAATTCATCATCTAAAGCGCTGTCGCCGGTGTCACAAATAAGTGGACGCCCGTTCAACGCGTGTAATTTGGTTTTAGTTGCCACCACAATAATGTTTTCTTTGCCAATGGTGCGAATAAGCTCCGGGCTTAGCTGCTGATTCCCTCGACCAAAAATATGGCCTTGCCCGCCTATTAATGTAATAACTAATTGAGTAGCTTGCCCGTGCGTGTACTCAAGTAGCTGTTTAGCAGTTAAGTCTTGCGCAACTAGGGTTTGATCTTTAATTAAATCTACGCCTAATAAAGTATTATCCAGCCCCATTTCTTGCATTATTGCTTCAACAGTTGAGCCACTACCCATAATGTAATAGGTGTCTTCATCCATTTCGCTCACCACATGCGCGGCAATGTCGGCAAGTACTAATTCGTCTGTTTCTTTACCACCATTTTTAACCGCTTGTACATAACGTACTTCGCTTGGTATTTGCATTTCACCGTAGCGCTTAGCTTTTACGGTGCCTTGCCTAAACGCCTCTTCGTCAATATCCATTACATCGGCATCTGCAAGTGTAACTAGCTCGCCTTTTACTAGCATTTCTACTACGCGCCCTGCTGCTTTAGGTGTAATTGCATATACGCCAGAGTGAATTTTACAGCCAGCAGGTATACCCAGCACTGGTACGGTATCTTCTATGGCATGACAAATATTGCGCGCAGTACCATCGCCACCAGCAAACAGGACTAAATCTACGCCTAAATTTTTAAGTAGTTTAGCGCTAGCCTCTGTATCATCGGCGCTTGTTACGGTATTGGCGGTATAAATTACTTCAACATTAAAGCCTAGTGCGCGTGCTGCTTTTTCGCCCATATCGCCATTTACTGTATAAATTGTTAACTGCTCTTTATAGGGTACAAGTACTTCTAGGGCAGCCTGTGTGCGGCTGTTAGCTTTGGCTTGCGCACCCAGCTCAATTGCCTTTGCAGCAGTGTTTTCGCCATCACTGCCTTTTAAAGCAACGCTGCCACCAAGTCCTGCAACAGGGTTAATAATTAAGCCTAACTTAAACTGCATTTTGTAACTCCTGAGGGTGGTGCCAATTAAATTGTTGAGCGGTTAACGGCCACGGTGTTTTATAAAAATCACTTAACGCTTTTAATAATGCATGGGTACGTGCGTTAACTCCCTGCTCTAATAACATTAATACTTGCTGGTGTACTCGCGCCTGAAAGTCAAACCGGCAAGTTTGCTCACCGTTCAAGTTATCTACCGACACATTAAAATCAAAGCCAGCAGCGGTGCTGAGCAGCCACTCTATGGCTTGTGGTTTTATTTCTACGTTTTCAAATTCAGCTTGCTGGTGTTTATCTCGCCCATCTGGGCAGTACCAATACCCATAATCTTCAAGCTCTCTGCGTTTATTGCCAGCCACTAACCAATGCGCTATTTCATGTAGGGCACTGGCGTAAAAGCCGTGGGCAAATACAATTTGATTAAAACCATGGGTATTATTGGCAGGTAGATAAACAGGCTCATCATCGCCTTTTACTAAGCGAGTGTTATGGCTTTGATAAAAAACACTATCGAAAATAGATATAAGATCGGCTATATGATGCATAAAAACTGATTAATTCGTCTCGGTTACAGCGCAAAATTAGCGCACTAAAAACGAGACGAATTGTACGGGCTTTTACCTTTAAAGTAAAAGTGATGAGCGAGTTATACCTCTACTCCCGCCTCATCGCACTGCACTATATCGGTTTCTGTAAGTGCTTGGGTTATCCACTTTTGCAAAACAGGGCAACGCATCACAAAATCACAATACTGCTGCGCCGCTGGGGATAAGGTAATCTGATACGTTTTTAAACGAAGTACAACGGGGGCGTACATCGCATCGGCAATACTAAAGTCGCCAAAAAACCATTCATTAGGAAACATATCTTGCTGCTGGGAAAATATCTCATCAATACGTTGAATATCTTTTAGTGCAGCACTTGAAAGCGTTACTTTACGTGTGGATCTTATATTCATCGGCATTTCGTTTCTCAGTGCCATAAAGCCTGCATGCATTTCAGCGCTTAATGCGCGCGCTGTAGCTCGCTGAGTAATATATTTAGGCCACCCTGCTCCCGATAAATGGGCATCGTTAATATATTCACAAATTGCGAGCGAGTCCCACACTTGCAAATCACCATCAATTAACGCCGGCACTTTTTGAACGTGGAAGTGTTGTATTAGTTCGTCGTAAAAGTCACTGGTGTCGAGCACAAGCTGAGTTTCGTCAAACGGGACATCAAATTTACTCATTAAATACCATGCGCGTAATGACCAGCTAGAATAGTTTTTATTACCGATAAATAATTGCATTTTGTATATACCAAAGTGAATAGGCTTCCCTACCTTACTAGGTGATTAAACAACCAACAACACTTTGTTTTTTATTCTTAAAGCTAAATTTAAAGCCTCTAAAATAAACAGTATTACTATCAATTAGCTAACTGCGTATTTAAATGTTTTTTTAATAAACGGGTATTGCGGGTGTTGGCTTTAAAAAAAGCATCAAATATATCGCCAAAAAATGGAACTAAGCCGCCTACAAAATCAATCAACATATTAATGATCATCTTCGTTTTTATGCGTTTACTTACGCCCAAACGCTGCGCCTCTACCAGTACATAGCTTGATAAAATAAGCCCTGCGGCATCACCTATAACGGGTATTAAACCAATCACAGCCTCTAGGCCAATATTAAATTTAGTAAAAGGAATGCCAATGCTGCTGTCTGTAAGCTTACTAAAGCGCTCTAGCCTTGCTATAGCAGCTTGAGTTTCAAGGTGTGTGTTATCGTGCTTATTATCGTTCATGATTACTCTCCTCCTTAAAACAGTATATAGCGCAAACTTGAACAACCCCTGAAAGGCTTAAAAGCAAATTACAGGCGCAAAAAAACGCGGTACTCCGCGCTTTTTTAAAATATTAACGGTTAAACAGAGCCGTTAATTGGCCCATGTTCGTGGTTAACATGTGGGTTTTGACCGCGTTGACGCAGTAAATGGTCCATTAAGGTAATAGCCATCATTGCCTCAGCAATAGGGATTGCACGAATACCAACGCACGGGTCATGACGACCTTTGGTGATCATCTCTACGGCTTCGTTTTCAGTATTAATGCTTTTACCTGGAATAGTGATACTTGATGTAGGCTTAAGCGCAATAGAGGCAATAATATCTTGCCCTGTAGAAATACCAGCAAGTACGCCACCCGCGTGGTTTGAGGTAAAGCCTTCTGGGGTTAATTCATCACGATGCTCTGAGCCTTTTTGCTCTACCACATCAAAGCCATCGCCAATTTCTACACCTTTAACGGCATTAATGCTCATTAGTGAATGCGCAATCTCAGCATCTAGCCTATCAAATACAGGCTCGCCTAATCCTACCGGTACGTTGCTAGCCACTACTTTTACTTTAGCGCCCACTGAGTCACCTTGCTTTTTAAGGTCTCGCATGTACTCATCAAGCGCTTCTAGCTTACTTGCATCAGGGAAAAAGAATAAGTTGTTTTCAACTTCATCCCAGTCGTAGCTTTCGGCTTTTATTGGCCCAAGTTGGCTTAAACATGCTTTTACTTCAATACCATGAAACTGCTTTAGGTATTTTTTAGCAATTGCGCCTGCCGCTACACGAATTGCGGTTTCACGCGCAGAAGAGCGACCACCGCCGCGATAATCGCGCAGGCCGTATTTGTGCCAGTAAGTGTAATCGCCATGACCTGGGCGAAACACATCTTTAATTTTACCGTAGTCTTTTGAGCGCTGATCGGTATTTTCGATAAGTAAACCAATGCTTGTGCCTGTGGTTTTACCTTCAAAAACGCCTGAAAGAATTTTTATTTGATCGTCTTCACGGCGCTGCGTTGTATAGCGGCTTTGCCCAGGTTTACGACGGTCTAAATCAATTTGTAAGTCAGCCTCTGTGATCTCAAGGCCTGCGGGAGTACCATCTACAACACCGCCTAGGGCAACGCCGTGGCTCTCACCAAAGGTGGACACTTTAAACAACTGCCCTATGCTATTACCTGCCATTAACTTTCCTCATTCCTAATGACTACAAAAGTTGCCGAGCATACGCTCGGCCTAAAATTTATTTTGCAAAATACGTATCAAGCTGCGCTTTGCTTATTACAAATACACCTAAGCCGCCTTGCTCAAACTCAACCCACTCAAATGGTGCACCCGGATACAAAGCATCCATATGTACCATAGAGTTACCAACTTCTACAAATAACAAACCGTTATCAGTTAGATGATTGCTAGCATGCTCTAAAATAGTACGGGTAACGTCTAAGCCATCATGCCCAGATGCTAAACCAAGCTCAGGCTCATGATGAAATTCTCGTGGTAAATCAGCCATGTCCTCAGCATCAACATACGGAGGATTAGCTACTATTAGGTCATACTTTTGCCCTGGTACACCACTAAATACATCTGACTGAATAGGCAGTACACGGTCACTTAGCATATAGTCGTTTATATTTATATCTGCTACTTCAAGCGCTTCATACGAAATATCAACCGCATCTACTTGCGCCGTTTCAAACGCCTGAGCAAGCGCAATAGCAATACAAGCAGAGCCTGTGCATAAATCTAAAATACGGTTAACGCTTTGCGGCTGCTCAAGCCACGGTGAAAACTTATTAGCAATAAGTTCAGCAAATGGCGAGCGCGGAATAAGCACACGCTCATCAACATAAAATGGCATGCCCGCAAACCAAGCAATGTTTGTTAAATAAGGAACCGGCGTGCAGTCGTTTATACGCTCTGCGATTAACCCTGCTAGGCGGTTTTTTTCTGTGCTTGTTAACCGCGCATGCATTAACTCTTTGGGGGCATCAATAGGTAAACTTAGTGCGGGAAGTAATAAGCTAACTGCTTCATCCCACGCGTTATCTGTGCCATGTCCAAAAAATATTCCACTACTTGCAAATTGGCTTGTAGTCCAGCGTAACCAGTCATGTAACGTTGACAGTTCTGCAACAGCTTCATCAAGTGTTGCTTCTTCTATTTGTAAATCACTCATATTTTTTACCTGTTTTAGCTAACTGACTGTTTTGAGTCTTTGCGACGATTGCATTGCCTAACTGTGCTGAGCAAATTACAATTGCCCCTCACCTTTATATTGTACCGCCTTTTGCGCTGCGTTTTTACGTTTTTTTGTTTAGGTAAAATTTATGAAAAAAGACATCTCATCACAATCGTCCCTAAGCAATGACGACATTGACCTTTTTCGCCAAACAATTACAGGCGCTAAGGTGTTTAAACAAGATACCCATAGGTTTGATACAAAACCTAAGGTGTCACAAGCGAAGCAATTTGCCCAGCAAAAAAAGCAGGTTGAGTCTGAATTTTTCTTCTCTGACGAATATATTCCCGATATAGACACAAATAGCACCATTAATTACGTGCAAAATGGCCACGACTCTTTTTTAGCAAAACAGTTGCGACGCGGCGACTATGCGCCCGATTTAACACTCGACCTGCACGGGCTTAATAAAGAACGTGCAAAAGATGAACTTGCGGGACTTATTCACGAGTGCAAAAAACAGCATTATTACTGCGCGTGCATAGTGCATGGCATTGGCGAGCGTGTTTTAAAACACAAAGTACCGCAGTATTTGGTACAGCACCCCGATGTAATTGCCATGCATCAAGCACCGCTAGAATACGGCGGACGCGGTGCCGTGCTGATTTTAATTGATTTACCACAAAGCGATGAGTTTAGACGCTAATTAAAGGAAGAATACGTGCAAATTTTTTCGATTCTTTTTCCCTTAATTTTTATTGTCGCACTGGGCTACACCTGTTGTTATTTTAAGTTTTTTAATCAGCAGCATATTGCCGGTTTAAGTAAATTTACTTTTTATGTGAGCTTACCCGCCTTCTTAATGCTCAATATGTCGCAAATAAATTTGCATCAAAGTATTAGCCTCGAAGCATTTTTAAGCTTTTATATTCCTGTATTAGCGGTATTTGCTTTGGGCATACTTATTGATAGGTACTATTTAACTAAACAAGCCAATGCTGGAAATTATCAACAGCATAGTGTTTTTGGTCTTGCCGGTAGTTATTCAAATATGGTGTTAGTGGGTATACCCATTGTTATTGCTTCACTTGGCAAAGACATGATTGCTATCGCCTTTATGATCATCACATTTCATAGCACGCTGCTTTTTGCGTTAACTTATTTAATAGGCGCGAAAGGAAACACAGCTGACTTCTCGTGGGCAAAATTTGCTAAAAACATGGTCCTTAACCCTATAGTGTTAAGTATTGGCTGTGGATTACTTTTAAATGTGTCGGGAATTACATTATTTGCGAATTTAGCCAATGCCTTAGAGCTACTCGCCAGCCCTGCTATTGCATGTGCTTTATTTGTGTTAGGCGCTAATTTGGTGTTTTATAAGGTGGCAGCAAATTGGCAGCCGGCCCTTATTTCTTCACTGTTAAAAATACTGATTTTGCCTGCTGCTGTATGTGTAGCAGCTACGTGGGTGTTTGTACTAGATACGCAAATTCGTAACGTACTGGTATTGCTGAGCGCCTCGCCTGTTGGCGTTAATGCGTATTTAATTGCAAGCCAATTAAATACGCATCAAGTTACGCTCGCCGGTGCAGTGGTGCTTTCAACGGTGCTTAGTGTTGTAAGCTTTTCGTTTTGGCTTGCAGTGCTTTTATAAAATCGCTTATTTAAGTGCGGCCACTACCGAAATTTCAACCAATAGCGCATCACGCGCCATTTTAGCTTCAACACAGGCGCGTGCTGGTGCATAACCTTCTGGCACCCACGCATCCCATACAGCATTCATATCGGCAAAATATTCCATGCTCTTAACGTAAATAGTTGCGCTTAGCATATGCTTTTTAGAACTCCCCGCCTGCTCAAGTAAGGCCTCTACTTTGTCGAGCATAGTTTGCGTTTGCTCTGTAATGTTTTGCTCTGCATCGCTGCATACTTGTCCGCATAAATAAACGGTTCCATTATGTTTAACTATACGGCTCATGCGCGCACCCGTTTCAAGGCGTTCTATACTCATTGTTATCTCTTTTCTCTATATGTTGGCAGGCGCGTTAATATTTACATATTCACTGCGCTGTGATGTTTCGTCATACTGAATTACAGCAACTGCTGCGGTGTTAAAAATAGGCATATTACCCGGGCTGAGCTGATCAACCATATAGCTCACAATAGGCATATGGGCGACCACTAACCAGGTATTACACTGAGGATGCATGGCAATAAGTGTTTCTAAATAATCAGCTGCTATTTGTGGCTTTCCCTCGGGGATTATGTCGCTACAGGTTTCACTAAATTTAAATACATTGTTTTTTTCAACTTCTTTAGCCGTTTGCTGCGCGCGCGAGTAAGGACTTACCAATAACGCATCAACAGAAAAGTGTTTGTGTAGCCATAAGCCCATTTTTTCTGCTTCTGCATGGCCTTTCGGTGTTAGGTTTCTTGCTGCGTCGTTAGCTTGCATCGGTGTCGCTTCGCCGTGGCGCATAATTAAGATTGTTTTCATAAAAAATCAACCGATTAATGAATATAAAACAGTAGCCAGTTTGCCCATTTGTCCGCTATATTAACTATTATTCCAAAGAATAATTCTCTCATGATATTCAGGTAAATCTTTTCGCTATTTTTTCGCTGTCCTGAAGCTATCATCTGTTGTTAACAAGTAAACGTCTAGTTTCAGGAGCATCATTTGAATATCAGCCGCAATGATAACAGAGCATACCGCGCCATTACACTCGACAATGGGCTAAAAGTATTATTAGTGCAAGATAAAGATTCAACTAAAGCCGCTGCTTCTATGGCGGTTAACGCTGGCCATTTTGATGACCCCCTTGACAGGCAAGGCCTTGCACACTTTTTAGAGCATATGCTTTTTTTAGGTACCGACCAATACCCTGATTCTGGAAGCTTTAATAATTTTGTGTCTCAATCTGGCGGAAACACCAACGCCTGGACCGGCACTGAGCACACGTGCTATTACTTTGATATTAATAATCAAGCCATTGAAAAAGCCCTTGCGCAATTTAGCCGTTTTTTTATTGCCCCATTATTAAACCCAGCGGAAACCGAAAAAGAACGTAATGCCATAGAGGCTGAGTTTAAATTAAAAATAAAAGATGATGGGCGTCGTATTTATCAGGCTCATAAAGAAACCGTAAACCCAGCCCACCCCTTTGCTAAATTTTCGGTGGGTAATTTACATACCCTCGCCGATAGAGAGCGCTGCATAAGTGACGAGTTAAGAGATTTTTTTAATAAGCACTATCAAGCGCAGTGGATGACACTGGTAATTTGTGCCAACGAACCGCTTGATACACTCGCGCGGTGGACACATCGCTATTTTAGTGGCATTAATGGCCATAAAGGTGCGCTCAAAGCCCCTATTGAGGAGCCATTATATCGCGCGCAAGATATTGGCAAAGTACTGCACATTGAACCACACAAGCACATGCAAAAACTCATTATTAGTTTTGCTATGCCAAATATCGATGACTTTTATCGCCACAAAACCGTCAGCTTTATAGCCCATTTACTCGGCTACGAAGGCGCAGGCTCGTTGTACTCAATTTTAAAAGAGCAAGGGTGGATTAACGCACTTTCTGCCGGCGGCGGTATAAATGGCAGTAACTTTAAAGATTTTAACATTAGCATGGCGCTTACCGATGAAGGCATTGAATACTTTGAAGACATAATAGAAATTGTGTTTGAGTATATTTGCCTAATCAACGATAACACCGACAAACTACCGCGCCTGTATCAAGATAAAAAAAACCTGTTACAAATTGCGTTTGATAACCAAGAAAAATCGCGCTTAATAGATTGGGTAAGTAACCTAAGCATTAATATGCAACACTACGACGAAGCTAACTATGTGCAAGGCGATTACTTAATGGAGGGCTTTAATAAAGCCACTCACGAAATGGCGATGCAATGGCTTACCCCGCATAATATGCGCTTAGTACTTATTCATCCAGGCGTAGAGGCAGAGCACACCACCGCGTGGTACAACACCCCTTACAAAGTTGAGCCAATTTCGCCGCATTGGCTGGAGTCGCTTGCGCATATAAATAAACCGCTGAGCACTATGCTGCTGCCCACAGCAAACCCCTATTTAACAAAAGAAGTGGTGTTATACAAAGTCGAAAAACCACAAACCAAGCCTTTACTATTAGTTAAAGAGCCAGGGTTTGACTTCTGGTTTAAACAAGACAACACCTTTAGAGTGGCCAAAGGTCATTTTTATTTAGCAATGGACTCGCACTTTGCAGTAAAAGATGTAAAGCACATGGCATTAACGCGCCTTTTTAGTGACTTATTTATGGACAGTGTTGGCGAGCAGTTTTACCCCGCAGAATTGGCAGGTTTAAGTTATCATTTAACCTCTCATCAAGGCGGGCTTACGTTGCACACCGCTGGGCTATCGACTAGTCAGCTAGAGTTGGTGGAGCAATTACTTGATGCGCTATTTAATGTTGATATTTGCGCACGCCGCTTTGCCGAATACAAAAAGCAACTGGTAAGGCACTGGCGTAACAGCAACCAAAATAAACCGGTGAGTGAATTATTTAGCGTGTTAGGTGCCAAAATAATGCCATGGAACCCACAACCCGACGAGTTAGCCACTGCACTTAAAAATACATGTTTTCAGCAATTTAACGAATTTAGAGCCGATTTTTTTAAAGCCTTACATGTTGAGTCGTTTTTACACGGTAATTGGCAACAAACAGACGCGAAAGTATTTCATAAAAAAGTGGCTGAGCATTTAAAAAATGCCACGGCTATTGAAGATTTAACACGCCCGCTGTACGAGATAGACCAAGTGACTCGCTGCGAACTTGAACTGCCATGCAGTGATAACGCTATGGTCATTTACTACCAAGCACAAAGTGCAGAAGTGGATGAAAAAGTTAAATTAATGGCACTTAATCATATAATTAACCAAGACTATTTTAACGAGCTGAGAACCACACAACAGCTAGGTTACTTAGTTGGCTCTGGTTATGCACCATTTAACACCCGCGCCGGTATTGCTTTTTATATTCAATCACCAAAATTTGAAGCTCAGACTCTACTGCACAGGCATAATCATTTTGTAAGCCAGTTTATTGCTAACCTAGACTCTCTGGATGAAACAACATGGCAGCAGCATAAACAAGGTTTGACAACTCATATTGCTGAAAAAGATAAAAACTTACGGTTACGCTCACAGCGCTTTTGGCTTGCAATAGGCAATAAAGATCATGACTTTCATATGCAAAAACGCCTGCTAGAGGCACTGCACGCCCTCAGCCTAGAAGAAATGAAAAGCTATGCCATAGCTACTTTTTCTAAAGATAGGCCAAGGTATGAGTTATTAAGTAGCGCAAAAGTAAATAAATCGCAAAAAATGCCGCTTTGCTCGCAATCTCTTTGACTCTGCAAGTGGCATGATTTAAATTATCATTTGTTAATTAGTAGTAATAAAACAAATGATAAAAATAACAACAATAAAATGTGGTTTTTACTGGTTGCTGCTAAGCCTAGCACCCGCAGCGGTTGCCTTTGAACACGCCTTTAATATAAATACCAACACCGTTTTAATTATTGCCAGTGCCCTACTTGCGCTGGCTTTGCCATACCTATTATTTGTAATTTATAAATTAAAGCGCTCTCGGTTACAGCACAGCCTCTCGGAAAAACGCTTAAAAAGCACGGTTGAAGGCAGTGGCGATACGCTTTGGGATTGGAATATAAAAACTGGCGAAGTTATTCGTATTAACGATAAATACATGATGGATTCAACAACGTTAATGGGTTTTCCGCCAAATAAAAGCTTGATCCACCCACACGATATTGCCTCAGTAGAGCATTTATTAAAAAAACACTTTGCTCAAAAGTCTGCTTTTTTTGAAGCCACTTACCGTATTAAAGACACCTTTGGCCACTGGCACTGGGTATTAGACCGCGGAAAAATAATAGAAAAAGATGCCAACTTAGCGCCACTGAGAATGACCGGCACAGTGCGCGATATTTCAGTGTTAAAATCAACACAAGAGCGCCTCAATTTATTTGCTAAGTGTGTAGAATCACTCACTGATGCACTTGCTATATATGATAAAAACTTTAACTTAGTTGATATTAATCCCAGCTTTTTAACGCTTTTTGGTGGCGTTAGAGAGCAATATCTCAAAAAGCCTTTTAACTTACCTGGTTACGATAAAAGCTACACAGAAAACATTAAAAATATAGTGCGAGAGCGGGAGCGAATTCAACAAGAGGTAAAACTGCGCAATAGTGAGCGAGTGTTACTGCCAATAGAGATTTCTATTGATGAGATAAAAAACGATCAACACCAAATAACAAACTATGTAGTGGTTTATTCAGATTTAACCGAACGTAAAAATGCACAATCGCAACTGCATAATTTATCAAATAGAGACCGTACGACCAGTTTACCTAACAGAAATTTATTTTTTACCGACCTACAAAAGCTAGTAAAACAAAATACCCACCATGCCCTTTTGGTATTTGATTTAGATAACTTTAAAAAGATTAATGATTCATTAGGCCACCAGCTAGGCGACAGCCTGTTAGCAAAACTGGCTATGCGATTAAATAAATTAACCCGTGAGAATGATGTTTTTTACCGCCTAGGGGGTGATGAATTTGCCTTAGTTATGGCAGATACTAATGATATTCATGTTATAACTCGCATGGCAAAGCAATTTTTAGCTGCAATTGCGACCCCATTTAAAATGGCAGGCCACGAGCTCGCTATTACCTCAAGCGTAGGCATAGTGTTATTCCCTGAAGATGGCAGTACCCCAGAGCTGCTGTTAAAAAACGCAGATACCGCCATGTATCATGCTAAAAAGAAAGGTAATAGTTACCTGTTTTTTAACGACACCATGAACCGCCAAGCGGTTAAACGCTTACAAATAGAAAACCTAATGCGCTTTGGTCTAAAAGAAAACCATTTTGAAGTGTATTACCAACCAAAAATGAATATTCGCACAGGTAAACTTACCGGAATGGAAGCATTAGTGCGCTTTATAACCCCTAAAAAAGGCGTTATTAGCCCCGGTGTATTTATTCCTATTGCAGAGGAAACCGGGCAAATAATAGAAATTGGTGAAGTGGTTTTAAACAAAGCGTGTCGCGATGTAAAACAATGGCTAGACGATGGGCTATTTAGCGGCCGCGTTGCAGTTAACTTATCGGCTAAGCAGTTTAGCTTGCCAGATTTAACGACCCGTATTGACGTGATATTGCAAAAAAACGAGCTACCTTCTTACTTTTTAGAGCTGGAAATTACCGAAGGCACGGTAATGGACGACCCACAAGAAGCCATTGCAATTATGCGCTCGCTAAGTGCCCGTGGTATTCATTTAGCCATGGACGATTTTGGTACAGGTTATTCATCTTTAGCGTACTTAAAACAATTTCCGCTGAATACCTTAAAAGTAGACAAAGCATTTATTGATGACATGAAAACCGAACGTGGCCGCAACATGGTTGACTCTATCGTGACGATTGCGCAAAACCTCGATTTACATGTGGTTGCTGAAGGTGTGGAGCAAGCAAGCCAAATTGACATACTCAAAACGCTAAATTGTGAAACCGTACAAGGTTACTTCTATTCAAAACCGCTTTCAAAAGATGAGTTTACGGCCTTTTTGAAACAGCAACAAAGCAACTCTACGCCAAGCCTTATTAGTGCTAATAAACATTTAGCGCAAATAAGGTAATGTTACGGGCGCCATATACACGCACCAGCTCCTACGTTGCGTATAAAAGCACGCCTGTAATGCAAACCAAATAAGCACCATGCGCCAGGGCCTATTAGCGCCCCTAATAAAATCCACCGTTTAATTGGCATACCTTTTATAAGCGCTTGAACATAAATGGCCAAAGCACATAGAGCATTAATAAAAACGAAAAGCAAACATCACCCCAACTGAGCTCAAAAGCAAAGCCGCGCATTTTAACGGCAAATAACACACTTTTAAAGCAGCAGGCTTAATAAGCCAATGACTCGCCATTTTAGCTATCAGTGCATATAAATTAAGTATTGATGCAGATTACTATTACCTAGTTGAAAAATTTAGCCATAAAAAAAGCCGGCATAGCGCCAGCTTTTTTGTATAGCTTGGGTTACTTTTCAGCGCGACCCATAAATTTGTGCTCAACCGTATTAATACGGATACGGTCGCCCGTAGATATATGCTCAGGCACCGAAATGGTTAAGCCCGTGCTCAGGCGTGCAGGCTTAGAGCGTGCACTGGCAGAAGCGCCTTTGATTGAAGGGTCTGTTTCTTCAACAACCAGCTCTACGCTTGATGGCAAATCTAAACCTACAGGCGAGCCATCAATCACAATAACGTGTACGCCTTGCGTTTCTTCGTTAACGAATTGAATTTCTTCTGCAATCGCCTCTTTGTTTAAGTTATACGGCGTGTAGTCTTCATTATCCATAAACACGTATTCATCGCCATCAATGTAAGAAAGCATTGCTTCGCGGCGAGTTAAATCTGCTAGGGTTAGCATGTCGCTGTCTTTGAAGGTTTCGTCTACTTTTGCACCTGTTACTACATCGTATAAACGCATACGGTACAAACTTCCGCCTGCACGACCTTGCGGTACTGAACGTACAATATCTTTAACTACCAACACGCGATTATTAAACTCAATCGCGGTTCCTTTTTTAACTTCACTCGCCTTTGGCATGGGGGTTTTCCTATTATTTTTTTGATTGCCAGAAACATACCACGAACTGGGTATTGTTCAACTAAAAATACGTTAATTTGGGGCTGCATTTGATATAGACTTGCAAATTTTTAATTTAAAACTAAATACCTATAATCAAAAGCGAAAAAAACTGCTATGGTATCTCTACCGAGTATGACTTCAAGGATTGGATCATGGACCAAAACACAGTACATGAGTATTTAGTAAAGAAGCCCTTGGTGCAAGTGACAAAACCATTTGCTCAAGAGGTTGATGTTTATAAAGTAAATCATAAAATGTTTGCCACCCTTGCCTTAGGTAATGATGGAGACGTAAATGATGATGGAGATCCTATTTGGTGGCTTAATTTAAAGTGCGATCCCGATGAAGCACTTAAATTGCGTGATATTTTTCCTGCGGTGATCCCTGGCTATCATATGAACAAGCGGCTTTGGAATACGGTGATATTAGATGGCTCTATTCCACAAGGCGAAATTGAAAGAATGATCGATAATTCGTTCAAATTAGTTGTTGAGAATATGCCAGAAAAAGACCGTAAAGCAATTGAAGCACATCTATAGAAACCACCATCACGGGCTAGCTTGCTAGCCCTATTTGCTACAATTTTAATGTGTATATCAAATCATCATAACGTGTATTATTAATAGTGTGCGCTTGCGTATTAATGCCAGTTAACGTTAATCCACACTTTTGTAATACCTTTTCAGACCCTATATTCCCCTTTGTAACCACGGCTTTAAACTGTGTAATACCGCAGTGTTGCCATGCCCACTCAATCACAGCACGCAATGACTCACTGGCAAAGCCTTGATTAAAATACGCGGGTAAAAACAAATAGCCTAGCTCAGCTTGCTCAAGTTCGTATGTAAACCCCGTTACACCCATGGGCTCATTTGAATGCTTATCAAATACCACAAGGCAAAGTGGATGAGTAGAAGTGCTATCCCAACTTTTTAAACGTTGTTCAAACCGGCTGCGTACAAACGCTTCGCTGGGCATATCGTAGCAATAACGGATCACGGTAGGATTTTGATGTAACTGCAAAAATAATGGCCAATCACTGCTTTGAAGTGGGCGCATTGCCAATCGTGCTGTAAACAACTGCATGATGGTTTACCTCTTATCTACTTAGCTGCAAATTAAGCTAACATACTTTATAGCAAGCCACTTAATTATAAGTCTTATTTGAGGGTAAAAACCTGTCGATAACTAAATAAAAACTGGCAATTTAGGTTTTATAAATGCACGTTTTTAACACAGGTAGCGACACGTTTAGCCCCGCAGAATGATTAAGTATTATTGCGGGTTGGTATTATTGCGTCCTAGTATTCTATATTTACAAATAGCAGATATAAAAAAACCGCATATAATGCGGTTTTTTTTAATCAAGCTGTTTTACGAGTCTTGCTTTGGTGAGTCAACGCTCTCTTCTTGAGGTTGCTCATCAGCAGGCTCTGCTTCTATTGCTTGTTCAGCAACAGGTGCTGGGCTTGGCTCATCTACAGCAGGCTGCGCTTGATAAAACTTAGCGCCTGATTCAGCCATACTTACTAACGTGTCGCATGGGGCAAAATTTGCATTGCTATTAGCTAATGTAGACATTTCAGAGCTAACCTTGCTGGCGCCCAATTTATCCATATAGCTAAACGGTCCACCTAAAAACGGTGGGAAGCCAATACCAAATATAGCGCCAATGTCGCCATCACGTGGGCTGGCAATAATGCCATCGTCTAAACAACGCACGGCTTCGTTAAGCATTTGTGATACACAGCGCTTAGCAATTTCGCTTTTATTTAAACGCGGTGCAGGGGTTACACCTAATAGCTCATACACTGACTCGTCAACTTTTTTGCTCTTTTTATCGTACTCATAAAAACCACGACCCGTTTTACGGCCTAGGCGTTTTGAATCAATCATACGAGAAAATGCATCTGGCGCTTTAAAACGCTCGCCTAATTCTTTTTCAAGAATTGGGGCTATTTTAGAGCCTATATCAATCCCTACTTCATCAAGTAAAGCAAGCGGCCCAACTGGGAAACCAAACTCTACAAGGGCTGCATCAATTTTTTCAATTGGCTCACCGGCAAGCATTAAATTAGCTGCTTCATTTACATAAGGCGCTAAAATACGGTTTACGTAAAAGCCTGCCATGTCTTTTACCACAATGGGCGTTTTACCTTGCTTACGTGCAAAGTTAACTACGCGCGCTATAGTCTCTTGTGAAGTCCCTTCGTGCGGAATAATCTCCACTAATGGCATTTTTTCAACTGGCGAGAAGTAATGCAGGCCTATCACGTTTTCAGGGCGCTGTGCCTGTGCTGCAATTTGTGAAATAGGCAGTGATGACGTGTTACTTGCAAAAATAGTATTGCTTTGGCATTGCTGCTCTATATCGGCAACCATACCTTGCTTTAAGGCTAAATCTTCAAAAACAGCTTCTACTACTAAATCAATGTGTTTAAAGCCACTGTAGTCGGTAGTACCGGTAATACGGTTCATTGTTAACTGCATATCAGCTTTAGACATAATGCGGCGTTTAAGGCGCTTATCTAAAATTTTGTAGGTGTAGTTCATAGCATTACTAATGCCCTGCTCTGCTACATCTTTAATACGTACAGGTACTTTGGCTTTTACTGCGCTTACATGCGCAATACCAGCACCCATTAGGCCGCCACCTAAAACAGCTGTTTTACTGATTGCTGGCGCATCGTCGTTGCGCCACTCTTTTTTCATTTCAGTGGTTGCAAAGAAAATACCGCGAAGCGCTTTAGATTCATCACTCATTACAAGTGTTGCAAAGCTTTCAGCTTCTGTTTTGTATGCTTTTAATTTATCAAGCTCTACACTTGCACGCACAGCTTTAATAATCGCAAGCGGTGCAGGATAATGTCCGCCGGTTTTTTTAAGGACGTTTTCTTTGGCTTTTTTAAAGATAAAGTTGCGGCCAAACGGGTTTGACTCTAATAATTTGCTTACTTTATCAAGCTTTGGCTCTTTATCTGCTGGCTTTTTCTTAGCGGCAAATTCTTTAGCGACTTTTAGTAATACGCTCTGTGGTACTACATCATCTAATACGCCTGCTTTTTTAGCTTGCTTAGGGCGAATCTGCTTGCCTGTTAGCATCCATTCAAGTGCTTTTTGAATGCCTACAATTTTAGTTAAACGCTGCGTACCACCGCCACCTGGTAATAAACCAAGTTGTACTTCAGGCAGGCCTACTTTAGTCATATCGCTATCTGTGCCTACGCGGTAATCACACGCTAAAGCAAACTCTAAACCACCACCAAGCGCAGCACCATGTATTGCACTTACTGTTGTATAAGGTAGTTTTGTCATATCAAAAAAGGCTTGATGACAAAGTTCACTAATTGCTAACGCATCTTCACGCTTTTGCACGCTATCAAGCATTTTTACATCAGCGCCCGCGATAAAGTTATCGCTTTTACCACTTATAAATACCATCCCCTTTACTGACTCTTGCTTAGCCGCTTCAAGTAAAGCTTTTAAGTCATCAGCGAATGAGTCGCGCAGGGTGTTCATTTTCTCACCCGGCACATCAATGGTTACTACGGCAATTTTGTTTTCATCTACCGTTAAATTAAATACTGAATCTGTCATTACGCGCTCTCCAATACAAAGGCTGCACCTAAACCACCAGCAGCACACGCTGTTGTTAATGCTAAACCGCCACCACGACGTTTAAGCTCGTGTAAGCTTTGCGTAATTAAACGAGCACCGGTTGCTGCAAATGGGTGACCATATGCCAGTGAGCCGCCATTAACGTTAAACTTATCCATGTTAATTTCGCCAATTGCTTTGCTACGACCAAGTTGCTCTTGCGCAAACTTATCTGATGCAAACATTTTCATATTGGCAAGTGTTTGCGATGCAAAGGCTTCGTGCATTTCAATTAAATCTAAATCAGCAAGTGTAATTCCTGCTCTATCAAGTGCGATAGGCGTTGAATGCGCTGGGCCCATTAGCATGTCTTTTTCTACACCAATTGCCGAAAACGCAAAGCTACGTACATAACCTAAAATTTCGTAGCCTAGTGCTTTTGCCTTGCTTTCGCTCATCATCAGAACGGCAGCTGCACCATCGGTTAATGGTGTTGCATTTGCAGCAGTAACCGAGCCATGTTGGCGGTCAAATACCGGCTTAAGCTTAGCGTAGCCTTCAACTGTAGAATTTTTACGAATGTTATTATCTTCTTCAATAAAGCTTTTATATGGCGGTAAGTGCGCCGTCATTACTTCATCTTTTAACTTGCCATCGGCCCATGCTTGGGTTGCAAGTGAATGCGAGCGATGCGCTAGTGCATCTTGATCTTCACGGCTTATATTATGTGTTTTAGCCATTTGCTCAGCAGTTTGCCCCATTGAAAGGCCTGTTGAGTACTCAGCAACCGCAGGCGGTACTGGTAATAAATCTTTTAAACGCAGTTTTGAGAATATTTGTAAACGCTGGCCTAAGGTACGTGCTTTGTTTAAATCAACTAAGCTACCTGCCAATTTTTTACTTACGCCAATAGGTAATACTGAAGATGAGTCGGCGCCACCGGCAATACCTACATTTACAGAGCCTGCCATAATAGACTCAGCTACATTAGCAATGGCCTGAAAGCTGGTAGCACACGCGCGCGATACTGAATACGCGTCTACGCCTACTGGCATACCCGTACCTAAAACAATTTCACGTGCAATATTTGGCGCTTCTGGCATTTGAACTACTTGACCAAATACAAGTTGATCGATTTCTGACTTGTCGAAATTTAATCGTTCAAGCATTTCGTTAACCACCAACTTACCCATATCAAGGGCTGGTACATGGTGAAACGCTGTTGCTTGTTTTGCAAAAGGAGTACGTAAGCCGCTAACGATGGCAATACGGTCGCCTTTTGGTGTTTTTAGTATGTTTTGCTCAGACATTTATGCTCTCCCGCTGACAGGTCTGACCTGTTTGTTTTCCTCGATTCTAAACAACCCGTGTGCTAAAGCCAATAGATAAACACAAATTTATACAAAAGCACTAAAGGTAGATATATACATAGTGCTTAATATTGACTACCACAATAGGCTTTTTTACGCGTTTTTACAAAGTTTTGTGGTACGCTAAAAACCGTTAAAAAATAACGAACTATTTTTAAAAATACAGTCTAACTCTTGAGTTACTCACTTATAAACCTTATAACTAGGTCAGTATTAATCACCTAAAATAAATTAGGTACAAATCCAGCTGACGAGGAAGTCTATTTATTATGGCAGCTAACGCATTCAAACAATTAAAAACGTACTTAGATACACAAATTATTGGCCAGCCAGAGCTTACTCAAGCACTCCTTATTGCCATTTTAGCTGATGGCCATCTATTAGTAGAAGGCCCGCCAGGGCTTGCAAAAACCCGTGCTGTTAACGCCCTTGCTAAAGGTATTGAAGGCTCGTTCCAGCGCGTACAGTTTACGCCCGACTTATTACCTGCCGATGTAACTGGCACCGATATTTACCGCCAACAAACCAGCGAGTTTGTGTTTGAGAAAGGCCCTTTATTTCATAACCTTATTTTAGCCGATGAAATAAACCGTGCCCCAGCAAAAGTACAATCAGCACTACTAGAAGCCATGGCAGAGCGCCAAGTAACGGTAGGCAAAAACACCTACCCGCTAAGCGATTTATTTATGGTAATGGCTACCCAAAACCCGCTGGAGCAAGAAGGGACTTACCCGCTGCCAGAGGCACAATTAGACCGCTTTTTATTACATTTAAGCATTGATTACCCAGGTGCAGAGCACGAGCTAGATATACTCCGATTAACCCGTGGTGAAGCACTTAATGAACAACAAGCGGTTATGCAACAAATTACCCAAAGCGATTTATTTGCCGCTCGCCAAGCTATTTTAGGCTTGTATTTAGCCGAGCCGCTTGAGCAATATTTAGTACAGCTTATTATTGCCACTCGTGAAGGAGCTAAGTTTGATGAGCAACTTGGCCGTTGGATTGAGTTTGGCGCAAGCCCGCGTGCTACCATTGCACTTGATAAATGTGCCCGTGCCCATGCTTGGTTAAACGGCCGCGATTTTGTAGCACCCGATGACATTCAAGCCGTTGTACATAATGTATTGCGCCATCGTATTATTTTAAGCTACGAAGCACAGGCTGATGGCATTACTAAAGATCAGGTTATAAGCCGTATTGTTGAACTTGTAGCCGTACCCTAAGTTATGCAAACACAATTAGACTCAAAGGCGTGGCTAAAAGAAAGCCACAGCCACGGTGTAAATTTAGCGCTAAAAGAGCTGCTGTATTACAAAGCTAAAGCACAGTTATTAGAGCTGGCACCAAAAGTTAAAATTAAAAACAGTTTAACTGGGCAATACCTTGCGCCCCATAAAGGCCGAGGCATGGAGTTTGCCGAAGTGCGTCATTACCAGCAAGGTGATGACATTCGCTCTATTGACTGGCGAGTAACAGCGCGTACCGGCGAAACCCATACAAAGCTTTTTCAAGAAGAAAAAGAGCGCCCAGTTTTTGTATTTACTGATTTTTCAAACTCTATGCTATTTGGCTCAAAGCTGCTGCTTAAGTCGGTACAGGCTGCGCACATTAGCGCGCTAGTTGCGTGGTCGGCGTGTCAACGCGGAGATAGAATTGGCGGTATTGTGTTTAATGAACACTCGCATTTAGAACTAAAGCCCAGCGCCCGCGAAAAAGCGGTATTAAAGCTGTGTCATAATCTATGCGACAGCCACCAGCAAGCACTTAACAATATAGATAAACAAGTAACCAATAACTTTAGCGATAATTTAAAACGCCTTAACCACTTAGCTAAACCTGGCAGCTTAGTGTATTTAGTCTCTGACTTTAATGCCTTAGATGATGCAAGCTTTAAACAATTAGAAATATTAAGCCGCCACTGTGAGCTGATAGGCTGTCATATAAGTGATCCGTTTGAACATACGCTCCCCGCGTTTAAAAACGCTGTCACTGTTAATGCCAACGGCCAAGATTTTGCGCTACCGCTTATGGATAAAAGCTTTAGAGAACGCTTTGCAAAAAACGCCGAGCAAGCATTTAGCACACGTCTAAATCGCTTAACTAAATCGGGTCTTAACTTAATATCATTCAATGCAGCCAGCCCGCTTGAGCTGCAATTAGTGAGAAAATAACCATGCAAACCAATCCACTCGATGGCCTGCACGATATAATAGCGCCAAGCCAAGTTAGTTGGTGGCCACTCGCCCCTGCTTGGTGGGTTATTATTACCCTGTTGTTTATAGCACTGTGTGCAGCTGCTTTTTGGTTTTACAAAAATTATAAATTTAAAAAGCCTAAGCGCTACGCAATCGATTTAAGCCACAACGAGCAAAGCGCGCAAACACTTCATATTATTTTAAAGCGCCTAGTAATAGAGTATTACGATAAACGCCTAGCAACGCAATCAACAGCTAACTGGTGTAACACACTTAATACCTTAACCGGTTTAAGCTTTACCGAGCATGAGCTTTTAAGCCTGTATAATGCGCAGCAAACCAATGACGCGCTTAACGAAAAATTACGCCAAGGCATAAAGCAATTTAAACTAAAGGAGCCAGTACATGTTTGAATTTAGCTGGCCATGGTTGTTTTTATTACTACCTCTGCCCTTATTACTTTTATTATTAAAACCTGCTGCCAGTAACGCACATACCCGGTTACGTATTCCAAGCTTTGCCAAACATAACTTAGCCAGCCAAAGCCTTGAAAAAAGCGCACGTAGACTAACTATTTTTGAATGGCTACTTTGGCTATTACTGGTCACTGCTGCAGCCAACCCGACATGGTTAGACGACCCCATTTCATTACCTAATGAAGGGCGCGATATAATGCTTGCGGTCGATTTATCTGGCTCAATGACCGAACAAGACATGGCTTACAACGGCCAATATGTTGACCGCCTCACTATGGTAAAGGCGGTATTGAGTGACTTTATAGAGCAGCGCCAAGGTGACAGGTTAGGCCTGATATTATTTGGCGACACCGCATTTTTACAAACGCCACTGACTCGCGATGTCAAAACCGTAAGTAAAATGCTCAGCGAGTCTCAAATAGGCTTAGTTGGGCGTGCCACTGCTATTGGCGATGCGCTAGGTTTATCGGTAAAGCGTTTTGCCAACAAAGATAAAAGTAACCGTATTGTGGTGCTATTAACCGATGGCCAAAACACCGCAGGTAATTTAAAACCTGAAGATGCCCTACTCCTTGCCCGCGAGGAAGGCATAAAAGTATATACCATAGGTGTTGGCTCAGATAACCCCCGTGGATTTAGCCTATTTAATATGGGTGGTATGAGTGGGGGCAGCTTAGATGAAAGCTTGTTAAAAGACATTGCCGAACAAACCGGTGGGTTATATTTTAGAGCCAAAGATGTAGCTGGCCTTCAGCAAATTTACGCAGAGCTTGATAAATTAGAGCCAATTAGCGCAGATGAGCAAACATTTCGCCCGCAAAGCTCATTGTTTTACTACCCACTACTTATTGCTATTTTACTCATTAGTTTAAAAGTAATGTTAAGCACCTTACGTGCATTAAAGGAGCCTAACTAATGGACTTTACATTTATTCGTCCCGCTGTTTTGTGGCTTTTAATACCTGCACTTGCGTTGTTTTTTATAGCCTTTATTAAGCATAAAAAACAAAGCGCAGATAACCTAATTGCCCCTCATTTGGCGCCGTTTATTATGAACGAGTCAAACACTAAAGCCAGCCAACCACTTTGGCTGGTCGCTGTATTTTGCTGTTTAGCTATTATTTTTAGTGCAGGCCCTAGCTTTGAAGAAAAACAGGTTCCTGTATTTCAAAGTAAAAGTGCCCGTGTGATTGTAATGGATATGTCGTACTCAATGTACAGTACCGATATAGCACCAAATCGTTTAATGCAATCACGCTTTAAAGCACTCGATATGATTGAGCTATTTAAAGAAGGCGACACCGCTTTAGTTGCTTATGCCGGCAGTGCATTTACTATTTCGCCACTTACAAATGATGCCACTACGCTTACTAATTTAATTCCGAGTTTAAGCCCCGACATTATGCCCGACAAAGGCTCTAATGTTTTAGCTGGCCTTGATATGGCAAAAGAGCTTTTAACGCAAGCAGGCTATATTGATGGCGATATAATATTAGTCACCGATGGCATAGACCAAGAAGAGCAAAGCGATATTACTAGCTTTACCAGTAATTCTTCTTATCGGCTAAATATTTATGGCGTAGGCACAGAGCAAGGCGCTCCTATTAAATTACCTGAAGGCGGTTTTTTAAAAGACAGCTACGGTCAAATAGTTATTCCCACCATTAACATAAGCCGCTTAAAAAGCCTAGCGACGCGCAGTGGAGGAAAGTTTGCCCTTTACCAACCAAGCAGCAGTGACATAGCCACTTTTGCACCAAGTGCCAACAGTGAGTTATTAAAAGATGAAAAACAAAGCCATGCCCTGTGGCGCATAGACGCAGGTATATATGGGTTACTTATTTTACTGCCCTTAGGCCTTTATTTATTTAGAAGTGCAGCATTTATAGGTGCCTTTTTAGTACTCAGCGTTTTGCCAACCCAACAGGCAAGTGCATTAGAGCTCCCCTCTTTTTTAAAAAACACTGATCAGCAAGCGCTAGATGCTTATAAAAATAAAGATTTTGAACGGGCCGCCAATGCCGACTCAAGCAGCTTAAAAGGGTCTGCATTGTATCAACAAGGTAATTTTGATGCCGCACTAGAAGCCTTTAGTAAAGATAAATCAGCCACTGGTTTTTATAACTATGCCAACGCGCTTGCCAAATCAGGACAGCTAGAACAAGCCATAGATGCTTACAAACAAGCACAAACGCTACAACCTAACTTTAGCGAAGCCGCTGATAACCAAGCTTTGGTTGAGCAGTTGCTCGAGCAACAGCAGCAACAGCAAGAGGGTGATTCGCAAGATAATCAGCAACAATCTGATCAAAGTGAGCAACAAAACAATCAGCAATCAGATCAAAACCAACAAGGTGAAAATAGCGATTCTCAATCAGAGCAAAGTCAAGGCGAGCAATCACAAGAGCAGCAAGGTGAGCCCGGTGATGAGTCTGACACTGAGCAAGACCAACAAAGTGCTGAGTCGGGTTCACAATCAGATAAACAAAATGAGCCAAAACTACAAACTCAGCCGCAAACTAACCAAGAGCAAAAACAGCCTGAGCAAACAAACGAAGAACAGGCTGAAAATACTCAGCCGCAAACAGCGCAGCAGCAAACGTTAACAGATGAGCAAAAGCAAAACGCTCAACAACAAGCCGCGCAAGCACAAACGCGTGAGCTCACCAACGAAGAGAAAGAAAAAGCCCAGCAGCTTAACCAGTTATTAAGAAAAGTACCGGACGATCCGGCAATTTTATTACGGAATAAAATGCAATTAGAAGCCCAAAAAAGACAATATCAACGTCGCCCTACAGGAGTAGAAAAATCATGGTAATGCGATTATTTTGCTGTTTATTGCTATTAAGTGCGATGCCATCATGGGCCGCCACCAAATTAGAGGCAAGTGTAGATAAAAACCCAGTCCTTGCTGGCGAATTTTTTATGCTTAACATTTCAGTTGACGACACAATAAAAAGCGAGCAACCCGACACCTCGGTGTTACTTAAAGACTTTGTAGTTGGGCCAACAAGTTTAAGTACACGCACCAACATTATAAATGGCAGCATTAACAAGCAAACAACCTGGTCTGTTAAGTTAATGACCCGTAATGAAGGTGAATACACCATTCCGGCTTTTAACGTCGCCGGTTTAAGCTCGCAGCCAATAAAATTAAAAGTGGCAAAGCGCGCTGCCGATGCTGATAAAAATAACGATATTTTTTTAAAAACATCGCTCTCAAGTGACTCGTTGTTTGTTCAAGAAGCTGGCGTATATACGATTAAACTCTACCTAGCAAAAGAGCTGCTTGATGGCAGCCTAAGTACGCCCAGTATGCAAGATGCACAGCTTACTCAATTAGGTAAACAAACCGAAAGCTATGAGCTTGTAGATGGTAAACGTTATTTAGTGATCACCCGAGAATACTTACTACAACCGCAAAAAAGTGGTGTATACACCATTGTTGGTCCTACGTTTCAAGGCCGTGTACAGCAAAATTACCGCCAATTAGAGGTGTCGGCTTTAGGGGATGATCAGCAACTTGAGATAAAACCTATACCAGCAAACTATAAAGGCGCATGGCTACCCAGTGAGTTAGTTAATATTGATGAGCAGTGGCAGCCTGATGAAAATACAGTGGAAGTTGGCACGCCTATTACACGCACTATTACCTTAACCGCATTAGGGGTTACTAAAGAGCAACTACCCGAAATTGATATGAAAACCATTACGGGAATTCGCAGTTACCCCGATGATGTAGAAACAAACAATGCCGTAAGAAACGGACGGGTTGTATCTCAGCAAACAGCGTCATTTGCGTTATTACCACAAAAAGCGGGCACCTACACCCTCCCAGAAATAACACTGCCTTGGTATAACACCAAAATAAACCGCATTAGTTACGCTACATTGCCTGAGCGCACTATAACGGTAACTCCTAGCGCCAATGCTATAAACCCAGGTGCTATTGCAAACGACAACCTTAATACAGGTGAGCCAACTTTGCCTGCTAATAAAATAAGTGATACACAGCAGCCCAATACAGCAATAGCCGCGCCGCAAAGTGTTATTCCGCTTTGGTTAATTATTGTTGCTGTGCTTGGGTATATTTTTTGGATAATCACTGCAATTTTTTATTGGTTAAGCCGTTCTACTAATAATGAGCCAAAAAATAACAGTGTATCTGTAAATAAAGCCCCACCGCTTTCATTAAACGCGCTCAAAAATGCAGCTAAATCAAATAATCTCAATGCATTTTATAGCGAACTAAATGCGGTAGCGATTAAGCTTATGGGCAAAAAAGTGGCTGCGATAGATACGTTAATACACAACATCAATAATGATGAACTGGCGACGCAGGTTAACCGTTTACAGTCAGCTCTTTATGCAAATAGCAGTGCAGATGTCGATCTTAATGCTATTATTAACATAATTGAGCAGCACCAAGTTCAACGTACAAAGTCGCAACAAGCTGTATTAAAAGACCTTTATTAACTAGTTTGATAAATTTAGGTCTTTTCATGCATTAAATAATAAATTTTAATTAAAAAAGTACTTATGCTTGGAAAGAAAAAATCAAATAATCAGGTCTTAGTTGATATGGCAGAGAAACAAAAGCGCTATGAAGCCTTGGTCCATGTATATAATAAGGAGCTTTATCGCTTTGCTTATTGGTTATGCCGTGACCCACATATTGCAGATGACCTAGTACAAGAAACGTTTTTACGTGCTTGGCGCTCGCTTGACTCATTATTGGATCAAAAAGCCGCCAAGCCGTGGCTGCTGACTATTTTGCGTAGAGAAAATGCACGTCGCTTTGAGCGCAAGCAGTTTGACTACAGCGATGTAGAAAACGATACACTTGTCGATGAAACCAGCCATTCGTTAGATGATGAAATGGAGCAAACGGTTATCCAACGCCAAATTGCGCTGCTATCTGATGAATACAGAGAACCCTTACTTCTGCAAGTTGTTATGGGGTGCTCTGGTGAAGAAATAGCAGAGATTCTCGATTTAAATAAAAACACGGTTATGACTCGTTTATACCGTGCCAGAAACCAACTTAAAGAGGCTTTAAGCCGTGATGATGAACAACTTAAAGGGGCATCAAAATAATGGATGAACTTGAGTTTCGTCGACGCACTATTGCGCAGCCAAACGATTTAGATAAGGAGCTTTTAGAGTTTGCTAAAGAGAGCTCTGAGCGACAAAACTTTATAAGCGATATGAAAGACTTTGATAAACAAATTCAAGATGCGTTAGATGTGCCTGTGCCTGACAACCTTGCTGAGCGTATTCTTTTAAACACCTCGTTAAAAGAAAAAGCAATGCAAGAAGAGCAAGCAACTGGGGATAACGTTGTAGATGCACGCTCACGTTTTAAGTTTGACCGTGTTCACTTAGCCCTAGCCGCGTCTTTTTTTGTAGCTATTGGCGCATTCTTTTTTAGCACAGAGCAACACATTGCCCATGAAGCAGGCGAACATGCTTTAACCCATGTTTACCATGAGATTACCGCCCTTGAAAAAACCAATGCTATTAGCCTACAAAGCGTTAACGATAAGCTTGCACTGCTAGGCGCTCATATAGAAGAGCTGCCAGGTAAAATTACTTATGCGATGTTTTGCGACTTTAAAGGTGAAAAAGGTCTGCACTTAATTTTTGAGTCGGACTTTGGCCCAATGACGGTCTTTATTGTTCCTTCTGAGAATAAGTCGTTTGGGTTTGGCGAAGATGATTTTCATGATGCGCGCTTTGCAGGTCATATTAATCGAGGCGATAAAGCCGATACTATTTTAGTGGCTAATTCCGGCGCGCCAATTAATGTGTACAACGAGCGGGTTACCAATGCCATTCGCTGGCTGTAACTAGCGCTTAACGACTAAAAACCGCTGAGTAACACTGAGCGGTTTTTTTGTGCCTATTCAGCGCTCATTTTTCATCCAAAACAATTGATTTTAAATGTAATTATTAATTTTTACTGAAAAGTTAATTATACTCACCGCTCAGTTTAACTTAGGGAATTACATGAAGAACATCATCGTTATATTTTCATTACTTGCACTACTGTGTACAGCAAGTTTTGATGCACACGCACGCAAAAAGTTTGGTAGTAGTAAACGCGGTACAACCCCAGCAACACAACAAACCACACAAAAGCAAAAAGCCGATACCACAGCACCTGCAGCTAAGACAAAAAGCAGTAAAAAAGGCATTATGGCCGGCGTATTAGGCGGATTGTTAGCCGGCGGTTTAATTGCCGCTATGCTAGGAGATAACTTTGAGGGCATGCAGCTATTAGAAATTATTTTATTAGCAGGCGTTGCCTTTATTTTGTTTAAACTTATTACGGGGTTTATGCGCGCTCGCCACTCCCCGCAATTAGCCGGTACACACGCTACGGGGCACACTGCTTTTAAGCAAGCAGCCACAGAGCAACCTACCAGCAGTGGTTTTACCCAGCAAAGCGCACACACTGAGCAAGTACCTTTCAATTTACCCCCTAATTTTGACGTAAATGGCTTTTTACAAGGCGCACGTAGCCACTATCACACTATGCAAACTGCGTGGAATAATGCCGATTACGCCACGATGGCTGAGTATTTAAGCCCATCGTTAGCTCAAGAGTTTAAAACTGAGCGCGAAGCGATTGAACGGGTAGCAACTGAGGTGATGTTTATTGATGCCGAGCTTGTGCGCGCTGAAACAACAGCAAATTCGTGGCAAGTAAGTGTGCAATTTAAAGGCAAATACCGCGACTTAGACGATAAAAAAGAAGAGCCTATTTTAGAGATTTGGCACCTTGAGCGTGCTACCACCTCAGATGCTCCATGGCTGATTGTAGGCGTAGAAGACTTAATCGATAGCGAATAGTGCTGTAATTATAGTTATACCAATTCGCCTAATTAAGTGATCTACTTTGAGGGTGGATAAACGTGTTGATAGCTCGGCAAAAAATTCGCTATTTAGGTGTTCTAAATGAGAGCTTTTTAACGCAGGTAGCGACACGTTTAGCCCCGTAAATTGATTAAGTATTATTGCGGATTGGTATTAGCTAATTGGTATAAATAACAGCTAAAAAAAACCGCCCAGCCTAAAGTTTAGGCTGGGCGGTTTTTTATTACTGCTAAGTAAAAGCGTTATTTACAAACGTCAGCAACGGCGTTTGCGAAATACTCAATGTTAGTATCACTAATACCCGCTACATTTACGCGGCTAGAACCAACAATGTAAATACCGTATTCTTTTTGTAGGCGCGCAATTTGCTCTTTATTAATACCTAAGAAAGAAAACATACCGTGTTGACGTTCAATAAACGAAAAGTCTTGCTCTATCTCTTTTGCTGCTAAGCTTTCTTTAATTAAGCTACGTAAACCATTAATACGATTACGCATTTCATCAAGCTCACTGTGCCACATTTGTGTAAGCTCTGTGCTGCTTAAAATAGTGTTTACAATGTCAGCACCGTGCGCTGGAGGCATTGAGTAAATACTACGAACAACGCTTAATAGCACTGAATTTGAAATATCAGCGGTTGCAGTGTCTTTTGCAATAATTGAACACGCACCAATACGCTCACGGTATAAACCAAAGTTTTTAGAACATGATGAACAAATAATTAGCTCTTCTACTGCATCAGCTAAAATGCGCAGTCCACGTGCATCTTCTTCAAGTGACGAGCCAAAGCCTTGGTAAGCAATATCAATAAGTGGTGTAAAGCCAACTTCTTTTGCAAGCTGAGCAACTGTGTTCCACTGTGTCTCGTTTAAGTCCATACCACTTGGGTTATGACAACAAGCATGAAGTAGCACAATATCCCCTTTTGGTACTTGCTTAAGGGTGTTTATCATGTCGTCGAACAATAGATCTTTGTTTTCGTAATCGTAGTACGGGTATTCTTTAACGTTTAAGCCAGCAGCTTCAAACAAGCTAATGTGGTTTGCCCATGTTGGCGTTGTTACCCAGACTGTTGCGTCTTTATTGCAACGCTTAACAAATTCAGCCGCAACGCGAAGTGCACCTGTACCACCTGGTGCTTGTGCAGTACGTACGCGGTTTGCTAAAAGTGCTTGGTGCTCACCTAGTAATAGGTTTTCCATTTTTTGACAGTAGTCTAAGTTACCCGCTAAACCAATGTAAGATTTGCTTGTTTCGTTTTCTAAACGAAATGCTTCAGCTTTTTTTACCGCTTTTAATACCGGTGTGTTGCCTTGCTCATCTTTATAGACACCTACACCTAAATCAATCTTGTTAGGGTTTGTATCTTGTTTATAGGCTGCCATAAGGCCAAGAATAGGATCTGTTGGTAATGGTTTTAATTCTGAGAACATTAGCTATCTCTTATCATTAATTAGGGGTTGGCTGTTGTAGTAAGCTTAACATAAAAGCTTACCTTATTGGCTAGTGATATTTACACTAGAAAGTGAGGAATTTTAATGCAGCACGCAACTAATACAGCCAGTGTACGGCTATCAAAAAAGTCGTTACTAAATGCCTCTGCATCTATAATACCGACGCATTCATGTTGCTCATTAAATAAGGGTAAACAGGTTTCAGCTTTCACTTTAGGGTCGCACGTATAGTACTCGCCACCTTGTGCTAAATAGTTTTCTACGTCGTTAATTACACGCCCGCGCTTAGACAATGCAACTTGTACATTATTGCTGCCTGCTGCAAATGCTTCAGTAAGAGGAAACAGTGGACGGCTTGGCGCACCTTGATACGCCAGCTTTAATAATTGCGGACCCTGAGCAGTGTCAACCGCTTGATAAATACCATACCAATCGACCTGTGTTTGCTGCTCTATGTAATTAACTATATTTTGTAGGTTTGCTAGTTTTTGCTCGTTTTGTGAAGTCGTGCTCACATGATCAGTAAGTTTAAATGGCTCATCTTGTAAATAACCAAACAAACTACACGCACCGCCTTCACCGAGTTCAGGAATTTGATATTCCCAACGTACAGACGGCAGCGCGCTTGCAGCAATATACTGTTCTAGCTGCTCTAGCTCTTTGGCAATTAATTGTGGGTCTATATCTAATTGCGCAATATCAAGGTAAGAAGAAATCATTTGGCCATCCATACATCTAAAATTTTCTAGATAATAACATGGAAATTTTTTCTGAGCTATAGCAACTTGTAACACATTTCGACTTGGTTACCACTTGCGTTATACGTGACTTTTTCTGCCACTTCTTCGAGTAACGATAAGCCACGGCCAAACTCTGCGTTGAGTTCGGTGCGTGTAGAAGAGTCACTTGAGAACCCCCTACCCGAGTCACAAATAATAAAGTACAAGCACAAGGTATCTGGGCAATAACGCATATCAATAATAATCATCGCCTCTTTCATTTTACTCAGTGCTTGCTCTCTTAATTCATAGTATTTAAAAAAGCCATCGTCTTGTTTTTTTATGTCTGAATCAAGACCTAACACGCCGTGATCAAGTGCATTGTTATACGCCTCAGAAAGCAATAAAAATATATTTGAGCGATGCGACCTAAGCCCCTCAACACTGCTTAATACATTAACAACATCATACACAGGGTCTGTGCATTTAATTTGCTGCGCGTTCAAGCTAAGTGAAAAGTTAAATGCCAAATTAGAATACGCCTCTTTGGCCTCAGGCTCTGGGGTTAGCGGCAAACAATTAAGCAGCACTAAGCTTAAGTCGTCTAATTGCTCACTGCCATTGGCAAAGGTATTTACATTATCTATAACACGCTGACTGCTGATCATCGGCTTGCTTTTAAGTGCTGCTAAAAAGCGCTGCTCACCATAAAAAATATCCGCGTCGTTGTTAGTTTCTATTATGCCATCGGTTGAAAGCACCAAGCGGGTGTTTTTATCAACTTCTAAATTAATTAGCTCATATTCAAATTCATCGCGGTCTAAAATCCCCAGCGCCATATGTTGCGACTCAAGCGTTTGCTTTACTTCACCATCGGTATTTATTAAGTACGCATCTGGTAAGCCACCAAGCCATGCTGAAATACTTTTGCCCGAGGCACTGAGTTCAATAATAGTCGCCGCGCAGAACATGTGCTCTGGCAGTAAATTATGCAGTAATATATTGATCTCAGAGGCGATATCGTTAACAGCCATGCCTTTTTGCACCATAGTGTAAAACACCCGTGATGCAGGTAATGCTCCAATCGCGGCCGCTAACCCATGCCCGGTAAAATCACCCAACATGCAATATAAATTGCCTATTGGGCTTTGCGCGACTAAAAACATGTCACCGTTAAACATAGAAGCAGGAGAAAGGCTAAAGTCTAAATGGTCTTTAAACTTATCTTGGTTTTCGAGCGAGTTATTAAAAATGTGCTCAATTATTTCGTGCTCGCGCTCTATTTGATTGCGATGATACTCAAGTAAGGTGTTTTGTTGATGGGCTTTTTTACTTAATTCGCGCGTACGACTGTGCGCTTTAATTTTTGCGTTTAAAATTACTTTTTCAAACGGCTTTTGAATAAAGTCATCCCCGCCTACTTCTAAACAACGCTCAAAGCTGCTTTGATCTTCAAGCGAAGTAATAAAAATAATGGGTAGATAAACGTCGTTGTATCGCTGCTTAATCAGCTTTGCAGCTTCAAAGCCATCCATTACCGGCATAAGTACATCGAGTAGAACAATATCAATCGCTTCTTTTTCTAACACCTCAAGTGCTTCTAGGCCGTTAAAGGCAATTGATATTTTATAGTTTTCTTCGAGCAGCATTTTTTCGAGCAGGATGCGATTAAGCGCCTGATCGTCAACAATAAGTACGTGGGTCATTAGTTAATATCAAACTTCTTATCAAAACGTGATATTTGCAGTATTTTTTTAAGCTGAGGCTGACAATTACTGATCTCTATTGTTTGTACCTGGCTTTCAATGGTTTTTTTCATGTTAAGCAACATACCAAGAGCAGAGCTATCCATGTAGTCGGTCTCTCTTAAATCGATAATCACTTTATTTGTTTTAGGCTCAATTTGGGCATAGGCTTGGCGAAATGATTGCACTAAATTAAAGTCAAATTTGCCTTTAATTTGTATCGTTAAAGTACTTTCATCAACCGATAAACTCTTTGTTAAACTCATTATAAACTCCAATAATATTTCCTTTGACCTAAATATAACCTGTTAAAAGTATTTAGCAAAAATAAAAACACTCGCCAGCAAATTTGTTATTATTTAATACATCAATAAAAACGTTTATTTAGGTAAATTATGAGTGATAACCGCTTAGTATATTCAACCGATATGGGCCGAATTAGCCAGCCAAAGGTTGAGCAAGAACCCACTGCAAAACTATTTAAAGATGGCTTTATCCGCATAGAGCGCCAAACTAAGGGCCGAAAAGGTAAAGGGGTGATGTTGGTTGTGGGTATAGATCCAAAAGCGCACGATCTAAAAAAGCTAGCTAAAACCATAAAAAGTAAAATGGGCCAAGGTGGCGCGGTAAAAGAAGGCATTATTGAAGTTCAAGGCGATGATCGCGAAAAACTAAAAGGGATTTTAGAAACCCTTAAATTTAAAGTAAAAATTGCGGGTGGCTAAACCCGCAATCTTTTATTTGCTACTAACAATGTTAGGCGTATCGTTTAATTTTTTGTATAACGCTGGCAGGTCGCTCTCAGCAATCGGTTTGCTGTAATAAAACCCTTGCACAATATAACAATTATTATTTTGCAAAAACTCTACTTGTTCAATCGTTTCAACCCCTTCTGCAACTACGTCTAATTTAAGCTTTTGCGCCATGGCTATAATAGCGGCGGTAATTTCCATGTCATTAGAATCTGCAGGGATATCTTTTACAAACGAGCGGTCAATTTTTAATATGTCGACCGGGAATCGTTTTAAGTAACTTAGCGACGAATAGCCAGTA
Source organism: Pseudoalteromonas sp. 2CM41L (assembly GCF_023161905.1). Lineage (NCBI taxonomy): Bacteria > Pseudomonadati > Pseudomonadota > Gammaproteobacteria > Alteromonadales > Pseudoalteromonadaceae > Pseudoalteromonas > Pseudoalteromonas sp. 2CM41L. The sequence continues at coordinate 215,727 of NZ_JALNTN010000004.1, forward strand.
CCAAAATCATCAATCGATATTGAAATACCCAGTGCTTTTAGTTCGTGTAATTGCGTAATGGCAGCTTCAACATTGCCCATTAGCATACTTTCGGTAAGCTCCAAGTGTAACCGCTTAGCACTTACCCCTGTTTGTTTTATAATACTGCTGAGCATGGGCACTAAATTAGCGTCTTTAAACTGACGTGCCGATAAATTAATAGATACGTTGTTATCTCGTCCATCTTGCGCTAAACGCACGGCAAACTCGCACGATTGCTGTAATACCCACTCACCGAGTTCCACAATGAGCCCTGTTGCCTCAGCAATAGGAATAAACTTGGTCGGCGATATAAGCCCTTCTACTGGGTGGAACCAGCGTAGTAGCGCTTCATAGCCTACAACGTGCTGAGTTAATGAGTTTATTTGCGGCTGATAATAAACCTCAAACTGTTTTTCTTTAATCGCATGGCGTAATTCGTTTTCAATGAACAGCCTTTCATTGGCAGCCGCGTTCAGCTCTTGGCTATAAAAGTGGTAAGTATTACGCCCTTTGGCTTTTGCCTCATACATTGCTAAATCAGCATGTTTTAAAAGCTGATCTTCTTCAAGGCTATCGTAAGGGGCCATTGTAATACCAATACTAGCACTGACTATTACTTCGTTATTGCCAAGCTTTATAGGCACATTAAGTGTTTTTTGAATAGTATTTGCGACATCACTGGCATGCTCTTGGCTTTCAATACCACTGAGTAATACAGCAAATTCGTCGCCCCCTAGGCGGGCAATTGTATCTTCGGCGCGTAAGCGTGCTTTAAGGCGGTTAGCAACTTCAATTAGTAACTGATCGCCTGCATCGTGGCCTAACGTATCGTTAATGCGTTTAAATTCATCTAAATCAAAGTAAAAAAGTGCAAACGCATAATGGCCGCGCTCAGCCAAAGCCATTGATTTACGCAGCTGCATTCTAAAAAATGTTCGGTTTGCTAAGCCCGTTAACGTGTCAAAGTACGCAAGCTGCTCCATTTTGCGCTGGCTTTCTTTAACAAACGAAATATCTTGTGCGGAGGCTACATAACTGGTGATCTCACCGCCGTCTTCGCGAATAGGAGAAACACTTAACGATACCCAAATAGGCTGTTTATCATTGCCCTGAATCAAGGTATCACCACGCCAGTAGTTTCTACTGCGAAGGTCGATATTGATATCTTCAACCAAAATGGCCATCTCAGATGCGATAATATTCAACAGCGGCGCGCGGTTAAAGTGGCTCTCCGGGTAGCCTGTCATCTCCAGCATTTTGGGATTAACGTATTCTATAACAAAGTTTTCATCGGTGATCACCACACCGGTTCCTGAGAAGGCAACGGCTTTAGAGAGCCTATTAGCGGCTTTCTCGGCAATTTCTTTTTCTGTAATTCGCTGGTTTAACCCATCTATAAGCTTACGAATTTCTACGGTCATATCTCTAAATGAGCCGTTTAGCGTGCCTATTTCGTCTTTGTTCTCTGGCGGAAATTCGGTTAGTAATTGCCCTTTACCAAAGCCAGTAACCGCATGTACTAATGTATGAATTCTGCGAAGCACTAATTGATACAGCGCTTGGTGTAACAATAAGGCAACCAAGACCGCATAAAGCACAAACAAGCCAAAAAACTTCAGTTTTAAATCTTGCAGAGCAGAGAGCGTTGATGAGCGTTTTTTATAAACCCCAATATACCAGTCTAGTTTATCAATTTTACGAATATTAATAATGTGTGCTTCATCGTTTTGTACAAACGAATTAGCATACTCTGGTAATTTCATGGTAATTGCTTCATTTATAATGGCTTGCAATTGCGGATTTACAAATTCGTTTGTTGTTATTGTTTTATCTTTGCTGCCATAACTTGCTTGTAGCGCCGGGTTAAGACTCGGGTGCGCAAGCAGCTGGCCTTTTTTATCAAATACCAGTAAATGTTTTTCTTTATCGCCCACAGGTAAAAATGAAATCAGCGTGTTTAAATCTATATCACTGCCGGTCACCCCTAAAAATTCATTATCAACATACAAGGGGACAAGCAAACTAATAACCCATTTATGCCACACTTTATCGTAATAAACCTTAGACCAAACAGGTTCTCTGCTGGGGTTTAAATCGCTTTGTACATACTTAAATGTTGCACCATTAGAGCCTCTGAGTTCAGCCGGTGCGTTTAACGCCCAATTGGGAGGCGAGACACGGATGAAATCATCTTTGGTGATCATATAAAAATTAAAAAAGTCGTGAATTAAGGTTGGTGAAATGACTTTCCATAACGACTCTGAGTTATTAAATAAACGCTTATAAAAAGGAGAATAATGCTGCTGAGGAAGAAATGCGGCTGAAAGGCCGTCGCTCGATGCACTGCGTATAGTGCCGTCGCTATTAAATTGTAACTGGGTTTTGTTAGATAAATTGATTGCTGAACTATCACTAAATAGCTGCTCTGACACAACATTATTAGCCTGTTTGGCAACGGCTGATTTTGTTTTGATTAGTGCGTCAAATTGCCTGATAAGTAATTCGGTGGAGCTTTTAAGTACTTCATGCTCTTCGAAAACTAATTGTTTTTCTTCAGATTTAAGCATCAGCGCGGCAGCGCACACACCGGCAATTAAACAAATTGCAGATATAAGCAACGACAGCTTTACACTTAAAGAATTTAGTCCAAAACGCGATGGAGGGCGTCTATACACCACAGGCCAACCTTACTATTTTAGTTGTTGTTATTTTTAGCTAATACCTGAAATATACCAGATCCCTATTCATATTTATAAACTATTTGTAAATTTTATCTAAATGTTAGCTAGGAGCTGATAATTATTCATTATGTCTATTTAAACTGGCTTGCTTGTTGACTTTGCTAGTAACACCTCATACATTAACAGCATGAAAATTATCTTATCTTGCACTTTTTTTTCTTTTTTTAGCTTCTTTATATAAAAGAGGCTGAACTGTTTGTGAGATAAAATCAATCGAATAGCAAAGCCTCCCACTTGGGAGGCTTTTTTGTTTTAGTTGCGCTAAGCAACTTATTTTTGGAATGAGGAAACCAAAATGACCAACGATGTTTTAAACGCGCTCAGACACGATATTAACGAAATAGACTCCGATCTATTGGTGTTATTAGCTAAGCGCCGCCGTATTAGCCACGGTGTTGTTGAGTATAAAATTGCGAATAACAAACCAATTCGTGATGAAGCGCGCGAACTAGCCTTACTCGAAAAGCTGATTGGTTATGGCAAGTCGCTTGGTCTAGATGCGTATTATGTAAATAACGTTTTTCAAACCATTTTGGAAGACTCTGTGCTGCATCAACAGGCCATGCTGCAAAAAAACTTAAACCCCGATGCATTAAGCGAAACACATCGGGTTACTTACTTAGGCGGGCAAGGCTCGTACAGTCAACTAGCATGTCATAAATACTTTAGCCGCCGCCCTGGTAAGTTAGTCGAAATTGGCTGTACCTCGTTTGATGAAATTACGGGCAAAGTAGAAAATGGCCAAGCAGATTTTGGTTTGCTGCCTATAGAAAACACCAGCTCGGGCAGTATTAACGAAGTATTTGATTTATTACAACATGCTCAAGTATCAATTGTAGGTGAAGTTACACACAGTGTAGAGCACTGCTTACTTGCTACCCCAGATACTGAATTAAGCCAATTAACTAAAATTTATGCCCATCCTCAGCCATTTGCTCAATGTAGTCGTTTTTTACAAGGCCTTGGTGATTTACAACATGAAACCTGTGATTCAACCTCAAGTGCTCTACAATCAGCTTTAAATACGCCAAATAGTGCGGCCATTGGCTCAGCGCAGGCAGGTAAAAACGTTGGTCTTGAAGTGATTAAATCAAACCTTGCGAATCAAAGTGAAAACCACAGCCGCTTTATCGTGGTGGCGCGCAAACCTCTGCAGGTATCTAAACAAATACCGACTAAAACCAGCCTTATTATGGCTACTAAGCAACAAGCAGGTTCATTGGCTGATGCGTTAATGGTGTTTAAACAACATCAAATCAACTTAGTTAAACTAGAGTCTCGTCCTGTACCGGGTAACCCGTGGGAAGAAGTGTTTTATGTAGACTTAGAAGCAAACCTTGCCGATAGCCAAGTGCAACATGCCTTAGAGGAGCTAAAAGAGCATACTCAATATGTGCGCGTTTTAGGCTGTTATCAAAGTGAGTCTTTACAAGCTGTGAGTGTTAATACCTAACCTAACACGCAAATACTAAAAAGGGCCTAAGTAGGCCCTTTTTTAATCGCTCATTTAAAATGCTTTCAACGTATAGCTTAAGTAACTACACATTTTTAACCCTTTTAATCTAATACCTTGGCGTCATTTGCTTTATTTAGCAGGCTACGGCTTTGCGTCAAAAAGTGCGCGGTAGAGTCTGAAAAATACGCTTTAGCATCAGCAAATGCATCGATGAGTGCGCCTTTATCTCCCGCTTTTAGCTTTTCAAGAGTTTGTGCAAAGGTCTCTTGGTATTGCGCTAATAAACTCTCAACATTATCAAACTGGGCCAACATTATATCTGAATATAACTCAGGAGATTGCGCAAATAAGCGCCCTACCATCATCAGCTCTAACTGATAAATAGGAGACGAGCAGCTTCTTAGTTCCTCAAGCGTATGGCTTTGCTTTGCTAAAAACTGCCCATAAACAAAGGTCGTTAAGTGGCGCATTACTTGTATTATTTGCATAGCTTCATCATGCTTTTTAGCATCTAGCTCAACAAGTTGGCAACCCCATACTTTCAACTGCTGCAGTAAGCCTTTTGCAGCATCATGCGCTCGGCCTTCACACACAACAACGGTTTGTTTAACCCAGTGAGAAATATCAGGGCCAAACATAGGGTGCAGGCCAACAACAGGCCCAGAGTGCGCCGCCTTTAATGCCTTAATGGGTGATTGCTTAACTGAGGTAATATCAACAAGCAAACAGTCATCATCAAGTTTAGGTAGCTTAGCAACAACGGCCTCAAGTGCATTGATAGGCACACTGATCATCACTAATTTTGCGCCAGCTAAAATGGCTTTAGCATCGTTTTGCTGATCTTTATCTAAAATCTTAACTTCATAACCTGAACGAATAAACTGCTGAGCAAATAACTGGCCCATTGCCCCTTGCCCACCTACAATTACAATAGGTGATAAATCAGGGGCGGCACAGGCAAGTTTAGCTTGTTGGTTTTGATAGGCTTCGCGCATCATGCGCCTTAATATGTCTTCAACAAGTTCAGGGCTGACTCCTTGTTTAATCGCTTCATCACGACGAGCAGCGAGCAAAGCAGCTTCTCTTTCAGGGGCATGAAGGGGGGCGCCATTTTGCTGCTTTATAGCACCAATTTTTTGGGTTATTGCATTTCGCTTTGCAAGTAAAGCAACTAATTGCGCATCGCATTCATCAATGCCATCTCGTAATTGTGATAAATCACTTAATTCAGCCACGTTTCTCATTCCACCTATAAACAACTCATTTCGTAAATATATATTTACATTTAAGTAAACTAATCAATACGTTAAATACTAACAGGATCAAGTATGGGTTAAAAGGCTAATGTAGTAAGGCGAGTGAAGATTACTTAATACAGAGGGGTGCTTTTGTGAAGAGGTAGTATATTATTTAATGCTTAAAAACCAAAACGGGTTGCAACCGTGAGGCTGCAACCCGTTTTCTTTGCGTTGATAAACAGCGCGTATTAGTTAAGTTTTTCTCTAATACGTGCAGATTTACCAGAACGCTCACGTAGGTAGTAAAGCTTAGCACGACGAACCGCACCGCGACGCTTAACTGTTACGCTATCAATAAGAGGGCTGTGCGTTTGGAATACACGCTCAACACCTTCACCGCTCGAAATTTTACGAACTGTGAATGCTGAGTGAAGACCACGATTACGCTTAGCGATTACAACACCTTCAAAGGCCTGTAGACGCTCTTTGTTACCTTCTTTTACACGTACCTGTACAACTACTGTATCACCAGCGCCGAATGCTGGTACGTCTGTTTTAAGCTGCTCTTCTTCAAGCGCTTTAATAATATTTTGGTTTACTTTTGCCATTATGTTTCTCACTTTCCTAGGTGTAACTGTCTTCTAGCCACAAGCTTTTTGGTACTCTTGCTGAAATTGTGCGAGTAATACCGCTTGCTCCTCAGTCAGAGCTAGGTTATGCAACAAGTCAGGACGTCGTAGCCAAGTTCTGCCTAATGACTGCTTAAGCCGCCATTTTGCAATCTCTTGGTGGTTTCCACTGAGTAGTACAGCAGGCACCTGTTTGTCGTCCAATGTTTCTGGCCGTGTATAGTGAGGACAATCTAGCAAGCCATCCGAAAATGAGTCTTGCTCTGCTGACTGGTTATGACCTAACACGCCTGGCACTAATCGCGCTACTGCATCAATTAATGTCATGGCAGGTAATTCACCACCACTCAAAATAAAATCACCAATTGACCATTCTTCGTCAACGTATGACTCTATTATTCTCTCGTCTATACCTTCATAGCGACCGGCAATCAAAATCAGCTTTTCAGAGTTTGCGAGTTCGCTAGCCCCTTGCTGATCTAATTTGCGCCCTTGCGGGGACATATAAATTACTTTTGCGCCATCACCTGCCGCTTTTTTAGCGTCAAGAATGGCTTGTTTTAATGGTTCAACCATCATTAACATACCTGGGCCGCCCCCATAAGGACGGTCATCTACGGTTCTGTGCTTATCTAAAGCATAGTCACGTGGATTCCAGCAGTTAAAGTCAATTAAGCCATTTTTCACTGCGCGACCAGTGACACCTTGGTGTGTAATAGCATCAAACATGTCTGGGAAAAGGCTTATCACCCCTACCCATAATGAACTAGTTTGAGTCATTAAAACCCAGGATCCCAGTCTACGGTAATTTCTCTCGCTTCGTATTTAACTTCTTTAATTACTGAATCAGTTAAAAAAGGAATCAAACGCTCAGCTTGACCAAATGCATCTTTACTGTTTGCCTTAACAACCAGTACGTCATTCGATCCTGTCTCCATCAGGTCATCAACAGTGCCTAAATTGTAACCTTTATCAGTTACAACCGACATGCCAATGAGATCTCGCCAATAAAACTCGCCTTGCGGGAGTTCTGGTAATTGCGCTGAATCAACAGATATTTCTGCATGGGTATAAGCCATTGCTTCGTCTCTGTCGTTTACTTGCGCAATTTTAGCGATAAAGCCTTTGTTGTGGCGACGCCAGTCGACCACTTCTAAGGTCTGCCATTTACCTTGTTGCCCTATCAACCACGGGCTGAAATCGAAGATCCCTTGGGGATCATCAGTAAATGAATGTACCTTAAGCCAGCCCTTTATACCATATGGGGCACCGAGCTTTCCTACGACAATAATTGATGAGGTGTTCTCTTGACTCATGGTTACACTTACGCCTATTAAGCCGCTTTACGAGCGTCTTTAACTAACTTAGCTACACGATCAGAAAGACCTGCGCCCTGACCTACCCAGTGATCAACACGAGGTAAATCTAAACGAAGTTTTTCTTCTTGACCTGAAGCAATTGGGTTAAAGAAACCAATTTTCTCGATGAAGCGACCGTCACGCGAGAAACGGCTATCCGCAACCACAATTTGATAGAAAGGGCGTTTTTTAGCGCCACCACGTTGCAAACGAATAGTTACCATACCGTCCTCTAAATAGATTGACTGTTTTCATTAATAAGATTTACTCCCCAGTATGGGGAGCTGGGGAATTGTACGAGTTTTTAGCAACAATGCAAGTAAGAAGTGAAGCAAAAAGCCACTTTAGTAGGTTAAACTGTGATCTGAGCCACAATTAATAGATTATCATGCACCACGCGCATAATTTATTCAACAAAAAAGGGCCAATTAGCCCTTTTGTTATACATTATATAGCGGCTATTTAAGCGCTACATTAAAATTTAGGGCCACCGCCACCCATCATTCCAGGTGGTAACATGCCTTTCATGCCGCGCATCATTTTTTGCATGCCGCCTTTACCTTTCATTTTTTTCATCATTTTTTGCATTTGCGTAAACTGTTTTAGCAGTTTATTTATCTCTTGTACCTGTGTACCAGAGCCTGCGGCTATACGTTTTTTACGAGAGCCTTTAATAATCTCAGGACGCGCACGCTCTTGTTTGGTCATAGAGCTGATGATTGCTTCCATTTGAATGAAGGTTTTGTCACCCATTTGGCCTTTTACAGCATCGGGTAAGTTTTGCATACCAGGCAGCTTATCTAGCATCGACATCATGCCACCCATATTTTTCATTTGCTTTAATTGCTCTGCAAAATCATCAAGGGTAAAGCCGTTGCCTTTAAATACTTTTTCGGCGACCTTAGCTGCTTTTTCCTTATCGACTTTCATTTCGACTTCTTCGATTAATGAAAGTACATCCCCCATGCCTAAAATGCGCGATGCGATACGATCTGGATGGAACGGCTCTAGTGCATCCGTACGTTCACCCACACCCATAAATTTAATTGGCTTGCCGGTAATATGGCGAATAGATAAAGCAGCACCACCGCGTGCATCACCATCTGTTTTAGTTAAAATAACACCGGTTAGAGGTAGCGCTTCATCAAATGCTTTAGCGGTATTCGCCGCATCTTGACCCGTCATTGCATCAACCACAAATAATGTTTCGATTGGGTTGATTGCTTTATGAAGGTCTTTAATTTCGCCCATCATTTCGTTATCTACGTGCAAACGGCCGGCGGTATCGACTAAAACTACGTCTATAAATTTCTTTTTAGCATGAGAAATAGCAGCGGTGGCGATATCTACTGGCTTTTGCGAAATATCACTTGGGAAAAAATCCACGTCAACTTCGCTGGCAAGTGTTTCAAGCTGTTTAATAGCCGCCGGACGGTATACATCGGCACTAACAACTAGCACTGACTTTTTCTTACGCTCTTTTAAAAACTTAGCAAGCTTACCAACACTGGTTGTTTTACCCGCACCTTGTAAACCAGCCATCATAACAACGGCTGGCGGCTGTGCATTTAGGCTAAGCTCTTCGTTGGCTTCACCCATCGCTTTTTCAAGCTCTTCGCGCACTATTTTTATAAATACTTGGCCAGGGCTTAAGCTTTTAGTTACTTCAACACCTACGGCACGTTCTTTAACTTGCTTTACAAACTCGCGAACAACAGGCAGCGCAACGTCAGCTTCTAAAAACGCCATACGTACTTCACGTAGCGTGTCTTTAATGTTGTCTTCTGTTAAACGGCCGCGGCCACTAATATTTTTTAAGGTTTTACCTAATCGTTCTTGGAGGTTCTCAAACATGTAACGGTTCCGATAAGACGTTTATATTGACCCAATAAGCTCACGCTTATTTGCATTTTACTTATTAGATGGGAGCAATAGTATTAAATTTCAATTAAAAACAGTATACCGTAAATGATGGCGCACAATACAGTATTGAAGCACAGCTTATTGAGTTTCTTTTTTTAGGTCTATGCAATTGCTTTGCTATAAAATACAATGTGCTTATAACAACAAGAATTATTTGACTCTAATTATAAGTGGCCCAAGCACAATGCTGATTATTAGTTTAACTATTATTGCCAGTTTATTTTATGTGTTAGCAACGTCTCACGTGTTAACACGCCTGTTTCATCAACAAGGTCCTAGCCAAAAGGTAACGGTTATTTTAAGTACCGTGGCTATACTAGCGCACATGCTGCTGTTGGTTAATTCGGTGTTTCGCTCCGACGGGCAAGATTTAAGTATTGTTAATGTTGCACTGCTGACCTGCTGGGTTATTGTGGTGTCGGTGACTGCGGTGTCGTTAAAGTTCCCTGCTACATTACTGTTACCGGTTGTCTATGGCTTTGCAGCCCTACTCATCATTGCGAGTTTGTTTATACCGCACCATATTTTATTACAAAGCTTTAATATTGAAATAGGCCTTATCACACATATATCGCTATCACTGTTAGCATATTGCGTGTTAATTATTGCCACTTTATACGGCGTGCAGTTTTACTTTATTGATAAACGCTTAAAACGTAAAGATTTAGCAATTGTGCACAGCCATTTGCCACCATTAATGGTGGTAGAACGTCAGCTCTATCAACTATTAAACTTAGGTACGGTGTTACTTACCTTTGCCTTATTAACAGGGTTTGTGTTTTTAGATGGGATGTTTGCAAAAGAATTTATCCATAAAACCATTTTATCGCTTGTCGCATGGGTTATTTTTGTCACTGTTGCGCTTGGGCACATGAAAAAAGGCTGGCGTGGTAAACCTGTGGTTATTACCATCATGGTCGCTGCATTTATCCTCACACTTGCTTATTTTGGCAGCCGTTTTATACAAGAAGTGGTGTTAAATAAGTTTTAACTTGACTCTGTCAGCTCACTCTAGCTTAATACGCATTGGTTTATAAAAAAAGGATCCATCGTTGGACGACATATCGACAAGTACCTTGTTTATCATTTTAGGTTTATTGGTGCTTTTTTCTGCTTATTTCTCGGGTTCAGAAACCGGGATCATGTCAATTAATCGTATACGCTTGCGCCACCTTGCAAAAGAGGAACATCGCGCAGCTAAACGAGTCAGTAAATTACTTAGCCGTCCTGATAGACTCATTGGCCTAATATTAATTGGTAACAACCTTGTAAATATCGCTGCTGCCCAGGTAGCCACAATCATTGGTATTCGTTTATACGGTGATTTAGGTATTGGTATTGCAACCGGTGTGTTAACGCTAGTGGTACTAATATTTGCAGAAGTAACCCCAAAAACGCTTGCTGCGTTGTACCCTGAAAAAGTAGCCTTTCCAAGCTCTATTATTCTCAAAGGGTTACTCAAAATACTATTCCCATTTGTGGTTGTTGTTAACTGGATGACCAACGGTATTTTACGTCTATTTGGTATCAGCTCAGCACAAATAGATGAGCACAGCATGAGTAAAGAAGAGCTTAAAACAGTGGTGAATGAGTCAGGCGCATTACTGCCAGCTCGTCACCAAAGCATGCTGACCTCTATTTTAGACTTAGAGCAAGTGACCGTTGAAGATATTATGATCCCTCGTAACGAAATAGTGGCGATTGATATTAACGACGATTGGAAGCTCATTAGCCGCCAATTAACTCATGCTCAGCACACCCGTGTATTGCTTTATCGCGACAATATTGATGACGCGGTAGGTTTTATCCATTCGCGTGACGCTCTTCGTCTTTTAACCAAAGAGCAATTTGATAAACCGTCATTATTGCGTGCTGTACGTGAGATTTACTTTATTCCTGAGGGGACGTCCCTAAATACCCAGCTATTAAAGTTCCAACAATCAAAAGAGCGTATTGGTATAGTGGTTGATGAATATGGCGACATACAAGGTCTCGTAACCCTTGAGGATATTCTTGAAGAAGTGGTTGGCGATTTTACTACCACGCAAACACGTACGCCAAGTGAAGAAGTGACCACACAAAGCGATGGCTCTTACCTTGTTGATGGCGGCGCTAACGTGCGCGACTTAAACAAAGAGATGGGCTGGGAGTTTCCTCTTGATGGCCCTAAAACACTCAGCGGTTTAATTGTGGAATACCTAGAAGATATTCCAGATGCTAATTTAAGCCTTAAAATAGCCGGCTACCCTGTTGAGGTGTTAGAAGTAAAAGAGAATATGATCAAACAGGTAAAAATTAAGCCAAATCAACGTAAGTTGTAAGTGTAAATAATGCATTAAAAAAGGAGCCTTGGCTCCTTTTTTTGCTTTTAATATATGTAGTTAGCCAAAAAGCAGTCGCTCAAACCAGCCTTTATCAAGCTCCTCTTCACAACGTTTAAGCTGCGCACCATAACGGCTTGCGCGGTGTTTTACTTTATTAGCAACACTCATTAGCCACTTTTTCTTTTTATAGGTACCGCGCTTATAACCGCCCCACCCTTCGTGATAATTTAAGTATTGGGCGTAAGCATCCCATTTAGAGATACCATTTACTTTATGTGTTTTATAAACAAACCATGCCATAAAGTCGATTGCATCGTCAAAATCATCTCTGTCAGCCCCACTGTTACCCGTTTCACGAATATAGTCAGACCAAGTTGGAGTTTTTGCTTGTGAGTACCCGTAAGCATCACTGGCACGCCCAGTTGGAATTATCCATAAAAAATACTCCATGGGTGGTGCGGCATCATGACGAAACGAACTTTCTTGGTACATCATGCTCATAAGAACATGTTTAGGTGAGCCCCATTTTTCTTGTGCATCTTTTGCATCAAAGTACCAATCTGACTTTTCTTCAAAAATTTTACAAAGATCATTAGGTTGCTTTGGTGGCGCAGTGGCACACCCAGCTAAAGAGAGGGCAAAAGATAAAATAATTGCATTTTTTTTCATTTTTATAAGATCTCACTGAACTTTTTAAAAAAGCGTGGGTCTGAGTATATGAATGCAGCAGTATAGCATTGTTTCATCCCTGAAGAATATTTACGCAGCCACCTTGGGCTGCGTTTTTTTTGCTTAAAAAAGCTTAAGCGGGTGCTTTGGCATTAAAATATTCATCTAAAAAGTCAGTAAAGCTTAGCGTGTCGGCGCGCTCTATTTCTTCTCGCGCTTTATCCGAGAGTACAACTTGTTGCTCTAGCCATTCTTTAGAAAACACATTGTAGTTGGCGTGCGCATGGCTTTGCTTATATTTATTAGCCAATTGAATAGCAAATAAACCGTTATCTATACCCGCACTTTCTAGCTCGCGCACATAACGCCCTGAAAAAGTCAGCGCAGGGTTATCAACCCAAGTAGCCATTTGTGCGATGGTTTCGCTGTAATAGGTCACCCCATACGCCTTATCCATATGCTCAGCGACTTCTCTTAGTTGGTCAAAAATTTCTCTCCCCCAACTTTGTAACGTACGCTGTTGGTTGTTGTCGTTAAGCATAACACCTAACTGACGCCCCTGATTAACCACTGTGTCTAAATTCTCAGTGCTGCGGGCTTGCTCTTTCCACTGCATTTCTGGGGAGTCTTTTAACAAACAATACGTTAAAAACACATCTAAAAAATGAATTTGCTCTATATCAATACCCGTTTCACTAAACGGGTTTACATCCAGCGCTCTAATTTCAACATATTCAATGCCTGCTCTTAATAATGCATCCGTTGGTTTTTCACCACTTTTAGCATTACGTTTAGGGCGGATCGGCGAATAAAATTCGTTTTCGATTTGCAGAATATTTTTATTAAGCTGCTTAGGTGTTGCTGTGGTGTAGTCATCAATATCGCCGTATAAGTCAGAAGGCGTGTTGATTGCTTTTTTAAGCCCAGCAACGTACTCATCAAGCGAGTTATACATTACGCGTAATGAAGATTGCGCACTGTTGGTGTAACCTAAATCACCCAAGCGTAGCGCGGTTCCTACTTCTAAATAAAGTGTGCCTTTACCTAGCTTTTTAAACGGTAGGTCAGTTTTGCGCCCTTGTAAAAAAGAATTACATAATGCAGGTGAGGCACCAAATAAGTAACTAATTAACCAAAGCTCGCGTTTAAAATTACGAATAAGCGCTAAATAACCATCCGAAATAAATGCTTCTAGGCTTTGCTCACTTTGCTTTAAGGTGTGTAAAGATTGCCAAAGTGTTTCTGGAAAAGAAATATTAAAATGAACACCCGCAATCGCTTGCATCATACTACCGTAACGGTTTTTTAATCCTTCACGGTATAGGGTTTTCATACGCGCAGTATTTGAGTTACCAAATTGAGCCAGTACGATGTCATCTTGATCTTCAATAAAGCATGGCATACTGATGGGCCATAAAAGCTCATCACCCATGTGCTCAAGTGTAAACTTTTGCAGGTCTTTTAGTTGCGCTAAGGTTTCTGTCGCTGATTCACTAACAGGGGTAATAAATTCAAGTAGTGACTCTGAAAAGTCGGTAGTAATATGTCCGTTTGTTAATGCACTACCTACGCCTTTAGGATGTCCTAAAGTGGAAATGGCGCCATTACCTTTAATACGCAACGACTCTCGCTCAATACCACGTTTGATCCCTTTAATTGCGTGCTGATGCGGTGTTGCTGATAACGCGTTTAGCGCGCTAGATAAATCATGTATAGTCAAAAAATGCTTCCTCGGCCACGTGGCTTAATCTTAGGGTTATGGGGGCTAATTGCCCATACTCAAGATTAAATTGTTAAGAACAATATAATTTTTCAAAATTTTTAGCTATTTACCCTGTTGAGCATGCGCTTGATACAATAAGCATCAACCAGCAAGCTAATCTTGCCACTGCTCACGCTAATATACAATCGCTTTGCTAGGGCGTGTGGGCCTTTGTGAATTGAAATTTGTCCAAACTAAGGGCGATTCAATCGCGGTGCGATATTTGTAACCTAATGGGCTCGATAACTGCCCTGCGTTATTCTTATGACTTACATCCATGTAAGAATAAGTAAAAACCGAACAAAGCTTTCGCGTCCTGCTCTTACCCCTTGCCTAAAAACCAAACATACTGCTGTAAATTCAGCCACCAAAAACCTTCACGCCCCAAACATAAAGACCCTGAATTAATAGATTACACTTCATAAGCTTTAACATTTTAAACGCAGTATTTGATATAGATCATAAAAAGTCGCAATTTTGATGACAATTTTATTTAGCGCAGCGCCTTTACTTCACCTCCTTTTGTTTACCCAATACAATGACAAGTTAATTAAAAAGGATGGTTAAAACTAACATGCGTCATAATCAAAGCTTAATAAATGAAGAGGTTCACTTTAGTGATGCTCAGCAATTGGTATCCACGACCGATTTACGAGGAGTCATTACGTATGCAAATAAGGCATTTTGCGATGTAGCAGGCTTTAGTGCCCAGGAGCTGGTTGGTAAAAATCATAATATTGTGCGCCACCCAGATATGCCCAAAGCAGCATTTAAAGAAATGTGGAGTACGCTAAAAAGCGGCCACTCATGGCGCGCCATAGTAAAAAATAGATGTAAAGATGGGCGCTATTACTGGGTTGATGCATTTGTAACCCCTATTTTTGAAGGTGATCAGTTAGTTGGCTATCAATCTGTACGTACAAAACCAGATAAAAAACATGTTTTAACAGCCTATAAACTATACGAAAAATTAAATAGCGGTAAAGCCGCTTTTAATTTTAACGAACGCACACACTTGCGCCAAATGCTTACGTTAGCCGTTGTATTTAGCTGGCTAATAATGAGTGGGTTTGCCTTTTCAGCCATGGCAGCGGTTATCAACGTATTAATTTGCGTGCTTATTTTGGCCTTAAATTATCAAGAGCTTGTGGCAACCCCTGCTAAATTAAACACCTATAAACAGCATTCTGACTCTATCTCGCGCTATGTTTTTTGCGATAACTCACCGCTAAGTGTGAGTGACTATAAAGAGCAAATGTTACTTGCTAAGCTCAGAACTGTATTGGGGCGCGTAAAAGATGCTACCTATGCCTTTAATAACATTGCTGAAAACCTAGATGATAAATCGACGCTCACCGAAAAAGGCATTGAGGCACAAAGCACACAGCTTACACAAATCGCCACTGCTATGGCGCAAATGACCGCCACTATTGGTGAGATTTCGAATAGTACAACAACTACCGCCGACAAAGTTAATTCTACTCAGCACAGCTGCGCGGATATAAAACAACATATTGCTGATAACAAAAAAATGGTATCTGAGCTGGCAACTCACGTAGATCATGCAGCCAATACGGCTAATAACCTCGCGCAGGAAGCAGATAAAATAGGCCAAGTAATGAATGAGATAGAAGGTATTGCTGAGCAAACCAATTTACTAGCGCTTAATGCAGCAATAGAAGCCGCAAGAGCAGCCGAGCATGGCCGTGGTTTTGCCGTAGTTGCTGATGAAGTACGTGCTCTTTCTTCTCGTACGCAAAGTGCTACGGGGCAAATTCACAGCTCGATTAAAGATATACAGGATACATTGGTTAATTGGTCAAAGGTAATGCAAAGTACAAAACTACAAGCTGAGGGCTGCGTACAAACAACCGAGCAAACACACCAAGAGCTCGATAGTATATTCAATCAAATTAATGAAATAGCATTACTTACAAACAGTATATCGACGGCTGCAGAGGAGCAGCAGATGGTGAGCCATGATATTGCTAATAATGTAGATAATATAAAAGAGGTGAGTAACGAAAACTTAGCTTTAAGTTTTGACGTTGCTAAAGATGCCGCGGAATTAGTTGCCGGCTCTCAAAAAGTAAACAACCTACTTTATACATTTAAAGTATAAAGCAAGGCAATAAGCCGCCTGCTTGGCGGCTTATTGTGCGTCTATATTAGCGTTTTGAAAAAATCAGGCCCTGCTCATTTGCATCTATCACGACAATATCGCCAGGGTTGTACTCTCCCCCTAATAGCTGCTGAGCCAGTGGGTTTTCAATTGTTTGCTGAATAGCTCGTTTTAATGGCCGAGCACCGTAAACAGGGTCGAACCCGCTAGAGGCAATTTTTTCAAGCGCCGCATCACTTATCTCTAGTAAATAGCCCATTTCTGTTAAACGCTCACGCAATTTAACAAGCTGAATATCGGCAATTTCTTTAATATGCTCATTGGCAAGTGGATGAAATACGACGGTTTCATCAATACGGTTTATAAATTCTGGCCTAAATTCATTAACGAGCACATTCATAACTTTGCTCTTAAGCGTTGCGTAGTCGTTTTTACCCGCTTGCTCTTGAATAATATCTGAGCCTAAATTTGAGGTCATAATAATAACCGTATTTTTAAAATCAACCGTACGCCCTTGCCCATCAGTAAGGCGGCCATCATCGAGTACTTGCAATAAAATATTAAATACATCGGGGTGCGCTTTTTCTATTTCATCAAGCAAAATTACAGAATAAGGCTTACGGCGAACGGCTTCGGTTAAATAACCGCCTTCTTCGTAACCAACATAACCGGGAGGCGCGCCCACTAAACGTGCTACCGCGTGTTTTTCCATAAACTCTGACATGTCGATACGCACCATGGCATCTTCTGTATCAAACATAAAACCTGCAAGCGCTTTAGTAAGCTCTGTTTTACCCACCCCAGTGGGTCCTAAAAATAAAAATGACCCTATTGGTCGATTAGGATCGGCAAGCCCCGCACGAGAGCGGCGTATCGCATTCGCGACCGCAACAACTGCTTCGTCCTGCCCTATCACTTTACTGTGAAGTTGCTCTTCCATTTTTAACAGTTTTTCTCGCTCACCTTGCAGCATCCGCGATACTGGGATCCCGGTCCAACGAGAAAGTATTTCTGCAATTTCGTCCTCGCCTACTTGGTTTTTTAGTAAGCTCATTTCTTGCATTTCAGCTTGCGAGGCTAAATCAAGTTTTCGCTCAAGCTCTGGAATTCTTCCGTATTGCAGCTCCGACATACGCTGTAAATCGCTCGCTCGGCGGGCAACCTCTAAATCAAGGCGCGCTTGTTCAAGCTCAGCTTTAATTACTTGCGTGCCTTGTAACGAGGCTTTTTCTGCATTCCATACTTCATCAAGCTCTCGGTATTGCGCTTCTAAGTCGGTGATGAGCTGCTGCATTTCGCTGCGCCGCTTTTGGCTTGCATCGTCTTTTTCTTTAGCTAAAGCGTTATCTTCAAGTTTTAATTGAATAATACGGCGCTCAAGCTTATCTAAAGACTCAGGCTTAGAATCTATTTGCAAACGAATTGAAGAGCCAGCCTCGTCAATTAAATCAATGGCTTTATCTGGTAATTGTCGGTCACTAATATAACGGTGCGATAAATGCGCAGCGGCGACAATTGCCGGGTCAGTAATATCCACCGAGTGATGTAACTCGTAGCGCTCTTTTAAGCCGCGTAAAATGGCAATGGTGTCTTCAACTGAGGGCTCTTCAACCAATACTTTTTGAAAACGACGCTCAAGTGCGGCATCTTTTTCTATGTATTGGCGGTATTCATCAAGCGTAGTGGCGCCCACACAGTGTAGCTCCCCTCTAGCAAGCGCTGGCTTTAACATATTGCCAGCATCCATAGCGCCATCGGTTTTACCTGCGCCCACCATAGTGTGAATTTCATCAATAAATAAAATCACTTGGCCTTCTTCTTTAGCCAGCTCGTTGAGCACCGATTTTAAACGCTCTTCAAATTCACCACGGTATTTAGCACCCGCCACCAGCGCGCCTAAATCTAGCGATAAAACACGCTTACTTTTTAGGCCCTCTGGCACTTCGCCATTTATAATGCGCTGCGCTAACCCCTCTGCAATAGCCGTTTTACCTACCCCTGGCTCACCAATAAGCACGGGGTTATTTTTAGTACGGCGCTGCAAAACTTGAATCGTGCGACGGATTTCGTCATCTCGCCCAATAACGGGGTCGAGCTTACCTTGCTCTGCGCGCTCGGTTAAATCAATGGTGTATTTTTCAAGTGCTTGTCGGGTTTCTTCGGCGTTAGGGTCATCGACCTTTTGGCCACCGCGAATTGCTTTTATAGCACTTTCTATTTTAGTTGCAGTGATATTAAGCGCTCTAAAAATATCACCTAAAGGGCCTTTGTCGTCACAGGCCGCTAATACAAATAATTCGCTCGAAATATACTTATCTTTACGTTTTTGCGCGTACTTATCACATAAGTTAATAAGCGAAGCCATGTTATTAGAAAGCTGTACGTCGCCCCCTACTCCTTCAACTTTAAACAGCTTTTCTATTTCTTGAGAAAGCTTGGTGTTGAGCTCATCCGCACTCACGCCTGCTTGTGCAAGCAAGGCGCGCACGCTAGAGCCATTTTGCTGTAAAAGCGCATACATTAAATGTACGGGTTCAATAAATTGATGATCGCGCCCTAATGCTAGCGACTGAGCATCTGAAAGCGCAGATTGAAATTTACTTGTGAATCTATCTAAACGCATGAGGGTTTACCTATTTAATAAACTAATTGCTTAATAAATGGGTATGTTAATAGAATTGTTCAAGGTGTTAAGAAGAATATTGTGGGGAAATAGTGTTTTATTTGCGCCAGATCAAACTTGCCATACGTCCTGTTTTACCTTCTCGCCGATAAGAGAAAAACAATGATGGCTGAGAAACAGTACAATAATCGCCTCCGCTAATATTAATAACGCCTAATTGCTCAAGCTCAATGCGAGCGATTAGGTAAATATCGCACAAGTATTTATTATTGCTTTGTAATTTAAACGCCTCTTTAAACAACGAGGATTTTGCAATAAATCGCGTAGCAACCTCGGCGCCCACTTCAAATTGCTCAGCACCAATAGCAGGCCCAAGCCACGCATATATTTGCTTACTAGGCGCGCTAAAACAGGCAAGCGTATTTTTTATGATCCCTTTTTCAAGGCCGCGCCAACCACCATGCACTGCTGCAACTTCATGGCCATCATGACTTGCAAACAGAATAGGCAGGCAATCTGCACTCATAATAGCAAGAGGCTGATTTTTAACTTTTGTATACAACGCATCAGCACTGTGTAATGTTTGAAAATTAAAATCTGCATCAACGCAGAGCACATCGCCACTATGCACTTGATTAAGCCACAGTGGCGGGTTTGGCAGGGATTGCTCAACCAAAGCACGGTTTTTTAGCACATGCTCTGGATCATCATCAACATGTAGGCCTAAATTTAAGCTATTAAAAGGCGGCTTTGACACGCCGCCTTCTCGTGTGGTACTGAGCGTACCTACCGAGGTTAAATTAGGCCAAGGTGCTGACAAAAAAGCCATTAATACTCTATGTTAGGGTTAGCTTTGGTATCTTCTCTAAGCACCTGAGTCATTGCCACCATGTCATCTGGAATAGGCGCTTGCCAGGTCATCATCTCGCCCGTAATAGGGTGCGCAATACTCAATTTTACTGCGTGTAAGGCTTGGCGATTAAATGTACGTAACATTTCAAACAGCTCTGGCGTAGCACCTTTAGGTGGACGAGGACGCCCGCCGTAGGCTCTATCACCAATTAACGGGTGGTTTATATACGCCATATGAACACGAATTTGGTGTGTACGGCCGGTTTCTAGGCGAAGGCGTAAACGTGTATGAGCACGGAATTTTTCAGCAACACGGTAATGTGTAATAGCAGGCTTACCCATTTCGTGAACTGCCATGTGTGTACGCTGCGTTGGATGACGGCCAATCGGCTTTTCAACCATGCCACCTGCGGTCATAGTACCATTACATAAAGCTTCGTATTCACGCGTAAAGTTTTCGCGTTTTTGCAGTGCTTTAACTAAATGTGTTTGCGCCTGAATAGTTTTAGCCACCACCATTAAGCCTGTGGTGTCTTTATCTAGACGGTGCACAATACCAGCACGCGGTACGTTAATAATATCCGGAAAATGATGCAGCAATGCATTTAGTACTGTGCCATCTGGGTTACCTGCACCTGGGTGAACGACTAGGCCCATAGGTTTGTTGATAACCAAAATATCATCATCTTCATAAACAATGTTTAATTTGATATCTTGTGCTTCGTATTCGCGTGGTGCTTCAATGCTGGTTTCAACATTTACAACTTCACCACCGAGTAGTTTTTCTCGAGGTGTGTTATAGATTTCACCGTCAACGGTGATTTTATCATCCAATATCCATGTTTTTATACGTGAACGTGAATAATCAGGGAACAATTGCGCTAATACTTGGTCTAGACGTTTACCACCTAACTCGGTAGGAACCTCGGCTTGAAGTGAAATTTGTTCTGACATTAGTAACTTTACCCAATTTACCAGTGCAAGCTGTGCCTGACTGGGTTAGAATCGCTTTTAATAAAAGCATAATATAATACGCATAGTTTACTCGGTTTTACCGCCGTGGCCTAGCCGAAGACATCGAAGGTAACAAATAAAATGATAAATAAAATAGGGAAACGTGCATTCGCCATTGTTTTTTCAGCTTCTGTACTTACTTTAGGGGCCTGTTCTTCTGCGCCTGACCAAGAAGATATCCAACGCGTTCCTAACAAATCTGCACACGCTTTGTATGAAGATGCAAAACAAACGCTCGACTCAGGTTTATACGCCCGTGCAATTGAGCTGTTAACCGCTATTGATTCACGCTACCCATTTGGCCCTTTCTCAAAGCAAGTACAAATGGATTTAGTGTATGCCCATTACCAATCAGGTAATACGGAACAAGCATTAGCGACCATTGATCGCTTTATTCGTTTAAACCCAAACCACAAAGATTTAGATTACATGTACTACATGCGTGGCTTGGTTAACATTAAAGCAGATAAAAATGCCTTCCAAGAGTATTTTGGCATAGACAGAGCTGACCGCGATGCAAACCGTACACGTGTTGCATTTACCGATTTATCAACGCTTGTAAAACGCTTTCCAAAAAGTGATTACGCACCAGAGGCTAAACGCCGCTTAGTGTGGCTTTTAAACCGCATGGCGCGTTACGAGCTAAAAGTGGCTAATTACTACTACGAACGTGAAGCTTACCTAGCGGCCGCTAATCGTGGTAAGTACGTTGTTGAGCATTACTCGCAAAGCAGCTATTTAGAGCCTGCACTTGAGATGATGGAAAAAAGCTACGAAAAGCTTGGCCTGACAGATTTAAGTGAGCACGCAAGACTAACGCGTGAATACAATGAATCTAACAAATAAGAATGGCAGAGGTTTTTATTTAAACTTATGTTGATTGTTTAAAAGCCCTCTCTGTGGGCTTTTTTATTGCCTAAAAATAGGTTTTTTTGGTGGCAGTGGCACTTTTTAATACTTAGCGATTAGCCATCGCACCACACTAAATATATCAATAGCAATTGCACTGCATGCTTGTATAGCGCTTGTTCTAAAGGGATTCACTGTTGATCTAAGTTTTTCTTTTTACAGGCGAAAAAAAAGGTAAGCCTAAGCTTACCTTTTAATTAACTCATTGCGGGTTATTAAAGCTCAAAGTCTTTTTTGAATTTTAAACCAAACTCGCTACGGTCATTACTACGCATTACACCAACAAAACCTGACTGCTGTAAACGACCTACATCGTAAACCTCGTTTAATACGTTTTCACCGTATAAGGTTACTTCCATATCGCCATAAGGGTTAGTGTAAGAAATATTAAAACCAACTAACTCACGCGAATCAATAGTCTCGCTTTCATTGTAAACCGACTGGCCTTGCATTTCGCTTCTGAAAGAGTAGTTAGCGTTAAATGCAACGGTTGCACCGCTATCTAAATCCATAAAGTAAGAAGGGGCAATCATTACAGTCCAACGTGGTGTTAATGCTGGTGAATCACCTTTACCAATACCTTGTACGCCTGCATCTACTTCTGTAATTTCAGAATCTAAGTAACCTACAGAGCTGCGAATTGTGAAATCGTCTGTAATGGCAACGGTAGTTTCAAGCTCAATACCTTGCGCTTTAGATTCACCAGCATTCTCAACAATCGTTA
This sequence comes from Pseudoalteromonas sp. 2CM41L, assembly GCF_023161905.1. NCBI lineage: Bacteria > Pseudomonadati > Pseudomonadota > Gammaproteobacteria > Alteromonadales > Pseudoalteromonadaceae > Pseudoalteromonas > Pseudoalteromonas sp. 2CM41L. Next base: position 238,092 of record NZ_JALNTN010000004.1, read on the forward strand.
CAAAACCACCGCCTGCAGTAGGGTCAGAAAATGGTAAAGCAAGGTCAGTGTAATCTGTTACAAATACAGCTAACATCATAGATACATTTTCATGTACTTGGCCCTTTAAGCCCATTTCGTAGTTAATTGCTTTAGTTTCATCAAACGATACAAACTGATCGGGGCCACCAAATGGACGTGGAGGGAAACCGCCTGTTTGGTAACCTTTTTGAATTTGACCATATACATTCATGTTATTGCTGATTTGATATGATGCGTTTACATCCCATGTTACAGCGTCAAACTCTGCACTTACGTATTTACGTTCAGCAAATGTTGGGAAAATCGCATCGGCATCTTTCTCATCTTTTGAGTATCGAAGGCCACCGCCAATACTTAAATCATCTGTTAAATCGTAACTTGTATTAAAATATACAGCGTATGAGTTTGTTTCTTGGTTAATTTCAAAATCGCCATAGCCACCAAATGAAGGTGTAACACCATCGTTTAATAAGCCATTAGGAGTATTGAATGGGCTAAATACAAATGGACCTGAACGTGTAAAGCCATCTTCATTAAAGAAGTAAAGACCTGATACAAAGTCCATATTGTCGTAAGTCGCATTTAGTTGAATTTCAAACGAGTATTGGTCTGCACCACCCTCTTCTGGGAACTCAGATAAATTAAGTGGTGAGGCATCATCATCAAGTCCACCTTCGTATTCAGAAGTACGGTAACTTGAAATAAATTTAGCCGTGTACGTATCATCAATTGCCCAATCAGCAGTAAATGACGTACCCCACCCTGAGTAAGACGTAGATTCAATACCAGCAACAGTAGTGCCTAAATCATCGGGGTCAGATGGGATCATATCCTGTGTTAATAAAGGAAAGTCACCATTAAACACATCATTTGCATCAAGCGGCTCAGTTAACTCAATAGTGTAAGGCGATTGACCCGACTCGTTATCAACACCGTCAAGTGAAAAAGTAAACGCTAAATCGCTATTGGCCTGCCATTTAAGGGCTACGCGACCGCTAAACTCTTCTTCTTCACCAATTTCTTTTTCTGGGTTAGCTAAATTGACAGCTTCACCCACACCATCGCGCGTTTTGTATGATGCACTTGCAGACATACTTACTTCATCTGTTAGCGAGTTATTAAAGTATACATCGCCAGCAATACGTCCGCGGCTACCAATTTTAGCTGTAGTTGAAACAATCCCTTCATCACCTGGTTGCTTAGTAATTACATTTACTGCGCCACCTAAGGTATTACGACCATATAATGTACCTTGTGGTCCACGTAGAACTTCAACACGCTCTACATTTGGTAACGATAAGTTTGACCCCATTTGACGGCCTAAGTAAACACCATCTAAATAAACACCTACACCCGGATCGGTTGTAATTATGTGATCTTGTAGACCAATACCACGAATAAACACAGAGGCATGCGCCGCATTACCTACACCGTAGCGAGTGATATTTAAGTTTGGAACGTATTTACCAATATCTTCTAGGTTACTCATATTGGCTTTATCAATTAGGTTAGCACCAATTGATGTGATAGCGGTTGGAGATTCAAACAAGCTCTCTGTACGTTTACGAGCTGTAACTTCGATTTTTTCAAACGCGTCTTGTTTTGCTGTTGTTTTAGCTTCTTCAGCATTTACTGAGGTAGTTAGTGCAGCGACAATTGCGAGGCTTAACTGTGAGAGTTTGCGTAGTTTCAAAATATTCTCCAAAGGATACCGTATAATTTAGTTATGCGAACTTATTGGCTTGGGCAATAAGTTTTGGGCATAAAAAAAGACGCCTAATAGCATCTTTCCTCTGGAAGGGTATTATATTACATATTTGTGAAGAAATGTATAAAAATTTTCATTTAATAAACATACAGGTACAAATTAATTATAATTTTTGATTATTGTTGGATAATATTACTTACATTATAAATAATAACGGCAGGCCATAAGGCCTCACTTTTAAGCAACCTATTCAAATACATAGCAAAACAGTGTAATAGATATAGGTGAACTAATTTTCTTTATAGAAATAGATGCTTCAAATAACGGCTTTAAACTTCATTGAAATCGGCAATAAATAACAATATAGTATAATTATCAACCTTATGGATTGAATCGTTATGGAATCAGACAATACTAGTAATAAAAGTCTTAAATGTTTTAATAACCCTGATTACACCTCGCTATTTTGCGTAGCTGCGAAATACAATATTTTACTGGTTAACTACCAAGCACTTAACATAATTACTACCCATGATTTAATTACGCAATTTATGGCGCAGAATAAGCAACAAGGGTTAGTTATTTTTGATGTCCCTAAAAATTGCAATGCACTTTCTTTGAAAGAGTGGCCTAATCTAAAAGGGTTATTTTACGAAAATACCGATGAAAAATATTTTCAAAAAGGCCTTGAGGCAATTGAAAAAGGGAAGCTCTGGTTTCCACGAGATATTTCTGATTGTTGGATGAAGCAAATGCTAGCCACTGAGAAGCAGTCAGCGGTACAATCTAGCAACTTAACTAGCAAAGAAATAAAAGTGTTAAACTTGTTATTCTCAGGGCTACACTCCAGCGCCATTGCTGACAACTTATTTATTAGCGAAGCAACAGTTCGTGTACATTTGCATAAAATTTATCAAAAAATTTCTGTTAAAAACAAGCAGCAGGCCTTGTTATGGTGTCAAGCCAATCTTAATAAAGTAAATAATTAAGCTTAAAGATGTAGCATAACGACAAATGCTTTTAGGCTTTTATATGCGCAATAAGCTTATATTAATAAAATAGTATTCCACTCTTTAATCATCATTTAGTACCAAAATAAAAAATATCTAATAAAATCATACTGCTTTAAATAATAGCTTCTATGATTTAACATTTGTAACCAAAAGAAAAACACGGTCGGTAAAGTTTTTTTAACTAACTTCCTAAAATTATTAGATAAAAACTAAAATCACTTCTATAATCCCCATGAAATCAACATCTAAATAACAAATAGGAAATACATATGAAAAAGCTATCTGTAGCAGTAGCAATATGTGCCGCGCTTGCATCTAGTTACACGAGTGCTGAAGTTCGTATAAATGGCTTTGCATCTATAGTGGGTGGCAAAAGTCTAGACAGTGATCAAACTTTATACGGATATGATGACGATATCTCATTTAAAAATGAGAGTAAGTTCGCCTTACAACTCTCTGCTGACCTTCAAGAAAAGCTAACAGCTACAGCGCAAATTATTGCGCGTGGAGAGGATGACTTTGACGCAACATTCGAATGGGCCTATGTTACCTATGAATACAGCGATGAACTGCAATTAAGCGCTGGTAAAATGCGTGTCCCTTTTTACAAGTACTCTGACTTTTTAGACGTTGGCTATGCTTATCGCTGGGTTCGCCCACCGAGATCTGTGTACGGTATTCCTTTTTCTACTTATGAAGGACTTAGCGTAGTTTATAACAGCCAATTAGGTGACTGGGATTCTACATTACAAGGCTTTTACGGCGCTTTCGACGGTGATATTGATGTATTTGGAGATAGCTTACCTGCTGAGTTAAATAACTTAGGTGGTGTTAACTGGAGTGTTTCTTACGACTGGTTTAGTGCGAGAGCCGCATACATTGTTGCTGATACTTCAATCTCTTCTGATGACAGCGACCTAATTCAACTTATCGATGTGCTAAACACGAGTGGGTTGACCGATACCGCCAATGATCTTGTAACTGATGAGGATGAGACCACGTTCTTCGGAATTGGTTTCTCAGTTGATTATGACAACTTCTTATTTGATGCTGAGTACACTCAATTTGAAGTGGAAGGCAGTATTTTAGCTGAACAGTCACAATACTATGTATCTGGAGGTTACCGATTCGATGATGTAACTGTTCATGTAACTTATGAGAATAATGATGATAAACACGATTCATCACGTTTTAATACGCTTGAGTCAATTCCATTATTAAACACTACTGTAAATTACGCATTAGAAAGTATGCGCGCGCAAAGCAATGTATACACCATTGGTGCACGATACGACTTCCACCCATCGGCTGCATTTAAAATTGATTTTAGTCGTTTTGATGATGACGTAACTGATATTGACACTGATGTAGTAGCTGTCGGCGTTGACTTAGTATTCTAATTGGAGCGAAATATGAAAAAATTAACCCTAGCCAGTGTACTGTCGGTATGTGCGTTTAGCGCCTATGCTGAAGTTGCGGTAATAGTAAACCCTGGCAATGCAAGTGCACTTGATGGCGATACTATTAAAAAGATTTACCTAGGAAAAGCAAAGTCATTTGCTAACGGTAATAAAGTGAACCCAGCCACTCAAAATGGTACCGCTATTGCTGATGAATTCAATTCTAAAGTAGTTGGTAAATCAAGTAGCCAATTAAATGCCTATTGGTCAAAACTTGTTTTTACCGGTAAAGGTACACCACCAGAGAAATTTGATTCTGACCAGGCTGTTATTGATTTTGTTGCTAGTAATGGCGACTCAATTGGTTACATAGACAGCAGTAAGGCAACAGATAAAGTTAAGGTAGTTGCTACGTTTTAAGCGCGGTAGCTAGATATAAAAAAACCACCGATTAGGTTAATGCCAGTCAGTTAAGCTGACTGGCATTTTTCTTTTTGGTGGGGTATTTACTTGGTTTGGGTTTGACCCTTCGAGGGTAAAATCTATCTTCCCGCCTCGTCGGAAGTGCGTAATAAGTTAGCTGAGTGATGAGATTTTCATACAGCACGGGGAGCTTTCCTGGGCTTGTAAGTCCTGTTGTAAGTAAGAATGCTACAACCGCGCTTGAGCACCCGCTGAAGCTTAGCTGATTTGGCCAGATACCTTTACGTGTAGCCGCTTCGGTCATAGCCACTCTTATCAAGTTGTAAGCAAGCAGTAATCCCCACAATTCTTGCTCAACCATGTCTGGGCGTTTGCTTCTAAGCATGTATTCACTGTTCAGTAGCGTTTGTTTCATTTCACGATACCCTAGCTCAATTTCCCAGCGGTGACTGTATAAGTCTACAATTTCGTCACTGGGGTAACGCATTATTAATATTCATAAAAAAATCCGATGGCAAATGCTCATCGGATTCTTACATCTATAAAAGATCGGTCAACCGATCATTAAAATATTTCTTAACTGATCGGCATTACCGATTAGGTGGCTTTTTTATATCTAAATATTACGGCTTTATACTAATACCCTTAAATAAATAAGCAATTGAGAGGCGGACAAGTGTGTAGATAGCTAGGCAAAAAAAACGTTATTTAGTTGCTCTAAATAACGATTTTTTTATGCAGCTACCGCCTAGCTTAGCCTCTAAAATGATTAAGTATTATTGCAGATTAATATTACTCAATTTTAAATTTCGCAGTGGCATCTAAAAGGTTATCTGAAAGGTAGTGTAGATTTTTCGCTACATCCCTTACCGCCGCGAGTGAGTCCATGGTGTCTTCAAACGATTCATGCATATTCGTCACATTTTCTACAACCATCGCAGCAACCGATGTTTGCTCTTCTGTTGCAGCGGCGATTTGTGAGTTCATACCATTTATTTCTAACATTTGCTCTGCAATTTTTTCTATCGAAACGCCTGTTTTCTCTGCGGCTGTTGCGTTATCTGTGGCCATATCTCGCGCTGATGTCATCGCCGTTACAGACTCATTTGCAGCCTCAGTCAAGGTGCTTAGTAACTCACGAATTTCATTCGTTGAATGTGCTGTACGTGATGCAAGCTCTCTTACTTCATCCGCAACCACGGCAAAGCCTCTACCGTGCTCACCTGCACGAGCCGCTTCTATAGCAGCATTTAGTGCTAATAAATTAGTTTGCTCAGCAATAGATGTGATCACATTAAGAATTTGAGACACATTTTTTGTATCATCAGCTAACTTATTGATAGTTGAGGCGGCTTGATTTATTTCATCACTTAACGTACGTGAGGCTGTGACTGACATTTGAACTTGAGTTCTGCTTTGTTCTACCTCTTTTTCTGCTGTTTGCGCTGCATTTGATGCACTTGCCGCCGATTGAGAAATATCACCCACGCTTTGCTTCATCTCTTCCATAGACTGTTTAACCACCTCAGCCTCTGTTGTTTGCTTTGTGGTAGCACGTTCAGCCTGCTCCATACCTTGCACTAAGCGAGTTGAGTTCTCCATTAGTGGCTCACATACCGCGATTACTTCAAGTACTGTTTTTTTCAGCAAAGCGATGAAGGAGTTGAAGTTAATTGATACTTGACCAATTTCATCCTCTGAATTTACGCTCAGATTAGTGCTCAGCGACCCTTTACCGTTTGCGAGTAGACTCAGGTTATTAGCGGCATCACTTGCAGAGGCTGCAATACGTTTGGCAATCCAAATAGCCATAAATAGCAGTAAAATTAACGAAACAATAGATACCACCAACATAAGTGTTAGTGCGTGATCAGAACGCTCTTTAGTACTTGCAACTAATTCAAAAAAGCGATCGTCTGCTTTTGCTTGAGCGGTTTTAAACCTTTCAAGCACATCATTATACAGTGCTGTTTTTCTTTGTGCTTGTTGCTGAATTTTACTAAAGTCAGCCGTTCCATTTACCATGCCATTGGCAATACTGGCTGATATTTTTTCGTAATTTGCTAACTGAACTTTCGTGTCACTATGAATATACGAAGCGTTTATTTGCTCAACCGCATTTATGTTGTTACTTAGTGCATTGTATGTATCAGCTGCTTTCTCTACTAACTCCTGCTCTCCAAATGTAACTGCTTGCGTATAAAGCTCATCGAGCTTTTCTAAAAGACTTACATTTGCTGAAGTTAACTTAACAACCTGATATGAAGACTTTTCCATTTCATCAAGTGCGATTCTATTGTCATTCATTGCAAAGTAATTAATCAAAACGATTGCTAAAAATGCTACAACCGCAATGCTGGTAATCGCATGTATTTTTTTACTTATGCTGAGGTTTTGAAAAGAGAAGCCTGAAGCCATTGTGTATACCTTATTTTGTTGTCTATATCTATTATCGGCTTATTACCTATAAGTGTTAACTAAATTTGTAATATTTCTAGTTTTTTTTACAAATACAGCGAGTTTTAAACAACTAATAAACGCAAAAAGGATCAGGCGATTAATAAGTGAGCAAATTGAAAATTTCCCATAAAAAAACCAGTAGCATTGCTGCTACTGGTTTTATAATTTGGTGCGGATGGGGGGACTTGAACCCCCACGCCCGAAAGCACTACCCCCTCAAGGTAGCGTGTCTACCAATTCCACCACATCCGCAATTTTTAAGCTTTCGCTTAGTTGTTAAACTTATTGACTTACTTGAGGAGTATAAGTCGTTTAACGTTAGCTTTACGCTAAATTAGTTTGGTACGTCAGAGCTCTGCTGTTGAGTAACAGGTACGTCTTCTTCTGCTGGCGCTACAGTTTCTACTGCAGGTGCTGCTTCAAGGTTTTCCCACTCATCGGTCTTTTTAATTTGACCGGCAGTTAAGTTACCTAACACAATACTTAAAACAAAAAACACTGTTGCTAAGCTTGTTGTTGTTTTGGTCATGAAGTTACCTGCACCTGATGAGCCAAAAACTGTGCCCGAAGCACCGGCGCCAAATGAAGAACCCATGTCTGCGCCTTTACCTTGCTGGATTAAAACCATACCAACTAAAGCTAAAGCAACAACTAAATAAACTACTAATAAAATTTCGTACATCTTATACGGTCCCTTTTGCACTGTTACAGATTGCAGTGAACGAATCTGCTTTTAGACTAGCACCGCCAATAAGGCCGCCGTCTATATCTGATTGTGCAAATAATAATTCGCTATTTTTTTCGTTAACGCTACCACCATATAAGATGGTAAGCCCTTGTGCTAAATCGCTATCTAATGAAGCAATTTTGTCACGGATAAATTTATGAACAGCTTGTGCCTGTTCTGGCGATGCAGTCTTACCTGTGCCTATGGCCCAAACGGGCTCGTATGCTATCACAGAATCTTTCAGTGCTGCTACACCTAATTTCTCAATTACTGCATCAATTTGTGCAGCAACCACGTGTTCGGTTTGACCGTTTTCTTGTTCGCTCTCGCTTTCGCCGATACACAAGATAGGTGTTAGTCCTACTTGCTGTGCACGGGCAAATTTTGCGGCTACGGTTGCATTGCTTTCTTTGTAAATACTGCGTCGCTCTGAATGACCTACGAGTACATACTTAGCACCTAAATCTTTAATAAGCTGAGCATCCACTTCACCGGTAAAGGCGCCTGGGGTATTTTCACTTAGCGTTTGGGTACCCGTGGTAACACCACTGTCAACCAGTGCTGATACTAATGGAAATGGAGGAAATAAAACAATGTCTATCTCATTTGATTTAACACTGTTAATGGCATCAGACAGTTGAGTAACAAGCTCTAAAGAGCCATTCATTTTCCAGTTGCCTGCGACCATTGCCTTACGTATTGCCATTTTCCACTCCAGATTAGAAAGCGGGCGAGATATTAACTTTTCTCGCCCTAAGTTACAAGAGGTTATTGTTCTCAATCAGTTTATTTGCTCATAGATTCGACAACTGCTGCAATTTTTTGCGCGCTGTCTATGACTATTTTTTCTTGTTCGGCTTCAACCATAACACGTACTACCGGTTCAGTGCCTGATTTACGAAGTAAAACACGGCCTTTTTCGCCTAAAGCTTGCTCTACTTGCGCAACCGCATCTTGTACTTCTGGTGCTTGTGTAGGGTCTGTGCCAGGTGTGTAACGTACATTAATCATTTTCATTGGGTACTTTGTAAAACCAGCTCCTAAATCTTGTAATGTGCGATTTTGAGCCACCATTGCAGCCAATACCTGAAGGCTTGAAATGATACCATCACCCGTGGTGATTAAATCGAGGTTTAATACATGGCCTGAGCTTTCACCGCCAATTCTCCACCCTTTTTGCTGCAGCATTTCCATTACATAACGGTCGCCAACTTTACTGCGCGCAAATTCAATTCCTTTTGCTTTTAATGCATTTTCAAGCCCCATGTTCGACATAACCGTGCCAACAACACCACCACCTAGCATATGATCTTCAGCCGCTTGACAGGCAATAATGTAAACTAAGTCATCACCGTCAAATACGCGACCGTTATGATCAACCATCATTACGCGATCACCATCACCATCGTAAGCAATACCCACATCAGCTTTGTGCTCTAGCACTTTGCGCTTTAACGTATCAACGTGTGTAGCACCACATTCATGGTTTATATTCACCCCATTAGGCTCACATGCATGAGTAATCACTTCAGCGCCTAGCTCACGCATTACCGACGGAGCAATATGGTAGGTTGCGCCATTGGCACAATCTAGTACAACTTTTAAACCTTCAAGTGATAAGCCTTGTGGAAATTGGCTTTTACAAAATTCAATATAGCGCCCATCAGCACTTACTAAGCGCGAGGCTTTACCAAGTTTATCTGAGGCAACACAGGTCATTGGTTCATCAAGCATCGCTTCAATTTGTAGCTCAACGTCGTCATCCAATTTTAAGCCTTGGCCATTAAAAAACTTAATCCCGTTATCGTAATATGGGTTATGCGATGCACTAATTACAATACCTGCTTCGGCTCTGAACGTTTGCGCTAAATATGCAACAGCGGGCGTTGGCATTGGCCCAAGCAGTACGACATCTATTCCTGCGGCAATTAAACCAGCTTCAAGCGCGGTTTCTAGCATGTAACCTGAAATACGGGTATCTTTACCTATAATTACTTTTTTTGTTCCACTTAGAGACAAAACTCGACCTGCGGCCCAGCCTAATTTCATTGCAAACTCAGGGTTAATTGGAGCTGTGCCCACTAAACCACGTACCCCATCGGTACCAAAATATTTTCTTTCGCTCATTACAAAGCTCCTTTTTCGCAAGCTTGGAGTACACCAAGCACGTCTGCTGTTTCTTTTACATCGTGTACACGAATAATTTTTGCGCCATTTTGCGCGGCAATTAGCGCACCGGCTAAGCTGCCAGCTAATCGCTCATCTGTTTTTCTGTTTAGCAAATTACCTATCATCGACTTGCGTGAAAGACCTGCTAAAAGCGGTAGTTCAAATTTATTAAATGCATTAAATTTAGCAAGTATTTCAAAATTATGCTCTAGGGTTTTGCCAAAGCCAAAACCTGGGTCGAGGATAAGTTGCTCCACCTTAATACCCGCTGTTTCGCATGCGCTTATGCGCTGCTCAAAAAAGAGGTTAATTTGCGCTAGCAAGTCAGTATAAGTGGGTTCACTTTGCATTGTCCGTGGCTGCCCTTGCATATGCATTAAACAAATTGCTACATCGGGATACTTAGCGAGTGTGCTAAGTGCGTGGGGCTCTTGTAATGCACGTACGTCGTTAACTATATCAGCACCTGCTAAAATCGCCTGCTCCATGACCTGTGCTTTACTGGTATCTACCGATATAACGCAGTCACTTTTAGCTCTAATGGCTTTTATTGCAGGTATCACACGATTAAGTTCATCGTCTAAATTAACATCTGGCGCGCCTGGACGTGTAGACTCCCCGCCAATATCAATGATAGTTGCACCCTCGTCTAACAACTGCATTGCCTGTTGCACCGCGTGCGCTGTATCTAAAAACTTTCCACCATCAGAAAATGAATCTGGGGTCACATTTAAAATACCCATCACACATGGTTTTTCTAAATTAAGTTTACGCCCACGGGGAAGGTTTATTATGTTAGTCATCGCCAACCTTTTAGTTATTTGATACAAAAAAGCCCCGAAGTACGGGGCTTTTAAAGTATTATTTTAACGATTATTCAGCTTTATCATCAAGGTTTGTTTCATCTTTTTTCGATGAATCATCCGGTTTTTGGCTTTCATCAACCGGCTTTTCTTGAGGTGCGACTGTTTTAGTTGGCTTATCGTCTAAACGGTCGTGTGCATCACGTGGCTCACGCACAGGCTGACGCGCCATTAAATCATCAATTTGTTTAGCATCAATTGTTTCATATTTCATTAATGCATCTTTCATCGCATGAAGAATATCAATATTTTCTTTTAATATATCTTCTGCTCTTTGATAATTACGGTCTGAGAATAAGCGTACTTCGGCATCAATTACTTTAGCTGTTTCATCAGACATGCTCATTGCGCGACCACCGCCGCCACCCATGTACATCTCGTTTTGATCTTCAGCGTAAAGTAACGGACCTAGTTTTTCACTCAAGCCCCACTGCGTTACCATTTTACGTGCAATATCTGTTGCACGCTCAATGTCGTTACTCGCACCCGTTGTTACTTTGTCTTCGCCATAAATAAGTGCTTCAGCAATTCGGCCACCGTAAAGGCTTGAAATCATTGACTCTAAAAGCTCTTTAGAATGGCTAACACGGTCCTGTTCAGGTAAGTACATAGTTACACCAAGGGCACGGCCACGTGGAATAATCGACACTTTATAAACTGGGTCGTGCTCTGGCACCATACGGCCAACAATAGCATGGCCCGCTTCATGGTAAGCCGTCATTTCTTTCTCTTGCTCACTCATCACCATGGTCTTGCGCTCTGCACCCATCATGATTTTATCTTTAGCAGCATCAAATTCGGCCATACTTACAACACGTTTATTACCACGTGCGGCATAAAGTGCGGCTTCGTTTACAAGATTTGCTAAATCAGCACCAGAGAAACCAGGCGTACCACGTGCAATAACTGCCGCTTCTACGTTATCGCCTAATGGCACTTTACGCATATGTACTTTAAGAATTTGCTCACGGCCACGAATATCAGGCAAACCAACCACTACTTGACGGTCAAAACGACCAGGACGAAGTAATGCAGGGTCTAGTACGTCAGGGCGGTTAGTTGCCGCTATAACGATAATACCTTCGTTACCTTCAAAACCATCCATTTCTACTAGCATTTGGTTTAGCGTTTGTTCACGTTCGTCGTGTCCACCGCCCATGCCAGCGCCACGCTTACGACCTACAGCATCAATCTCATCTATAAAGATAATACAGGGTGCAGCCTTTTTAGCTTGCTCAAACATGTCACGTACACGCGATGCGCCCACACCAACAAACATTTCAACAAAGTCAGAACCTGAAATGGTGAAAAACGGTACTTTTGCTTCACCGGCTACGGCTTTTGCAAGTAATGTTTTACCTGTACCAGGAGGACCCACCATTAGTACGCCCTTAGGAATACTACCACCAAGTTTTTGGAACTTAGAAGGGTCACGTAAAAAGTCTACTAACTCTGTTACGTCGTCTTTTGCTTCATCACAACCTGCTACATCAGCAAAAGTTGTTTTAACTTGGTCTTCGCTCATCAGGCGCGCTTTGCTTTTACCAAACGACATTGCGCCTTTACCGCCACCGCCTTGCATTTGACGCATGAAGAATATCCATACCCCTATAAGCAGCAACATTGGGAACCAAGAGATAAAAATACTTGCTAAAAACGATTGTTCTTCAGGCTGAACGCCTTTCACATTTACATCATTTTTAAGTAAATCATTAATTAAGTCTTCATCGTACATTGGCATTGTGGTTTGAAAACGCTCACCACTGCTTTTAGTACCTGTAATATTACCCGTTCCACGGTCAATAATAACTTCTTGTAAAGAGCCGCTACGCACGTCTTTTACAAATTGAGTGTAACTTGTTTGACGATCAACTTGATCGCCGCCATTAAAGCTCTGAAATACTGACATTAGCACAACTGCAATAACCAGCCAGAGTATTAGATTTTTCGCCATATCGCTCAAGGGGTTAACCTCTTGTATCCAATTAATTTAAATTCAACTAAACGCCAAGCAACTGTACTACAGTTTGTAGCCGGTCGCTACTATATATACTTCCCGAGAACGGGCACGTGAGGCATCAGGTTTGCGTATTTTCACTGCTTTAAAACTATTACGAACGTCTTGCAAGTATTGATCAAAGCCTTCACCTTGAAACACTTTAACAACAAATGCACCATTTTTCTTTAATACTTGATGACACATATCAAGTGCTAATTCTACCAAATACATGCTACCCGCTTGATCTACCGAGTTATTACCGCTCATATTTGGTGCCATGTCAGAGAGTACCACATCAACATTTTTACCATCAATGCGTTTTAACAATGCATCAAGTACGGCTTCTTCACGAAAATCGCCTTGTAAAAAGTCAACCCCCGCAAGTGAGTCCATAGGTAATATGTCACACGCAACAACCTGACCTTTATCAGATACTTTCTCGGCTAAGTATTGTGACCAGCTGCCAGGTGCAGCACCTAAATCAACAACGGTCATACCAGGGCGAAGCAGTTTATCTTTATTTTGGATCTCATCTAATTTGAAAACAGCTCGAGAACGCCAGCCTTTTTTTTGCGCTTGCTGAACATATTGATCATCAAAATGTTCTTTCAGCCATCGCTTTGAACTGGCTGAATGTTTTTTATTTGTCATAAATTAACACGCAACTAATTAGTAATATTCTTTAGATGGCGTTAGAATACCCTTAATTCAAGCCATATTCAGCAAAATTTGTATAAACATGACATTATCAAACAAACAAAAGCAGTTTTTAAAAGGTCAGGCGCATAGCCTTAAGCCTGTAGTTTTACTAGGTTCTAACGGTTTAACCGAGGGCGTAGTAGTCGAAATTCAAAGTGCATTAGAAATTCACGAATTGATTAAAGTAAAAGTACCTACTGACGATCGTGAAACAAAAGCACTTATTTTTGATGCAATCGTTCGTGAAACCGGCGCTACTAAGCTACAAACAATAGGTCACACTGTTGTATTGTATCGTCAAAGTGCAGAAAAAAAGATTCAATTACCACGAGCATAAGTTAATTGTGCAGTGAGTCTTTTTATAAAAAAACCAGCATTAAGCTGGTTTTTTTATTATATGCGCTTATTTATGCTTTTTACCTTTAAGCAATAAATTTAAAGCACGGCGCTTTTTAAGCAATTTTAGGCCTGTTTTATTTAGTGCGTTTGTATTTTAATAAACGGTCTAAAAATTCAGTAGTTAATTCGTTTATCACGCCTGTTTCCGCGTTAACAATCAAGCTAAAACCCACATTTAAATGCGGTATAACCACCAAATCACTGCGATAGCCTTGCACCCAGCCACTATGATAATAAAGCGTTTCATCGTTATAGTTATAAACACGCCAGCCTAATCCATAATAAGCTTGTTCTAATTCCTTTTTCCATACTCGTCTATAACGCTCTTTTTTTGTAAGTGTATAAGGACGTGTTTGTGTAGCAAGTGCATCTAAAGAAAGTACATCTAGGTTTTGCCCTAATTGCGCATTTAACCATTTTGCCATATCGGTGGCACTTGCATTTACGCCCGCAGCCGGACCAACTTTATAATAGTTTTTTTTCAGCTTGGCTGTGTACCAACGTTTTTTTCCTCTAACGTGCGGCAGCGCATAATTTTTATCCTGCACCATTGCATCGTAGCCTAAGCTGGTATCGCTCATTTTTAATGGTGTAAAAATCCCCTCTTGCAGCCACTGGTCATATTTTTTATTGGTACTGCTGTAAATTACATCATCAATTAAACTAAACATCACATTTTGATAGCCATAGCATTGGCCTGGTTCGCAAATGGGCTTTACTGTTAATAGCTTTTCGACAATATCGGGGTAATTCATTCTTGATTCGATTAAATTGTCATACGCATTAGGAACCAACCCGCTGGAGTGGCTTAATAAGTGAAACACTTTTAAATTGTCTTTATAAACAGTGCCTTTAAAAGCAGGTATATACTCACTTACCGGTTTAAATAAATCTATTAACCCTTCACTTGCAAGCTTTGCAGTTAACGACCCTGCAAATGTTTTTGACACAGAAGCCAACCTAAAGCGGGTGTGGCGGTTAACCTGTGTGCCACTTCTTGCCTTAGTGCGGCCCATGGTGTGGATATAATCAGCGTTACCAATACTCACTATCGAAAGCGCAGCGCCAGGAATACCTTTACTGTTGAGTTTTTTTTCTGCGTAGCGTCCATACTGTTTTACGAATCCATCCCAGCTTGAGTCTGCTTTAGCTATTGCCTGAAGCGGTAAAGATAGACAAATAGCGACCCAAACATACATAAAATTAGTGAGATACTTCATTCGTTACAAATTTATTCTTTTTTAACTACATCTATGTGCATAATATCATGAAGTTTTGATAGGACTAACGTACAATGTTGCGATTATTGGCTTTTTAAGTGGATGTTAAGTATTTATGCGTTTTATAGTTGTATCACTTTTTATATTATTATCAGCAGGTTGTGCAATTACCAAACAGCCGGCCGAGCCTTTGGCTTTACCGTTAAAGCCAACATTAAAGAGCGAAACTTACCAGCTTGAGTATAAAACAGAGCACGCATCGCCAAAAGTTAAGTCTGTACAGTTACCGGCGCACAAAGTAACACGCGGCCAAACAGTGCGTATTACAACCGATAAAGCAAGCGTAACAGACACGCTATTAAAGCAAATAACACAAGCCTTGAACGATAAAGGCTTAGAAGTGACTGATAGCAAAAACAGTGACTACACGTTAGCTATCCATCAGTTAGATTTAGCATTTACTGACGATACAAAATATGCGTTAACTCAACCTGAAAACCCGTACCCTTTATTTGCCAAAGTAGCGCAGCAATACCCTACTCAACAATGCGCCACCATACTAGCGCAAGTGAGCATGCGCATTACGCACCGCGCCTCTGGCGATGTGGTATGGTTTGCAAAATCATCAATAGACAGCGCAAGCTTCCACCGTGAGCCTTTATTGTTTAGCTTCGCCCAAGAGCAAAAAATTACTAATGAATTAGAAGTGGCAACATTTGTACATCAACAAAATACCGAGCAAGCCCGTATAGCGCGCGCAGGTAAGGAAGTAACTGTACCGCCCTTTAAAACCATTACTAAATTAAGCAGCTTAACTAAACTACAAGGCCCATGTACGCGTACAGAGGTGAGTGCCTTAACGCCTATGATGCAATATTACTTAAGCAGTATTTTAATTGATAAAATAAAAGTGCAATAACGTAAAAAACTACATTTTTTTACAGATTCAAGGATTCACTTACCAATATAATACGCTTAATAACAAATAATAATTAGGTCCCCAGGGATGAAAAACGCTTTCTTACAGCATACTTTTATTAATAGCGTATTGCTTTGCGCCAGTTTTTTGAGCTTTCAAAGCCAGGCAAGCAATCGATACTATGCTGATAACACGCTAGAGCCCACCCAAGGTTTTGCGTGGGATTGGAGCGCTGGGGCTGGTTATTATGTAGAAGATTCTTACCTAATTGGCCTTGATTCCTACGACGATGGCATTGAACTCGATTTAAGCCTGGCTATTTCCTACGAAAACTTTTATCTCGACTTTGATCATAACCAGTTAAGCGGCGGCTTAGTTGTGGGTTACAGCCTTATAGATAAATTTGATTGGGGCTTGGATATATTAGGCACCAATACTCAGGCTGGCTTTGATGACAAAGGTTTAGGTTTTTACAACCACGGTGTAATAGAAGAGCTTGCGGGTATAAAATCGCGTAATTACGATTTTGATGCTGGGCTAAGATTAACGCGCCGCTTTGAAAACTCGCAAATTTCGTTTGAGTTTTTACATGATATTACAGGTACACATAATGGCTGGGTGTTTAACACCTTTTTTAGCCATATTTTGCCATGGCGTAATTGGGAGTTTAGATCTGGGGTGGGTATTAGCGCTTATTCGGGCAGTTTTACTAACTATTACTTTGGTATAGATGCAGACGAAGCCACCGCTAACCGCCCTATTTACACCCCTAATGGCAGTACCAGTATTATGTTTGAGTTTCATGCTGAGTACCCTATTTCTCAAGATTGGGTGTTTTTGTCTGGCTGGTTAACAACGTGGTTTTCAAAAGAAATAGACGACAGCCCCATTATTTCTCAAGGGTATCAACATAAAGCCAAGGTAGGCCTACGTTATGTATTTTAGATGGATCTGTTTATTATTGATCTTCCCTGCTATTTCATCTGCTAAAACAACAGATAAAACAGCCCCATTAATTGCGCTGCCCGACACCTGTGTTGCACTACGTGAAGGCCGCAATTGCTACGCTGATGTAACGCTTAGCTGGCAGCAACCAACTATTGGTAATTACTGCCTAAGAGACGCAACATCAAAATATATAATGCAATGCTGGTTAAAGCAGCAAAAAGGCGTATTTGAATATACCTTCGACGCCCAGCAAAGTATTTCTTTTGAACTGTTTGATAGTAATACAGCCCAAGTTATTGCCACAACAGAGGTTAAACTGCAGTGGGTTTATCAAAATAGACAAAAAAAACGCCGCTGGCGCTTGTTCTAATTAGAGGTGTGACCTTCGTGATTGATTTTACAATAATGTGTTTGGTAATTAAGTAAGTCAGCGTTTATAAAGTGTGGTCGTTCACCTAAATAGGCACTAACGCAGCATAAATCCCAAACCTATGCATCCCTTAGAGTTATTTAAGGGCGAGTTTCAATCCACACACGGCAACCCTCTAACACTAAGGAAGCTTTATGGATAATTACGGCACTATTTTATTAGTTGAAGATGACACCTCTTTAGCCCAATGGGTTGCAGAGTACTTAACCGAGCAAGGCTATACCACCCATGTTTGCCATCGCGGCGATGAAGTAATAAGCCAGGTAAAAAACTTAAACCCTAACATAGTGCTGCTCGACATTATGTTGCCAGGCCAAGACGGTATAAGTGTGTGCAGAGAGCTACGTAGCTTTTACACCGCGCCCATTATTATGCTAACCGCCCGCGATGATGAAATGGATGAAGTAATTGGTTTAGAAGTAGGTGCGAGTGATTACATCATGAAACCAGTGCGCCCTCGCGCATTACTGGCCCGTATAAAAGCAGCACTGCGCCTAACCAGCGAACCGACTAAAGTAACCACTAACGAGAGTGTGATTACTGTAGGCGCACTCAGTATTGATACTCAATCACGCAGTGTAACGCTTAATAATCAAGATATGGCTATTTCTAGTGCTGAGTACCTCCTACTGCACTATTTAGCCAGTAATGCAGGCCAAGTAGTCTCGCGTGATGCTGTGTTTAAAGCAACCAAAGGCCGTGAATACGATGGGCTTGATAGAAGTGTTGATGTACTAATATCTGCGCTGCGCAAAAAGTTTCATGATGACCCGCAAAATCCAGAAAAAATTAAAACTATTTGGGGGCGTGGTTATTTACTTGTTGCCACTGCGTGGGAATAGTAACCGTGGCGGTTTAAATGAAAAAATTTTACATTTCACTACTCGGTAGTGCGCTGCTTTCTATTGTTGTATTGGGCTGGCTAATCGATGCATTTAGCCAACAAACTCAAACACCGCATGATGAATTTAGCCTTCAAAGCCAAATGATCAACGGCTTTAGTAAACATTTGAGTAGTGTAGCGACCTCAGAGCGCGCAGCTTATGTAAAGCAATTGGCAAACGACTTTAATGTAAAGCTTGATTACAAAAATAATGAATCCCTAGCCCTGCCGCCGTCATTAATACTACAAATGCATACCCAAAGCGGCCTTATTTTAGAAGACCAGCAAGGTTTTTATATGCTCTACAGTAGCGAAGTATTGTCGCCTTATCATCTTTCCATGCGCCTAGATAAAGGCTTTGAAACAGATCAGCGCAACGATATTATTTTAACTTTGTTGTTTTATGCTGGGCTCTGCATTTTTATGGGCTTTATTATTGCCCCACTTGCTAAACGCTTAACAGTATTAAACGATGCGGCTAAAAAATTTGCCGCAGGAGATGTGCAAGCGAGAATAAAGGTCTCTCACTTTACCTACATAAGAGATGTTGAGCTTACATTTAACCGAATGGCTAGCCAAATAGAAAAGCTCGTGGCGGAGAACAAATTAATGGCATCGAGCTTATCGCACGATATTAGAACCCCTATCGCATGTTTACGCTTTGGCTTAGATGCTGCGCTCGACAGCGCAGATATGCCTAAAGTTAAACAATACCTTGTGCGTATGGAAAACGATCTCGATCATATGGAATCAATGCTTAAAAGCTATTTAGCCTTTGCAACCCTTGAGCAAAATGCCAACCAGCTCACCTACTCGCAAACTAATTTATCGCACTATCTAGAAGATTTACTTACTCAGCTTTCGCCTAAAATTGAAACCAGCCAACTTAAAATACAACTAAACAGTAGTGACGATATGGTTTTTGCTGACTTACATTGGCTTGCCCGGGCTATTAGTAATTTAATTGGCAATGCCTGCGACTTTGCAAAAGACACTATTTATGTCAGTGCAAAGCGCGATGAGCATTATTTATATATTACAGTTGAAGATGATGGCCCAGGCATCGCACCAGAGAACTTTAATAACGTTTTTAGCCCATTTTTTAGAGAAGAAAGCCACCGTAACCGTGCTGATAAAAGTTATGGCTTAGGCTTAGCCATTGTTGCAAAAGTGGCAGATTGGCATCACGGCAGTGTAAGCGTTAGTAAAAGTGCGCGGCTTCAAGGGGCGTGTTTTACCCTTAAAATTGGCCAGCATCACGATTCGTAAAATATTATTTACACAAAATCAACTCCTTATTCTAAACCTGTTGATAACATTAATTAAATGCATCGCGTGATAGACACACCAGACGATAATTATTGTCACAATTGGGCAAATAAGTACTTTTTATTTATTTGCAATTCCAGTAGATTGTCAGCGCCGTCAAAAAATAGAGAAGTACAACAATATGAGCGCAGTTAGAGGTGAGTTTAGCTCTCGCTTTGGATTTATAATGGCCGCCGCAGGCTCTGCAGTAGGTTTAGGTAATATTTGGGGTTTTCCTACCCAAACAGCAAGCAATGGTGGTGCAGCTTTTTTAGTCGCTTATTTGGTACTTGCGTTCTTTTTAGCATACCCCGCACTTATGGCTGAGCTTATAATTGGCCGCCACGGACAAGCTAATGCGGTGTCTTCTTTAACAAAAATAACATCACACGCGTGGCATAAGCGCTTTGCTTTTATCGTGGGTTTTGGCGGAATTTTATGTGCGGGCTTTATTTTAAGTTTTTATGCCATTGTGGCAGGCTGGATGCTCAGCGCAACAATTGAACCTATCACTACATTAGCTGGTGCAAACCAAGCTTCAGCGTGGTTAAGTGAGCAGTCACTTACACGAAACATCATTTTTACAGTGGTATTTATTATACTCACCGTGGCTATTATTAGTCGTGGCGTAGAAAACGGCATAGAAAAATGGTCTAAGCGTCTGATGCCTGCGCTTTTAGGTATTTTATTTGCCTTAATTGCCTACGTTATGACCCAAGAAGGTGCCATGCAAGGGCTTAAAGCCTATTTAGTGCCTGATTTTTCATCTATATTTGATGCAAATTTACTCGTAAGTGCACTCGGGCAAGCGTTTTTCTCTTTGTCATTAGGCACCAGTGTGATGATTATTTATGGCTCTTACATAAGTAAAAAAGAAAACCTAG
The DNA here is from genome assembly GCF_023161905.1 of Pseudoalteromonas sp. 2CM41L. Classification (NCBI taxonomy): domain Bacteria; kingdom Pseudomonadati; phylum Pseudomonadota; class Gammaproteobacteria; order Alteromonadales; family Pseudoalteromonadaceae; genus Pseudoalteromonas; species Pseudoalteromonas sp. 2CM41L. The sequence continues at coordinate 258,565 of NZ_JALNTN010000004.1, forward strand.
TCACGCTAGGCGCATATGTAACCTTAATAGATGTGTTTATCGCGTTTGTAGCGGGCCTTTTAATTATACCTGCCATGTATGTCGCACAAGCTCAAGGCGTAGAAATTTTTTCATCTACAGGCAAACTTCTCTCTGAAGACACACTGGTGTTTCAAGTGCTACCAGCATTGTTTGATGGTATGGGCTCTGTGGGTTTATTTATAGGCTTTGCATTTTTTGCCCTAATGAGTATAGCCGCACTTACCTCCTCTATTTCAATGTTAGAGGCGCCGGTATCGTATACTGTGGAGCGCTTTGCAATGAGCCGTCTGCAGGCAACATGGTTAATTGGCGCGCTAATAAGCGCAGTGAGCATTACCATAGTATGTAACTTAGGAAGCTTATTTGGTTTAGTGATCACCCTAACAACTAAAGTTGCTCAGCCTTTACTTGGCTTAATGTGTTGTATTTTTGTTGGCTGGATTTGGTACCGTGGCTCACTACTAAAAGCAATACAGCAAGGTAACCCTGAGGTTCATAACACACTATTTTGGAAAGTATGGCCTGTATACACTAAGTTTGTGTGCCCTATAGCTATTGGTGCTGTGTTTTTACATTCGGTGTTAAGTTAAAACGTTATTTTTAACTTACCCGAGTTCAGGTTAAGTTCTAAATTAAGTAAAGCCCACGCGTTAAGTGGGCTTTTTAATAGCTTAAATTTACTCGTAATAAATTAGCTTAGTGTATTTAACACCATATCTTGATGAGGGATGCCATCTTCTAGGTATTGCTCCCCTACTTCTGTAAAGCCAAAAGAGCGATAAAATGCTAATAAATAGGTTTGTGCGCCTATATAAATATGACGCTCTGGCCACTGCTTTTTACAACATGCTATGGCCGCATTTACAAGCTCAGTAGCCCGCCCTTTACCTCGCTCACTTTTGCAAACCAGTACACGGCCTATTGCGCTGTACTGCTCATTTTTTTCATAGCAGCGGGCATAAGCTAATAAACTATTATCTGCAATTGCATATAAATGCTGAGTACTAGGGTTAATGTCTACTTCATCAAGCTCAGGGTAAGGACACGTTTGCTCTACAACAAATACATCAACACGGCCGCGCATTATCGTAAATAAAGTACGCGTATCAAGCGCATCAAAATGCGCACATTTAAACGACATATAAAATCCTAAAATAAAAAACCCAGCCTAAGCTGGGTTTAGTTAAATTACGCATCACTTAGGCAAACAAACGCTCTAATTGGTCGCACAATTGCGATAAATTCACATGGTCGTGCTCTATGGTTAAATCAACATAACCATCGCCTCTAAATGCTCTATCCAGCTCAATTAAAACATGCGTTTTGTGTGCTTCTGGTACAAACGATAATTCAATTTCTTGAATACCAAATAAGCTGCGGCTATTAGGCTTGTACTCTAACTCTTGATAACACCCCGATACCGACTGAAAAGTGGGCGCACGTAAATGGCCTTTTTCAACATCAGCTTTTAATAAACTAAACCCTAATTTATCCATTGCTTGCATACAGGTTTTAACAGCTTCGTTAGGGTAAATATGCAAGTGGTCTTTATCTGTAGGGTCTAGTGCTAAATCAATATCAAGGCCTGTTTCAATCCATACATGTGATTGGTTGTAGCCGGCATTAATTTCAGTAATTGGCGTTTCTGGATGAAGGCGCGCTTCAAATGGAATACTTTTAACTTCACCTGGCTCAACAGTGCCTATATCGGTTATACGCCACTGATCAATTACGTGATTAGTAAAGTACTCACCTTCTTCGCCATCAACTTTAACGCGAGTCATTAAAAACAAATCAAGGCCAGCAATTTCTTGAGCCACATCGCCTGCAGTTATAACGATATTAGCGTTAAAAAGTTGCCCTGGCTGAAGATGCTCAGTTTCTAAAATTGTATCTACTTTTGCAGCGCCAATACCTACCGACGCTAAAATCTTTTTAAACATATCTATCTCCTTAAGCTGAGCGGCTCAGTTTGTTGCTCAAGCTTAAACTCCTTCGTTAAAGCATCTTAACCATATTTAAAAGCCAATGTCAGTGAAAAAATGTTATTTACATGCTATTTACGATTAAATACGTGTTTAATGTGCATTTTTTATACGTAGCTGGGCAAATAATTGATTAAACGCGCTCATTTTTAGGGCTATTTTTATTTTCAATGGTATAAAATTTTCGCTACACTGCAATCCCAAATGAAGTGATATTAAGAATTATGGAACTAATCTATTTTGCCGCCGCGTTTGTTTGTGGCTTTGGTGTTTATCAATTAAAACTTCCTCCCCTTATTGGCTTTTTACTTGCCGGTTTTGCATTAAATTTATCAGGCTATAAAAGCACCGAACTACTCGATACCATTGCGGCACTGGGTGTAACACTTCTTTTATTTAGTATTGGCTTAAAACTTAAAGTAAACAGCTTAATCAAGCCCCAAGTATGGGCACCCGCTACCCTACACATTATTTTTAGCAGTGCATTATTTAGTGGCTTTATGTTACTGCTAGGTATTTTTGCTGTGCCTATGTTTGTTGATTTAAGCTGGCAAAGTGCCTTATTAGTTGGGTTTGCGCTAAGCTTTTCAAGCACTGTATTTGCGGTAAAAGTACTTGAAGAGCGCGGTGAAATGGCAAGCCTACACGGTAAAATAGCCATTGGCATTTTAGTTATGCAGGATATTTTTGCGGTTATATTTTTAGCCATTAGCACCGGCAAAGTACCTAATATGTGGGCTCTTGCTTTAATTATTGCACTACCTTTAGTGCGCCCACTTATGTATGCAGTGCTTAACCGCTCTAAACATGGTGAGCTATTGCCGTTATTTGGCTTTTTCTTTGCGTTGGTAGCCGGTTATAACGCTTTTGATTTTGCAGGTTTAAAGGGCGATTTAGGCGCGCTCATTATGGGGATGATGTTTGCGCCACATAAAAAGGCGGGAGAGCTTTCAAAGTCGCTGCTTAATTTAAAAGATATTTTGCTGGTCGGTTTTTTCTTAAGCATTGGTTTAAACGCAGAGCTTACAGCGAATTCATTAATTGTAGCGCTAATCCTTATATTTGTGCTGCCAGTTAAAACCTTACTTTATTATGTGTTTACGAATACCTTTAAGCTCAGAGCACGCACCTCGTTACTCACTGCATTTAGCCTTGCTAATTTTAGTGAGTTTGGCCTTATTGTGTTTGCTGTGGCAGCCTCTACAGGCATGATCACCTCAGAGTGGCTGGCGGTAATGGCTATTGCGGTGTCTATTACCTTTGTTATTGCATCGCCTCTTAATAAACGCTCAAACGAGTTATACGTAAAAATTGAGCGCTGGCTATTAAAATTCGAAAGCAAAACCCGCTTAGCTGAAGAGTTACCCGTTAATTTAAACGACACTAAAATCGTTATATTTGGTATGGGCCGCATAGGTACAGGTGCTTACGAAACAATAAATGCGACTCACCCTAATGTAGTGGCGGGCATTGATATAAAACCAGAGGTGGTAGAAAAACATATTAAACGCAATCGAAAGGTACTCCTTGCCGATGCCACCGACCCTGACTTTTGGCAGCGCGTTAACCACTCTCATGTTGAAATGGTCATGTTAGCTATGCCAAAGCATATGCAAAATATTTTTGCACTAGAGCAATTACAAGCCTCAGGCTATAACGGCCAAGTAACAGCTATCGCCAATTACCCTGATCAACAAAAAGAGCTTGAACAAATGGGCGTAAACTCGACCTATAACTTTTATTTAGAAGCAGGAAGTGGTTTTGCCGAGCACGTAAAGCAAGAGCTATTCGAAAAATAGCACTTTTATACTAAATAATAAAAACAACCAAATGAAAACGCCTTATTTTTAATAAGGCTTTTTTATTAGTTTTAGTTTAAAAACTCATTTTATTTACATTCCTTTACATTACTTCTCTCTATCTGTAAAAAAAACAGATAAACTACCGGTGTTGTTTAAATAAACGCCTTCGCACCTGTGTCACATAATTAGACTCCAGCTAATTAATGCAAGGTAAGCATTTATTTATCAACACAAATTTATTCAATCAGAGGGCCTACTCCCTCGTTCAATAGGCTGTTTCTTGCCCGTCACAGCCTATTTTATTTCTGTTTACTTGCCCGCTTACCCAGCCACTATTTAATGCGTTTATTATTAATAAGCAGTAGTATTACTATTATACGTTTTATCAATTACTGACTTATTATGGATACAGCCGAACTCAAGCTCGCCATTAATACAATTATGCCCTTTGGAAAATACGCAGGCAGACCCTTATTGCTTTTGCCAGAGCCCTACCTAGTGTGGTTTAAACAGCAAGGGTTTCCAGAAAGTAAACTCGGAGCGCAGCTTGCAATGATGTACGAGGTTAAATTAAACGGGCTTGAGCAAATGCTGATGCCCCTACTTAAAAAAAATGAAAAATAATTGAGAACTTTTTCCACGTAGCCGGGTCTACTATTTTGCTACTTGTTGATTTTGGTTTTTAACCACAAAAAGCGCCTTAGGCGCTTTTTTTATGCCTGGCGTTTTTAGGTGAATTGCTTTTATACCAATCCGCATAATAAAGTGATCTATTTTGAGGATGGAAAAACGAGTGGATAGCTAAGCAAAAAATTCGCTATTTAGTTGTTCTCGGCAATTGCTCCTGCATTGCTCTACCTTCTGCATCCATGCAATCGTAAATGAGAATTTTTAACGTAGGTAGCGACACATTTGGCCCCACAAAATGATTAAATATTATTGTGGATAGGTATTAGGTAAGGTAACTATAAACTTAGCGCCACCAAGCTGTGAGTCTGTTATTGCATAGTGCCCTTTATGCCAAGATACAATTTTTGCCACTATGGCTAAGCCTAAACCAAAGCCCCCTGTGCTTTTATCACGGCTTTTATCTAAACGAGTAAAAGGTTTAAATACGCTTTCTCTGTCGCTTTTTAAAATACCTTCTCCGTCATCTTCCACAATAAAGTAAATTGCATCACCCTGCGCTTTGAGTGTGACATCAACACGACTAACAGCGTACTTTAACGCATTGCCCACCAGGTTTTGCATTACACGCGCAATAAAGTGCGCATCACACTTGTACACTAGAGCCTGTGGTAACACCGCATTAAACTCTATGCCGCTTGCAAAGTTTAGCTTATTAATGACCGATTGTGTCAAAGCAGCCAAATCAACGTCGCTTCTAGCTAAGCTTGGTTGCTGCGAATCAAGCCGAGCATATTCAAGCATTTCACACACAAGCGCTTCAAGTTCGCTTATATCTGCCTGCATATTAGTTAGGTAATGTTGCCCTTTTTCCGATTGCAGTGTTTCTTCTAACATGGCTATACCAAATTTTAATCGTGCAAGGGGCGTTCTAAATTCATGAGATACAGAGGAGGTCAGTTCTTGTTGCGCACTAAGAAGATGCTCTATGCGCTGCTGCATTACTTTTAGAGTATCAGTAACGGGTAAAAAAAACGATTTAGAAGGACTGCTTAAGTTAAAGTCTTGCGAGCCATCTACCGCTTCGCACGCATGGCTTAATTTAGAAAAATCACGCCATAGTAAAAAGCTCCACAGCCCCACAGGTAACCCTACAATAGCCAGTAACATTAAATACGGAATAACAGAGCTTTCAGGTGCTTTTATAACGCCTACAGGACCAATTTGAAGTAGTTTGTTATCACCAAGCTCAACATACCACACTATGCGCTGCTTTTTATCATACAGGTACAGGTAATGGTTTTTGTCTAATGAGGCTTGCTGCTTAAGGGGTAAAATAAGATCTTTGCGGGCAATAACTTGGCTTTCAAAGCTGTGTTTTAGCTTATCTAGTCCATCATCGGTTTGCGATAATAACCAAAGTGCTTGGCCAAACTCATCATCTAACAGCACTTGCTGCTGCGTCTCTTCGTAAGGCCAAATTTGTTCTATAACACCACTAACAATAAATAAAGAAACAATGATATAAACATATAAACTTATAAATAGTTTGCCCATTATTCCTTATTTACCTTCATATATTATTTTTCCCAGGCGTCTGATACAAACAAGTAACCTTGCCCCCACACGGTTTTTATACGGTAAGGTTTATCGCTGTTATCACCTAGCTTTTTACGAATTCGTGACACGCGTACATCAACGGTACGGTCAAGCCCGTCGTATTGACGGCCAATCATATGTTGATGAACATGTTCACGGCTTAGTACTTCGCCTGCATTTGAGGCAAGTAGCCATAGTAGCTCAAACTCATGCGATGTAAGTACTATTTCGTTTTCGTTTAATTTAACAATTCGGCTGGTTTTATCAATGACTAAATCACCAAACTGAATCTCTTCTGCGGCCTTAACCACGGGTTGCCCGCGACGCAGTAATGCATTTACACGCGCCAGTAAAACACGCGGTTCTGCAGGTTTTACCACATAATCATCTGCGCCAAGCTCTAAGCCAATCACCTGGTCAAAGTCTTCACCTTTTGCAGTAAGCATTAAAATTGGCAACGAAAACTTATCACGCACTTGTCGACATACGCTAAAGCCATCTTTACCTGGCAGCATAATATCTAAAATCATTAAATCAGCAGCGTTATTCTCAAGATAACTAAATACTTCATCACCACGGCTTAATACGTCTACTTCTAAGCCATTATGTTCAAGATAATCATTTGTTAGTTGTTGTAAACCTAGGTCATCTTCAACAAGTAAAATTTTTGGCATGAGTTGCTCCTAAATTAAAAATAGCTCCATGGAGAGCGAAGCCTGCGCCTACTTTTTTTAGCATCAGCACTTTGCACTTCAACGTGTGTTTTAGCAATTAACACACCGGTATGAGGATTGATTAAGGAGTATATGGTCTCTACCTGAACACGCGCTTTATACTCAAACACACCAACAGCCTGCTGTTGCCAGCATTTAATCAGTTTGTTTTGTTGGTACAGGCATGCATCGCTTGGCGATGGTTGCTGCCAATTAAACTTTAAATCAAGATCGCAAAACGCTTGCTGCTCAGACACAACACACACTTTGGGGGAGACCTTTAAAGACGCATTTTGCGCTACAACGGGAGGGCTAAACAGAAAAACTGTAAGCACAATCAACATTAAATACTTCATATTAAAAAGTATGATCGAATCCTATAAAAGCAGTCATTGAATAGTTACGTTCAAAAAGCGGACTGCCATCCATAGCTGAATAGTCGTAATATGCTACATGAAAACGAAGACTGTTAGCCTCACTCAATGGCCAACTGGCGTCGATTTTAGCATAAGGTTGCCAGCTACTACCAACGTCAATTTTACCTAATGAGGTTTCGTGTGCTTTTAAACCATAATAGTAGCTGTTTAATTCAGCTGATTTATAGTTAACCCCAAGCGTTGGCTTTAACTTTAAACGCCCTACTTCACTGTGGTACTGCCATTGTATAGCGCCTCGAGTACCGTTATAAACATTACTTATATCGTGTAATAACTGTATCGATAGCACATGATTTTGCTGCACATAATGATAGCTGCCCCCAGCATCTAGGGCTAAATGGCGATTATCAATATTATCGATATTTATTTTTTTAGGCTGGGGATTATTTTGCGCTAATGCAGAAGCGCCTGCGGTTGCTGGTAAAACAAAGAGGTTATTAGGATGCCAATCAATAAAAAAGCGTGACTCTGCGTTCAGTTCTGAAACGATATTAAAATGATGCTTTTGATTTTCTTTAAGTGTGTAGCCAAGGCGACCATTATCGAAAAACCAACGCTCGCCATAAAAAGCAATGCGCGGGATCACAGGGAGCGGGACGTTTTTTCCGCCATGCAGAGGGTTGGTAATAACACCCGCGCCGGCACTTAGATTTACATGCCACTTCTTAACAGTAATATGTTGCTGCGCATACTCTTGTTCGTTGTAGGCCTGCGAAGCTGTGCTAGGCACGCAAACAAGACACACCACAAAGCAAAAAATGTAAATAAAAGTATTGAGCCGCATTAACCTAATCTAAATGAGTAAAATAAGTAAGTCACCCATACTAGCAAGGTAAGCACAAATGTGCGCCACCTGGTTACAATCATTCACAATTTTTATACATGCGTATCACATTTAAATATCAGGGGCTATTTCAATACGGTTGCGACCATGTGTTTTAGCTATATATAAAGCACGGTCGGCGCGCTCAATAAGTACCGAACCTTTCGTGAATGGACGTAAAATAGCGAGCCCAAAACTTGCAGAAATTGCACGTTTAGAGTTTACATCGTCTTTTTTACGGATAGTTAATGAGGCAATATCTAAACGAATTTTATCAGCAAACACCATAATCTCGTTAATGCTGTCAAAATACCCGGTAATACAAAACTCCTCACCACCATAGCGGTAAACATTCAGGCTATCGGAAATATTTTGCGAAACTTTTTTGGCTACTAATTTAAGTACTTCATCGCCTTTTTGATGACCAAAATCGTCGTTAAAACGCTTAAAGTGATCAATATCAAACATGATTAGTACCGCCAATACGCTCTCGTCAGCTTGCTCTGAATAGGTTTGACAAAACTGCTGAATATCATCATCAAACTTTCTTCTATTAAAAAAGCCTGTCAGGGGGTCTGTATCGGCTGCTTCTTGAGAAAGGTTAAGTGCTTCTTTTAAATCTTTAATTTCGTTATAGGCTACCGCAAGCTTAGTTTGAAATTCTCGCGCATAGTCTTGCATAGCCACCGACTCGTCGGTTAAGCGTTCAACACAACCGAGTATTTCGTTAAACGAATTTACATTAGCTAAACTTGCCAACTCATTTTGAGAATCTACCAACGACGTGGTAAAGCTTTTAGAATGATCGAGGGTAACGCTTATATCATGCTGTACTTGCTCCATAGTGCCATGGAAGCGATCAGCCATTTCTTGAAAAAACACTAAGTCATCTTCGCTTAAATGCTTATCAAAAATTTCTTTTGCTTTATTTTGAGTACATGTTTGTTGCTCAGCAATGACGTGATCAAGCTCAGCATTTAATGCTGGCTTACTGCCTTGTACATAGCAATACCAAATAGCGTAATTGATAGGCGTTACCGGCATTCGGTATTTTACCATCAGAGGAATTGCTTTTTTTAAACATTGAGCAGAATGAGCGAGCGATACAGCATGATCCATAATTATTATAAACTCTCGTGCGTCATTATTTTTTATTATTAAGCTTTCATGTTAAGTAATAGTAAACTCATACGCAACTGTTAATCATACTATTTACTGAATTATATTAATCGTTAAAAGCTTAAATAACATTTGCGCCTAAAGTTTGTGCAATATTCCATAATGCACTGATTGCAGGGTCGTTAAGTTCTTTTTTTAGCACCGCCAAACCAATATCAAACCCTTCTGGCTGGTAATTTTCACTGGGCAGTACGTGTACCTTGTCTTGTAGCGGACTATTATCTAGCACTATTTTGGGAACCATGGCGACACCTAATCCTAGGCTCACCATAGACACCATAGCTTCGTGCCCTGCTACTTGTGCATAAATTTTTCCATGCACATTATTTTTCCGCCACCACTGCTCTAACCGCTGCCTAGAAAAACCTTGCTCAGGTACAATAAACTCCAGTTCTGACCAATCAATATGTGGGGCGTTTTTCGCTATTTTTTCGCTGATCGGGCATTGAATTTTAGGTCCAATAAGAACCAGTGGAGAGTGGCCTATATTAACAAAAGCAATTTGGGCAGGCAGTTTACTTGGCCGTGCAGCAATAGCCATTGATTCATGGGCATCCAGCACACGGTTTATTGCCAACGCCGGATCGCCGGTATTTAGCGTTATTTCTATATGCTGATGCTGCGCGCGGAGCTGTTCTAATATTTGATGCAAAAAACTATACGAGGCGGTGACTGAGCAATAAATACTCACATTACCGTAAATATGCTGGGTTGGGTCTTTCACATTCGCTTTAAAGCGCTGCCAATTAGCCAGTGTAGAGGTGGCGTAATCAATAAACGACTCCCCTTCTTTAGTTAATTTTACACTTCGGTTATCACGTATAAATAAAGCAACGCCGACCTCATCTTCAAGCTGCTTAATATTGCGACTTAATGTAGGTGCACTTATATGGCACAGCTCGCTCGCACGGGCAAAATGGAGCGTTTTAGCTAACGCTAAAAAGTAATTTAAATGCTTATGATCCATTACACGCCTCTACGTTTCATTTTTTGAAATACTTTAGTGCAAATATATCATTTTACGCAAGCAAAGTTTTTTTTTATGGTGTGTTTAAGCAAAGCAAATACGCTTTGCATCTAACAAATACGAATTATAGGACACTAACATGGCGAATTATTTTAATACCTTACCTTTACGCGAGCAGTTAGCTCAATTAGCGCAATGTGAATTTATGGACCCAAGTGAATTTACCGATGGTGTTGATGCACTTAAAGGTAAAAAGCTGGTTATTGTTGGCTGTGGCGCACAAGGTCTTAACCAAGGTTTAAACTTACGTGACTCAGGCCTAGATGTATCATACACGTTACGTCAATCAGCAATTGATGAGCGTCGTCAGTCATACCTAAATGCATCTGAAAACGGTTTTACTGTAGGCACGTACGAAGAGCTAATTCCGAGCGCTGACGTAGTATTAAACCTAACACCTGATAAGCAACATACGGCCGTTGTAACTGCCATTATGCCTTTAATGAAACAAGGCTCTACACTTGCTTACTCGCACGGTTTTAATATTGTTGAAGAAGGCATGCAAATTCGTGAAGACATTACGGTAATCATGGTTGCTCCTAAGTGTCCTGGCTCTGAAGTGCGTGAAGAATACAAACGCGGCTTTGGTGTACCTACTCTTATTGCTGTTCACCCAGAAAACGACCCACAAGGTCACGGTTTAGCACAAGCTAAAGCCTACGCTGCGGGTACCGGTGGTCATCGTGCCGGTGTACTTAAGTCATCGTTTATCGCTGAAGTTAAATCAGACTTAATGGGCGAGCAAACAATTCTGTGTGGCATGTTACAAACCGGTTCAATTTTATGTTTTGATAAAATGATTGAAAAAGGCATTGATGCGGGTTACGCATCAAAACTAATTCAATACGGCTGGGAAGTAATTACTGAAGCCCTTAAATACGGCGGCGTTACTAACATGCTTGACCGTTTATCAAACCCTGCAAAAGTAAAAGCGTTTGAACTAAGCGAAGAACTTAAAGTTATTATGCGCCCGCTTTATAACAAGCACCAAGATGACATTATCGACGGTACTTTCTCACGCGTAATGATGGAAGATTGGGCAAACGACGATGCAAACTTACTAAAATGGCGCGCAGAAACTGCCGAAACTAACTTTGAAAAAACCCCTGCTGGTGATGTAGAAATCTCTGAGCAAGAGTTTTTCGATAACGGTATTTTAATGGTTGCTATGGTTAAAGCGGGCGTTGAGCTTGCATTTGAAACCATGACTGCAGCAGGCATTATTGACGAGTCGGCTTATTATGAGTCTTTACACGAAACACCGTTAATTGCCAACACAATAGCACGTAAAAAGTTATTCGAAATGAACCGTACTATTTCTGACACTGCAGAATACGGCTGTTACTTATACAACCATGCGTGTTTACCATTATTGGCCGATTTTATGAAAAACATCGACACCGATGTTATTGGTAAAGGCTTAAATGAGCAAAGTAACCAAGTAGATAACCAAACACTGATTCAAATTAACACTGCACTACGTGAGCACCCTGTTGAAATTGTTGGCGCTAGACTACGCGGCTACATGTCAGCAATGAAGAAAATTGTATAACTAGTTTCGCTTGTTAGAAACCAAGCCCACATGCATACGCTGTGGGCTTTTTCGTGCTAGTAATAATAAAAAGCGAGTATACCCTTTTAGATATATTGCAATAATTAGCGCTTAATTAATAATGTGCTAACATGGCTATCTACCTAGTTGTAAAGTTAAATAATATGACGATAAAAAACCTAACTATCACTCAAAAAATCACCATTTTAGGCAGTACCATTGCAATCTGTGTCGCTGCATTAATTGGTTTAACGTCTTTATATAGCTCTGAAGATATTATAGAACGACGTATGATTGAATCTGAGCTACCCAGCAAATTACATAGTATTAGCAATCAAATTGGTGGCGAAATAAACGAACTACTAGGTGCTGCACAGCAACTATCATCAAATGAATTTATCTTAGAGTGGGCGCGCTCAAATAACCAAGACGACACACTACTGCTTAAAGAATTAAACCGCGTAGCAAAGCAGTTTGATTTAGCAACGGCGTCGTGGGCTAACCGTGATACAGCACAATATTGGAACCAACACGGATTTTTACGCGTGCTTAAAAACGATGCGGCTGATGGGTGGTTTTTTGGCTTTACCAACTCAAATAACCCGTACTCAATCAGTATTTATCAAGAATCCCCGACTGATGTAAAAATGTTTGTAAATCATCAACAAACAAATGGGCTTGGGTTAGCGGGGCTTGCAAAAAGCATCACCGACATGCAAAAGCTATTACAACAATTTAAAATTGAGCAAACTGGCTTTGTGTTTATTGCAGATAAAAGCGGCTTAATTCAGTTACATAAAGATGCAAATAAAGTGGCTAAAGTAAACATAGACACACTTTATGGCAGTAATGTTCATAGTACTTTGTATAACCCCTCTGGATTTGCAATTACAGAATTATCACTTAATAACGAAGCCACATTTTTAGCAGCCATGCCAATAGCCAATACCGACTTATACGTATTAGCCCAAGTACCTAAAAGTGAGGTATTTGCGACTGTAGGTACATTGGAGTGGCAAATATTTACCTTTACACTAGTGATAGCCCTAGTTGCTAGCATGCTAAGTTACTTGTTAGCACGCTCTTTAGCGTCACCGCTTTCGGATATGGCCGAACTGTTCTCACGTTTAGGATCAGGCGATGCTAATTTAGCGTACCGTTTGCCAGAGTCTAATCAGCCAGAGCTAAACAATTTAAGCCATGGCTTTAACCAGTTTATTCATAAAATTGAAACTGCCATAAAGCAAGTCGCCAACGAAAGTACAGAAATACGCCAAAGTTCTAATCATGTATTTGAACAAGCAAAAAACAACTCGCAGTCTATTGATAATCAAAAAGAGCAAACCATTTCGGTTGCTGCAGCCATTAACGAAATGGGCGCAACTGTACAAGAAATAGCACAAAGTGCGGCTAATGCAGCTAAGTTAACGCAAAGCAGTCAAGAAAACACCAGCCAAAGCCATCAGCAAGTACTGCAAAGCCAAGCTACAATTTCAGCGCTTGCCACTGATATTGACGGCATTACCGAGCAAGTAACACTGCTTTCTAAAAAAACAATTGATATAGCGAGTATTGTTGACTCTATTCGCGGCATTTCAGAGCAAACTAATTTACTGGCCTTAAACGCAGCCATCGAATCGGCACGGGCTGGTGAGCATGGTAGAGGCTTTGCAGTGGTGGCCGATGAAGTACGCGCGCTTGCTAATCGTACCTCGCAATCAACCACCGAAATTCAGTCAATGATTGAAGAGCTAACCACTATTTCTGAAGATGTAGTAAACGATATTAGTCAATCTAAGCAAAAAGCCCAACAAAGCGTAGGCGCAATGCAAAGCTCTGTTGAATTGCTTGATGCGATAAGCGAAACAGCAAATCAAATAAACGACATGGCTACCTTAATTGCCACCGCAACTGAGCAGCAAAGTAACGTGGTTGCTGATGTAGGACGTAATATTGAGCAAATAAGTGAAATTAGTGACCGTGCTATGAATGAGCAAATAAACACCGAGCAAGCAATTCGCGATTTAGCAAATAGCGCTCAAGCGCTTGATGCACTCGTAGCCACCTTTGAAAAACACCACTAAACACGTTTTGTAACACTTTAATAAGCCACCTGCGCATATTGCATCTACACTTATAGATGTAATATGTTGGAGGTGGTTTATGAACATATCTTGTTTTAACGCATTATTACTAAGTAGCTGCTTATATTTAAGCGCATGTAACACCACAGTGCGTGAACCGCCACCGCTTGCCCTTGCAAACCATCCAACATTTAACCGTATTAACGTTGAAACCGAGCAAGACATATTTAAGCTCGACAAAACAATCACTTCCCAACTTGATGCCCACTTAACCAGTAAGCGCAGCGCGCATTACTTAGCGAACAGTATTTTAAGTTTTTTATTAAAAAACGGCGATAACTCGTTAACCTATCAAAGTGGTGCCACATTGAGTGCATCGCAAACCTACGCTAATTTAAATGCTAATTGCCTGTCGTTATCGATATTAGCGTATAGCTTAGCCGATTATTTAGGTATAAAAGCGCGCTTTCAAAAGGTCCATATTCCTGAATATTGGGCAATGAATAAAGGGGTTAATTTACTGACAGGGCATATTAATTTATCAATTGACAATGCGCTTATGCAAACAATACCAGCCACAATGGTTTATCAACGTGATAAACAGTTAACCATAGACTTCGACCCAAATATAAGAAAACAACGCTTTAAAACCAGCCTAATAAGCAAAAAGTTTGTTACAGCTATGTTTTATAACAATAAAGGCGCTCTGGCTTTAGTAAATAAAAATTATAATTTAGCTTATAGCTACTTTAGTGCCGCCGTTGAAGCCGCCCCATTATACAGTGGTGGCTGGGGAAATTTAGGTATTGTATTTAGGCAGCTTAATTATTTAAAAGAAGCTGAACAGGCATATAACTATGCATTATTGCTTGATAAAAATAACCATACTGCCATAGGTAATCTCGCTGTGCTGTACACCTTAAGTAACCGCGCTAAACAAGGTCAGCAAATGCTAAAACAGCTCAATAAAAAGCGCCAAGCTAACCCGTATTACCATATATCATTAGGTAATAGTGAACTGGTACTTAAAAATTACTCTCAAGCGATTAAGCATTTTAAAAGCGCTTATAAAATTGACGCTAAGTTACACGAAAGCCACTTTGGCCTTGCGCGAGCATATTATTTTACCGGCAATATAAAGCAGGCAACACATTATATGCGTTTAGCGGGTATAAACGCCGAGTTTAACTATGACAAAGCCCGCTATCGTAATAAATTAAAAGCATTAAAAAATGCCACAGCTTCACTTAGTCATTAGCTGTTGTACGTAGTGCTCTTTTTGGGCCCTACTTAATTTTTTAATTTGCCACTCTAACTTACTGGCTTCGCTTTTTGAGCCCACCTTTTGTTGATGAATTAAAACTAAAGGGCCTTTGCCTTTTAAGTTTTTTGCGCCTTTACCCGCTTGATGAGTGGCTAAGCGCTTATCAACATTGGTTGTTATACCCGTATACCAGTGGCCTAAACGCGTTTGCACTATATACAAATACCACGTTGAGGGTACTTTGTGTGCTTTGCTTATATTTATACTTAAACTTTTTTGTTTGTTTGTGGTCAAAACGTTGCCCTAACCCTCGTAACTAAAAACAATTTCTTAAAAGGGTTTTACCTTCAGTGACTAATCGGTATCATGCAGATTATAAAAAATAAGGATCACAACTAACAATGCAGTCGTTAAAAACTTTTTCTCTTTGGCTTATCGTTGCTCTCACATTCAGCTCTTTAGCCGGTTGTTCTAGCTGGGTATATAGAATCAATATCCCACAGGGTAACTTTTTAGAGCAATCAGATGTAGATAAGCTTCGTGTAAACATGACACGAGAGCAAGTTATTTATGTATTAGGTCGTCCAATAGCAGAAGATGCGTTTGATAATAGTACCTGGCGTTATGTGTACAGCTTTAACAAAGGCCGCGATAATGAGCAGCATAAAGAGTTGCTGGTTAAATTTGAAAATGATCAACTAGTTGCTGTTTCGGGTGATTATGATCAACCAGAAAACTTTGATACTCCGCTAGAGCAGTAAACGCTTTAGTTATTAAAAAAAAGGTGAGCATAGCTCACCTTTTTTTTAATAACTACATTAATGACCTTTATAAAGGACGCCCACCGGTAACTTTATTTGCTCGACCTTCCTCTTTTGCTTTTTCAGCACGCTTTCTTCGAGCATCTTTAGGGTCTGCAATTAGTGGACGATAAATTTCTATTCTGTCGCCATCTTTTAATTCGTAATGCGCTTTTACTGTTCTATTCCATACACCTAAAGTAAGCGCAGTTGGGTCTATTTCAGGGCACTTATCAATGATCCCCGATTGAATAACAGCTTGTTCGGCTGTGGTTCCTTGCGCTACTTCCACTGTTAATGTGGTCGCTTTAGTCGGTAATGCAAAAACTATCTCAACGCTAATCATTATCTTGCTCCGTATACATCTTTTGCACGTTGCGTGAATGCGCTAACCATATTTTTAGCTACATCATTAAATATTTTACCAAACGCCAATTCTATAAGCTTGCTAGAGAATTCAAATTCAAGCTTAAGCTCAACTTTACAGGCTTTTTTATCTAACGCTTGAAAATGCCAACGCCCTTTAAGAGTTTTAAATGGGCCATCAACCAGCCTTAATTGCACGGTTTGCTCGTCAATAAAGGTGTTTTCAGTGGTAAACCACTTTTTTATACCCGCCTTGGATATTTCTAAACTCGCGGTCATGTTATTATTGTGCTGCGAAACGATTTTAGAGTCTGAGCAATTAGGTAAAAACTGCGGATAAGCTTCTACATCATTAACTAGGTCAAACATCTCTTTAGTGCTGTACATAACCAGCGCACTTTTTTCTATTTGTGGCATACTCACTCCCAACTGTGTGGGCGAATTTTAGCAAGCTTTGCGCGTTTCCCCAAATTTTCATGGTCTTAAGTTCACCAGATTATTTTAAAGGCACATATAAAAAATCGATGTAAAACATCTCTTAATACGTATATTATAGGGCACTATGGCTAAGAACAAATCATCAAAATCGAACAGTAATACCATCGCGCTTAACAAAAAAGCGCGTCATGAGTATTTTTTACACGACAAGTTTGAAGCAGGTGTTGAACTACAGGGCTGGGAAGTAAAAAGTATCCGAGCTGGTAAGGTAAACATCTCAGAAACTTATATTCATCTTAAAAATGGCGAAGCTTTTTTATTAGGCAGTCAAATTCAGCCTTTAAATAGCGCCTCGACTCATGTTATTTGCGATCCAATGCGATACCGTAAACTGTTATTAAGCCGCAAAGAGCTTGATAGATTAGTCGGTGCCACTGAACGAGATGGCTACTCACTTGTTGCCACTGCCATGTATTGGAAAAAATGTTGGGTGAAACTTGAATTTCACTTAGCAAAAGGTAAAAAAATGCATGACAAACGTGAAGACGGCAAAAATAAAGATTGGTCGCGTGAGAAAGAACGCCTCATGAAACATAAAGTATAAACACAACGCCTAATTTATTTAGGCGTTTTTTTTAATTTCTCACCGGTTAAATTTAAAACAACTTGATCAAATTCCCCTCAGCTTTATTTAATTCATCCCTGTGCGTGATATAAATAAATTATTACACTTTATTTATTTTTTTAATTTCTTTAGATGCCTGTCCATTTTAGTGCGCAAATTTTATGGTACAAAGCGAGTAATTTAGCCTTGTCTATCCCTTTTCGTTGTTTCTATTATTGAATATTTTTCCCTCAATACTCTACAAAAACTCATACTAAAATCGCAAAGGGTGTAGATTGATAACACTTAAGTTACATGATATTAATGTCAGCGCTTGTTAAGCAACTAAATTTATAACATATCAACAAGGACTTAAGGATGAAGCAATCAATTGCATTTACACCTAGCATAATTGCAGGTGCTACAATCGCACTTTCAGCAGGGTTTACAACAACAGCTTATGCTGCTGAAGAAGCAAAAAAAGTAGAACGCATTGAAGTAACAGGTTCGCGCATAAAACGCACCGATATCGAAGGGCCTTCGCCAGTACAATCTATTGGCAGAGCAGATATCGAAAACATGGGTTACGATAACCTTCAACAACTCCTCGAAAGAATGCCTGTGGCAGGCAGCGGTACTTTCTCAACACGCGGCAACAACCAAGATTCAACTGCAAATGGATCTGCCGCGGTCAGCCTACGTGGTTTAGGTGCTGATGCTACATTGGTACTAATCAACGGCCGCCGTGTGGCTATTAGTGCCTTTGCCGAAGGTATTACAAACTCATTTGTCGATATTAATAGCATTCCGGTATCGGCGATTGAACGCATTGATATTTTAAAAGATGGCGCATCAGCAATTTATGGTTCTGATGCAGTAGCGGGCGTAGTCAACGTTATTTTGAAAAAAGACATAGATGGCGTTGAACTAAACTTAGGCTACGGTGGTACCGATGGCCCTAATTACGAAGAAACAACAGCAAGTTTAGTATGGGGTACAACTAGCGAAAAAAGCAGCGCCTCAATTATTATTGATTACTTTAAAAACACCTCGCTTTCGTCAGATGAAATGGGCAGCTTAGGCACCGCTAATCAATCGCCTTATGGCGGCGAAGACTTTCGCTCTTCTCGTGGCTTTCCAGGCTACTTTTATGTTGATGGTGTAAAAACAATTGACCCAGATTGTCCTGCAGAAAACGCCACATCAAGCGGCAGTTGTTTATTTGATTACGGCCCATTTGGTTACATCGCCCCTGAGTCTGAGCGCGTAGGTGCTATTTCTCAATTTGAATACAATTTTGATAATGGTATTACCGGCTTTTTAGAAATGGCAGTGCAGCATAATACCTCAGTTGCAGCCGGTGCCCCTACTCCACTAGATGAAGATGCAGGTTTAACAGTACCCGCTAGCCACCCTAACAACCCGTTTGGTGAAGATATTCAAATTGGCCGTTACCGTACGGTTGATGCAGGCGCTCGCCAATGGGATATTGAATCAGACACGCTTCGCTTTGTAGCTGGCCTAAGAGGCGAAATTAAGGAATGGAGCTGGGAAGCTGCAGTTCAAAAAGGCCGTAGTAAATCACTTCAAACAGGCGATCGTTCGCAAGGTTGGGTTCGCACCGACTTTTTACAACAAGAAATTGATGCCGGTAACTACAACCCATTTGGTGGCACCTATAACAGCCCAGAAGTTATTGACAGAATTACCACAAGCTTAGTTCGCCGCGGTGAGTCTCATATGACCTCATTCGACGCTAACATCTCTGGTGAAGCATTTAGCTTTGGTGATGATGTGGTTATGATGGCCGCGGGTATTGAATACCGTGAAGAAGATGTAACCGATACACCGGATGACCAATTTCAGCGCGGTTTAATTTTTGGTACTGAGTCTGTGTCTGCTGCAGCAGAGCGCGACCAATACGCAGCCTATGTGGAATTTTCAATCCCACTTGCTGAAAACCTAGAGCTACAACTCGCTGGCCGTTACGATGATTACAGCGACTTTGGTAATACAACAAACCCTAAAGTCGCTTTACGCTGGGCACCTACCGACGAAATAACCATTCGTGGTTCGTGGGCACAAGGGTTTAGAGCGCCATCGCTTGCACAAGTAGGTTTAGGTCCATCACAAGAAAGTCAGTTTTTTGTAGATACTTATCGCTGTGAAGCAACTGGCCTTGATTGTGACGCGCTAGATTACAACATTGAATTTGCGGGTAACCCTGACTTAGAAGCCGAAGAGTCAGAATCATGGAACGTTGGTTTTATTTGGGCACCTTCTGCTGAGTTTGGTTTAAGCGTAGATGTGTGGAGTATTACCCAAGATAATAAAATTGATGAACAAGAATTTGGCCCAATTTATAACTCTGAGTGTAATAACCAAGATAGCACGGTGTGTGTACGCTTAGCACCTAGTGGTGGCAATAGCTTAGGCACCATTCAAAAAATATACAGCACCTTTGAAAACGTCTCTTCGCAAGAAGTGTCAGGTGTTGATTTATCAGCAAATTACAACCATTCGCTGGATGATTTAGGCTTACTTAAATTTAACTTAGAATGGGCGTACCAAAACAAGTTTGAAAAAGACGGCCGCGATTACACGGGTGAATACAATTACCCAGAGCACCGCTGGATTTTCTCTACTAACTGGGAAATTGGCCAATTTAATACCAACGTAAATATTAGCTACGTAGGCGAGTTTGAAGATACCCCAGATATAGACTTTGACGGTAATTTAGACTTTGATAGCAATACATCGCGTATGGTTGACTCGCAAGCACTGGTAGATTTACAAACATCTTACCGTGTAAGTGATGCAACTAAAGTATCGCTTGGTGTAAATAACGTATTTGACGAAGAGCCACCATTTGCCATTGGTGATGGCGATGCCGACCTTTACGGTTATGCATCGGGTGTACACAACCCTCGTGGACGTTACTTCTACACTAAAGTAACCTTCTCGTTTTAATTTAATATAGCCCATTATTAAATGGGCTATGCTAAAAACAAAAAAACCGCCATATGGCGGTTTTTTTATTAAAACGTAGGGGCTAAATTATAGCTCGCCTTCGTTTTCAGATAGGAACTTAGCAACACCTTCAGGACTTGCGTCCATACCTTTTTTACCTTCTTCCCAACCAGCAGGACATACTTCGCCGTTTTCGCTATGAAATGCTAGCGCGTCAACCATGCGGATCATTTCGTCGATGTTACGACCAAGTGGTAAGTCGTTCACTACTTGGTGACGTACGTTACCTTCTTCATCAATTAGGAAAGAGCCACGAAATGCAACGCCCGCTTCAGGGTGCTCAACGTCGTATGCTTTACAAATTTCGTGCTTAACGTCTGCAACTAGTGCGTATTGAACTTTACCAATACCGCCGTCTGCTACAGCAGTGTTACGCCATGCGTTGTGTGAGAATTGTGAATCGATAGAAACACCAATTACTTCTACGCCACGCTTTTGGAATTCTTCGTAACGCTTATCAAATGCGATAAGTTCTGAAGGACATACAAACGTGAAATCTAGTGGGTAAAAGAAGATTACTGCTTTTTTACCTTTGATTGTTTCATGAAGGTTATAGCTATCTACAATTTCACCATTACCTAGTACAGCTGCAGCGGTAAAGTCTGGTGCCTGGCGGCCTACTAATACACCCATTTTATTCTCCAAATATTTTGAGTTTGTTGTCGATTGCATACGCAATGCTGATACTTATATGGGCGCTAAAAATAAAAAAACAATAGCGCCAACACATAATTACGTGGCATTTTAAATTTAATAAGGAAAAAAGAACAATCGTATTTAGCGATGTGCACAATCGAAAATACCGAACAGATATTAAAACTTTATTACGCCTATAAAAAAACCTGCATTTGCAGGTTTTAAAAATGGGTTAATCCATGATATCGGAAGGCATATCGCCTTTAATATTTTGCCAGATTTCACCGGTTTGGTGGCCAAACTTACGCATCATTGAAATCGCGCCATCATGCTCACGGTTTTCAGCCAATACTGTTAGATCTTTATAAAATTGACGTGCTAACTGGCGAGTGCCTGCGTCTGAGAAATAATGACAACCAATTTTAAAGTAAAACCCTCTAAAACCGTTAAGTATAAGTACGTAAATGCGGTTATTACCAGCGACAGCTAATTCGTGGTGTACTTTGTAATCGTAATCTGCAAAAGCTTGCGCAGTGTCTTCAAGTTCATCGCTTTTTGATAAAATTTCAATAACACGCTCAGGGTTAAGCTTTATCGCTGCACGGGTATAAATAGCACTAATATTAGTACGTGCAGATAATAACTGATCGGTCAGCTCTGGCATTTTGTCTTCATCTAAGCGCGCCAGCGTTTCGAGTATGTTTAAACCCGATGTTTCCCAAAAGTTATTCACTCTGGTTGGCTTGCCGTGCTGAATAGTTAGCCAGCCATCGCGTGCTAAACGTTGCAGT
The DNA here is from genome assembly GCF_023161905.1 of Pseudoalteromonas sp. 2CM41L. NCBI lineage: Bacteria > Pseudomonadati > Pseudomonadota > Gammaproteobacteria > Alteromonadales > Pseudoalteromonadaceae > Pseudoalteromonas > Pseudoalteromonas sp. 2CM41L. Next base: position 280,343 of record NZ_JALNTN010000004.1, read on the forward strand.
ACTTCACGTAAGGTTGTTCTGGTTACACCAATTAACTCAGAAAGCTCACGCTCTGCAGGTAGAATTGAACCTGGAGGGAAATCGCCGTTCCAGATAGATTCAACTATATACTCTTCAGCAAATCCTGCTGGGCTTTTAGCTTTAAAAATTCTCATTCAATTCCCACTCGAATTAATCACAACTCATCGTTTTATACGAATAACTGACAGATTGTACCAGATGAAATATAACTAACAAGTAAACTCGTTGATATAAGTGCCAACCAACCGCTGAAAATTTCGCAATAGTAAATAATAAAATTAAACATGCTTAAATTAGGCCTAATTCGCTAAATAAATTAACCCTATTCATAGTAGGTACATTAATACCATTGCTGTTTTTGCTTAACCATTACATTACTACAATAATTCCCGTGTGCGGCAGCAAGCACATTTAAAAGTCGCATACAGCAGAGCCTGTTAACTGTAACGTTTAAACAAGCCTTTTTAGCGAACCAATCTTATATTGCTTGTTCACTTAGCAAATTAAGCTTAACCTTTCCCTAAATAGGATTGGCCATAACCGCTTATTAATTTCATCTTAAAAAAAGCGACTTCGGTAGCTTTTTTACCCTTTTTGTTGCTCGTTACTTTATCCTAGTACATAATTCAAAGTCTTATTTCAATGCGGATTTTTTATGAACTGGCTAGCACAACTCCCTACTCAACGTACTCCATGGCTACTATTTACAGGCATTGTATTTTTATTAGAAGTCACCGCACTGTTTTTTCAATACCAGATGGGACTTGCTCCATGCATTATGTGTATTTACCAGCGAACTGCGGTATTAGGCTTATTAGGGGCAGGCATTATTGGCGCAACTAAACCACAAAGTAAATTAGTACGCGCTATCGCTTATTTAGTGTGGGGTGTATCAAGTGTGTGGGGTTACTTTATTGCGCGTGAGCACATTGAAATGCAAACAACCACCGATCCCTTTGCATTTAGCTGTGAGTTTGAGCCAAACTTTCCTTTATTTATGCCATTGCATGAATGGATCCCAAGCTTTTTTCAAGCCACAGGGGATTGCGGTAATATCGATTGGCAATTTGCGGGATTAAGTATGCCAGCATGGATGGAAATACTATTTGCGTTATTTACTATCACGCTTTTTGTAATTGTTACCACTCGCTTACTTACTAAAAAGACTATTTAATATGTTTACGTTTTTTACCAGTCAGCTGCCTGAACTAAAGCACCTTAAAGTGAGGCAGCGACAAGCCATTGTTGCTATTGCGCTAAGTATGCTACCTGCTACCGATAGAGTGTTATTAAGAATAGTAAAGCTGATATTGCTCAGCCCATTGTTTTTATTATTTACTGTTTTTAAAGGGTGGGAACTCATTCCCTTTTTAATTTTAGGTGGCCTGTGTTACCCGCTTTTAACAACCCCGATTGAAATAAACTTCGCTAAAAAATATTTAGCCAAAGCACTTGAGCAGTATTCACAGGGCGCTTAGCGCCCTGCCTATTATAAAGACACTTTTCCTTCTAGTTTAGCTACAAGCTTTTTACCTATTCCTTTTACGTTAGTTAAGTCGCTCAGCTGGGAAAATTCACCATTTTCAACCCTGTAATCAACAATAGCCTGCGCTTTTTTCTTACCAATACCAGGCAACTTGGCCAGCATTTCTGAATCGGCACTATTAATATTAATAACCGGCGCTTGCGGCATTTCAACCATAGGCTTATCTTCAACAGGGTTAGCGTGGGTAAACGCGCTAAAGCTTAAAAAGCTAATAATAAGTAGCGTTAATAGATTTTTCATTTGTTATTCCTTATTTTTGTTTATACCAAAGCGTTATAGTTAAACTGCTAATTTGGCTTTAAACATGTGCTTAATTTTTATTTGAGGAAATAATGTTAAATAAGGAGCAACGCGCATCACTTATATTATTTCCAGTGCATAATCACCTAAATCCGAAAACCTAAAATGCAGCTGGTACAACAAGTGATTGCTTAACTAAAGTAAAGTTACGCTTTTTTGTCAAATTGATGACAAGCTAAAAATGCACCGAATGCTTGCAATTTTACACACAAACATTTACTGTATATAAAAACAGTGACCTATGGGTCAGTAACCACATTACCACGCAATCAAGCAGGAGAGATCATGGCTGTTGTTGTTAAATATGTTGTAGAACGAAACGGAGTTGAGCGAATGACGTTTACTACTAAAAAAGAAGCGGATGCCTATGACAAAATGCTCGATATAGCAGAATCGCTTGAAGTAATGCTGGAAAAAGTAGATGTGCCACTGAGCGAGCAACAGGTTGAATCGCTTGCGCTTGAAATTGCAAAGAGTAAAGATGACTTTATGGCGGTGTTAAAAGGCGCAAAAGAGCCCACAACAAAAGGTACAGCTAAAGCTAAAAAAGCCGACAACGTAGCATTAATAAAAGATAACGATGAGCAACAAGCTAGCTAATTTGTGACTATTTTAAATAAAGGGCTGCTACTAAATAGCAGCCCTTTTTTATTAATTTTTGAACAGTTACAAATTTTTTCTGGCTTTTTAGACTGAAATTGATACATTAATCCGGTTAATAGCGAGTGTTTATGTGCCATGTCAGTATTTATTAAGTCTTTTTACCAAAAATTTTTCCCAGCCCGTCAGTTGCTTATTCGTCAAAATGGCGAAGTTAAGCATGTTGTTTTGGCGCCTTGGTTTCAGCTTTTTACAGTACTGCTTATTTTAGGCACTATTACTTGGGTCGGTATTTCTAGTTTTCGTGTTTATAGCCAAACAAATAAAATTACCGACATAGAACAAAGCCAAATTGATAAACAACAAGTGTGGCAAAAGCAGGTCCAAGAACAAAAAGCACTGCACGCTAAGCAATTAGAACAACTTGCTGTACTAGAGCAAAAGCAAGCACTTTTGCAAGGTATGATTGAATCCCTCCCCGCATCTATTAGTAAAGAGACAATAAAACTAGAAGAACAACTTGAGTCGCCTGTTAATCAAGACAAAGGCGAGTTTCATGAACCACTTGTAGATGAAGATCCGAAAAACAAACACGCCAGCCTTCTAACGCCAATCACTTTTGCCGCACGTTACGAGCGCTTAAATAAATACTACGAGCACAATTTTGCGCTTATTGATGCGCAAATTAATAAACGCCATGATGCAATTTTAGCGATGTTAAAAGGCGCAGGCTTAGAATCAGCCCTTGAACAACATTTAGCACTGGGCGCACAAACCAGTGCGCAAGGTGGCCCGTTAGATGTATTTGACGAAACTAAAATACCAGGGCAGTTTTTAGCCATTGTTGATAAGCTATTATTACTTAACAACCTTGAAAACTTTTTAACAGAGCTGCCTAACTCACTGCCCTTGCCTGCAGCTAAATACTATATTTCGAGCAACTTTGGGTTACGTAAAGATCCGATGAACAACCGCCGCGCTTTTCACAAAGGTGTTGATTTAGCCGGCTGGCATAAAACCGAAATTTTTGCCCCTGCTGATGCACGTGTTTTGCGCGCTGGTAAAAATGGCGGCTATGGTAACTTTATCGAGCTAGAGCACAAAAATGGCTTGGTCACCCGTTTTGGCCACTTAAATAAAATTAAAGTGAAAAAAGGCCAAACAATTGCTAAAAATGAGGTAATTGGATTAATGGGCAGTACTGGCAGAAGTACCAGCACCCACTTACACTATGAAGTGTTACTCGATGGCAAACATGTCAATCCTCTAAAAATAACAAAGGCGCTTTCTCGTGTTCGGTAAAAAAAAGCAACCAAGTAGTCAAACTAAGTTAAAAAGAGTAAATCATACCCCTTCTATTATTTCTGAAGATGTGCGCTTAACTGGCACACTTACAAGCCAGGGCGAAGTGCAGCTAGATGGCCGAATTGATGGCGATATAAAGGCAGAGCACTTGGTAATTGGCTCTACCGGCATTGTTGAAGGTGTGGTTGAAGCTAAAAGTGTCATTGTAAAAGGTAAAATTATTGGCTCACTAAACGCAAGTGAAGTGAATATTCAAAGCAGCGCTCACGTACATGGCGATGTTTTTCACGATACACTAAGTATTGATGCTGGAGCCATTATTGAAGGCAGCTTAAAACAGCGCTTTGAAAAAGAAGAACCGGAACTTATTAGCGAAGATTTAAAGCCGGCTAAAGAAGTAAAAACTTTGCTTGATGATGCTGATAGCGACTTGTCGTTTGTTAATAAGCAAGCCGCTGATAAAGCCAAATCTAATTAAGCGCTCATTACTTTTTCTCGGTTATGTACATCGTAATATCTGCAGTGAACACCAGTTCATTGCGGGTATTGTAAAGCTTAACTGGCACCACTAAATCTTCTTTATCTACCCATTGGCGAGGCAAGTCGATTTCTGCAATAGCAGTTACATCGGTATCAACCTTTGCTAAATAGTGTACCGTCATTCCTTTAGGGATCCAGCGATGCGTTTTATAAGGCACGGTGGCATCTACCATTACACCAGCACACAGCTCAGCTAAGTTACATTGTGCAATAGCATGAATAGTCCCAATATGGTTATGCACACTACGGCGGTTTTTTACGACAGCGCTACAGTGCCCTTCTCTTAAATCGAGTACGTAAGGTTTCATTGAGCCAAAATACGGGGCTTTTATGCATACCGCTTTGCTAAACAACCAATTGCCAAAAGGTAAGCGTTTAAATTTAAGCCAAGTTTTTAAAAGGGCTGATTTATTACTCATTGTTATTTCCCATTTTGTGTTTATAAATTCAAATTAACACATCAGACCAGTTAAAAAAAGCGTAATTCACCGCGCTGTTAATCCTAATGTCATGAAATATTTATCACAATAAAGCGTGGCTCACTCATAAGCCCTTTCTTTTTTATAAGCGGGCACCTAAAATAGCCAGCAAAAGGAGACCTAATGCAAACACAGCCCGCTAAACCTAACTTAATTTTATTACTCATCTTAGCGTTACTCGTAATATTTTGCCCTATGGCAATTGATATTTATCTTCCCGCTTTTCCAACTATTGCCACGCAATTTAACGTAACCGAACAACAGGTTCAGCAAACAGTGGCTATTTTTATGCTTACTGTGGGTTTAGGGCAATTAATTGCAGGGCCGCTTGCCGATAAGTTTGGCCGAAAGCCGGTAGCGGTTGTAGGTGTTAGCTTGTATGCAGGCTCTGCCTTACTTGCCTACATGGCACCCTCTTTTGCTGTATTAATGTTTGCACGCGCTCTGCAAGGGTTAGGTGCATGTGCTACGTTTGTGGTTGCTTTTGCTATTGTACGTGATAAATACGGCAGCGAACGCAGCGGGCAAATGATTACCTATTTAAATGGAATCGTGTGTTTTATTCCTGCGCTTGCGCCTATTTTAGGTGCTTGGCTTACCGTGCAATTTGGCTGGCGCATGAACTTTATGTTTTTAACCTTGTTTGCGTTAGCGGGCCTGGTCATTACGCTCACCTTATTTAGAGAAACCCGCCCTGCTGATAGTCACTACCAAGGGCATATATTGGACTTACGCCGGTTTGTGCCAATATTAAAAACACCGATATTTTTATTTAATAGCTTACTGTGTATGGTCGCCATGTCGGCAATTCTTGTGTATGTCACCTTGGCACCTGGGTGGATAATTACGCACTTAGGGGGCACCGTTGCCGACTTTACTTTTTGGTTTACGCTCAATGCCGTATTAAGTATTGTAGCCAGCTTTATTACGCCCATTTATATTAAACGTAATAGCCAAAAAGCCCTGCGCGTTGGAGTTACAGTATTGGTGGCCTCTGGCATATTAATGATTGCACTTAGCCATATAGAATCGGCCATTGCGCTTATGCTACCTATTTTAATTGCTGCACTTGGTTTTGCTCTAAGCTTAGGCTCTGCGGCTGGTATGGCGTTATCGCGCTTTCCTAAACAAGCCGGTACAGCCTCTGCCTTAATTGGTGCTATGCAAATGAGTGGCGCTAGTGTGCTTGTGTTTTTAACGCAATATTTAGGCCTTAGCACACCTTGGCTAATTGCTTTTCATTTATTGTTACTGGCGCCACTTTGGTTAATTTTAATGAGTAAAAAAGCCCATACATTGCACCCGGTTAATACATGATCAACCCTGATTTTTTAGCATCATTTTTACTAGCGAGCTTTTTAATGGCGGTGGCCCCTGGGCCATCAAACGCATTTTTAATGGCGCAAACATTTGCCAATGGCAGAGCGGCAGGTATGCAAAGCGCATTTGGCTTTGCTTTAGGTGGAGTAATACATACATTTTTTGCCGTTATTGGATTAAGCGCGGTATTAAAAGCCTCGCCCACCGCTTATAGTGCAGTACAGTACTTAGGCGCAGCTTATTTGTGCTATTTAGGGTTTGTGATGATTAAAAGCACTTTTTCGCAGCAAAATACCGTGGATTGCGCTAGTGATGATAAGCCTCATGTAAGCACCAGTAAAAAGCCAAATGTCATGTTTCAAGCCATGATGACCGAGGTATTAAACCCTAAAGTCGCGTTATTTTTTATTGCTTTTATCCCGCAGTTTGTAGACCCAAGCTTATCATCGGCAACGTTTCAATTAGCATTTTTTGGTCTGCTCTACCCTATTTTTGCTTTCCCAATTGACTGTACGTATATTTATTTTGGCGACAAAATAGCGCAATTTTTCAAAAAATACCCACATAGCCAACTTTGGATAGATCGAGTGACCGGCATGGTATTTATTGCACTGGCCATTAATTTATTATACTAATTACACTAAATTGTATTACTTAACCAAAGCCTTGGTTACTCAACAAAATAAGATGCAGCATGGAACAAAAAAAACAATCGCTACCCGCTAATAAAAATATTGCCTTAGTTGCGCATGATGGTAAAAAAGCCGCGCTGAAATTATGGTGCGAAAAACACAAAGAAGCCTTAAGCAGACACACCTTATACGGTACTGGCACCACAGGCCATTTAATCGAAAAAACCACCGGGCTAGAGGTTATTCAGCTATTAAGTGGTCCTATGGGGGGCGATCAACAGCTAGGAGCTAAAATTGCCGAGCACGAAATTCATGTATTGGTGTTTTTTTGGGATCCGTTGGCATCACAACCACACGACCCTGATGTTAAAGCATTACTGCGTTTAGCTGCTGTTTGGAATATTCCTGTGGCCTGTAATGAAGTCAGCGCCGACATGTTATTAAGCTCGCCCTTAATGGACACTGAGCTTGAACGTACTTTGCCAGATTACGAAAAATACCTCGCAACCCGACAAATTAGTCTTTAAAGCCTTTTAAGCTACTTATAAAGCATGCTGGCCCATTTTGTTAGGCCAGCCGTTACGCTACCAAAGTGATCGCCATTCAGCATTTTAGTATCACCTAAATGCTCACTTAACGCCGCTTTAATAAGTGGTGACTGTGCACTTCCCCCTGTTAAATAAATAACATCTGGAGTGGTTCCTGCATCGGTAATTGCTTGTTTTGCTAACGTTACTATTTGGCTAATACTACTTTCTACTGCAACCGCTAAATCGCTAACCGATAGGTTTTTACTAAGGTCATTATCTAAAAAGCGAAGATCGCAATCAAAAGCATCTGCCGATGAAAGCGCTATTTTAGCCGCCTCACCTTGCTGTACTAACTGATGGCCCTGTTTATTTTGCTGTAGATGAATTAAGCGTTTGAAAAGCGCAGGTGCACTGACATCGCGTAATTGGGCAGTGAGTTCTCGATAGTGGCTTTCACTATAAAACTGACTTTGTAAATTTACATCATTAATTTTACAGGCTTGCCAAAAAGGTTGGTTTGGTAAAGGTAGGCCGGATTTAAAGGTACTGCCTAAACCAAGCAATGGCATTAAACCATGAAAACTAAGCGCTATATCTAAGTCATTCCCGCCAACTCGCTTACCGCTGTGGGCTAAAAAGTCACTATCGCGCTCACTGTTACCTCTAAAGCTTGGCCCCATTTGTACAAACGAGCAATCGCTGGTACCACCGCCAATATCAATAACCAGCACTTTTTGGTCTTCCACTAAACTACTTTCGTAATCAATCCCTGCTGCAAGCGGTTCGTATAAAAACTCAACGTCTTTAAAGCCCGCACGCTTAGCTGCGCGCTCTAAAATACCTACAGCTTGCTGATTTGACTGCTCACCGCCAACAGCCTGAAAGTTAACTGGACGACCAATAACCGTTTGCGTCAATGGGGTTTTAAGTGAAAGCTCTGCGCGTTGCTTTATTTTTAAAATCATTGCCGTAGCAATATCTTCAAAAAAATTAATTTGCCCTTGCTTTAAGCCTGTGGCACCAAAAAACGATTTAGGAGATTTTACAAAGTAGCCTTCTTCAGGAAACTGCACATATTCACTAATGGCTTCACGGCCAATAAAAAGCGTTTCATCTGTAGGTTGTAAATCAAGATCTGACTTAATACGTGGGAGTGTATTTAATAAAGCTTGGCGCTGCGTTAAAAAGTCATGCTCGTGGGCAGTGCCTTTTACATGCTTTGCCACAAAGTCGACAACTAATGCGCTATGGTGCGTATAAAGAGTAGAAGGTAAATAATGTTTTCCTTGCTCAAGTGGCACTAACTGTACTTCCTCTTGCTCCATAACACCCATGGCACAATTAGAACTACCGTAATCAAAACCTACAAACATACTTCACCATACATTAGAAAAAGGCCGCGCAATTTAGCATACTTTGCCAATATTATAAACGCTAATGACCCTCCCTCACCCTTAAAAAGCTCGCAAATCGTGGTAAGCCATGCTTTGTTAACCCATGGTACCGATACGTTACCGTGCTACCTATAGCCGGAGGTGTTTGGCGCTGTTTGTTACTAAAGCCCGTGCCTATTTTAAATATTTTCCCATGAGGTGTTTTTACTTTTAATGCACCTAACATACCGGTGTATTTTCCTTTGCCCGGTAAATGTGCAATAACAACCGCTTCAGCATCAAGGTAGGGCTTTAACTTTAATAATGTATTACTGCGCCCGCTTTTATGTTTAGCATTGGCTAAATGCAGCATCACCCCTTCAGCCCCTTGCTTAGTTAAATCTTTAAAGTACGCTGTTAATTGGGCTGTGCTAGTAAAGCGGTGTTGCTTAACTGCAGTTATATGCTGCTTATTGATTTGTTTTACCAAGGCTTGGTAGTTTTTATAACGCGCACTAAAAGGAAGGGTTGAGTCTGGCATATCAAATATTTGATAGCGTATAGCGTGCCAATCTGAATTACTGGGGCGTTTAGTTCTTACAATCCCACTGACCAAAGAAAATTGAGTGCGCGCTATCCACAGCTCCCCATCTAACCAAACATTTGGTAATGGCGCCGTAAACCAATTCGGAGCGTTAATCGCATTTCCTTTACGGGTAATAAATTTATCGCCCGTCCATATTGCTCTTACACCATCAAATTTTTCACTGACGAGGTATTCACTAATATTGCCATGTTTAGATTCATCATATACTTTTGCCAATAACACCTGAGGCTGCGCCGCAAAAACGAGCGATGAGCCAATTAAGCTGACAATGAAAAGTAAGTACTTTAGCTGAGCCATTACTGCATCCCTGCAAATAAAATAAGGCTTTAACTATAGTTGAGATTCAACCCACTGCCAAAACTCACCTAGGTCAGCCATTTTGTACGTCGCCTTACTAAAGTCATGGTCAATTGTATGATGATTTGCAATCGCAACGACTCTAACCTGTGCATTAGTTGCAGCACAAACGCCCGTAAAGGTGTCTTCAACAGCAATTGCATGCTCTGGGGCTACATGTATGTGCTCAAGCGCTAAAAGATAAGGATCGCCTGCTGGCTTTGGATTTGTTACATCGTCTTTTGTCACTACAGTATCAAATAACTCATAAAAACCTAGCCCTTTTAAAATAGGCATAGCTTCGCTGCGAGCACTACCGGTAACTAACGCCATTTTTAGCCCACTGTTTTTAACAGCGTGTAAGGTTTGCTCAGTAAAAGGCATAACAGGCGGTAAATTAGTTTTTACGTATTCATCAAATAACCGATATTTTTCATCTGCTAAAAACTGTGCGCTGACGTCTAAATTATGCTCATTTTTAATATTAATTGCTGCTTCTAACGTTGGGCGCCCTGAAAAGCGCTGACAAAACTCCACTTCGTTATAACTTACATTGTAGGGTGCAAGCAGCTGGCTCCAACACTCAAAGTGCATGCTTTCAGAGTCAACTAGCGTGCCATCCATATCAAACAATACTGCGTTTAAGCTCATCCTCATTCCTTAAATTTTAACGTTAAAAAAGGCGCCTAGGCGCCTTTATAATATTATGCTGTTAAGCCAGCAGGTGGCTCAGCAAATGCTTCTTCACCGGTTTCAACATCAACCAGCTCGTAGCCTCGCGCTTTGCGCACAACCTTAAGTACTGGTTTTTCTAGCGCCGTTTTTAAACGATCGGCATCAGCGGCTAACTCATCTAGCGTTGTACCAAAAGGTGCTGCGCCTGTTTCTGACCAATTAGTTACTTTGCCATTTAAGTTATATTCTACTTCGTGTATTTGATATTGCGCTGCTTCATCTTTCGTTGCTTCACAAAAAATTACACGGTAGTTCCAAAATCCAGCCATTTTTCTATCTCATCAAAGTTAATTAACGCTACTTTACCAGCTTTATAAAAACATAAAAGCCTGCACTAGGCAGGCTTTTAAAAATTAATAAAATTTAAGGTTATCTTTAGAAGAAGTTAACTTTAAATTCAGCACCAATGTAGCGCTCTTCATTAACAATACCCGTATTGTTATTGAAGTCTACCGCACCAATTGCTTGTTGCTCATCAAATAAGTTACGAACAAATGCAGATACTTGGTACTCGTAGTCACCTTCAGCCCACTCGTAGCCTGCACGTAAACCTACTTCTGTTAATGCTTTACCTTCAAATTCTACTGAATCGTATAGGAACATGTTAATTTCGCTACGGTAAGAAATATCACCTAATGCGAAGAAGTTACCATCTTCAAGCTCTTTCGTATAACGAAGGGTAAAGTTAGAGATCCACTCTGGCGCATGCGGTAAGCTGTTGCCATCTAGTACAGCTAAACCAGAGTCATTAATTGGGTCAGTAACTGTACATTGAAAACAAGCAGCCACTGCTAAATCATTATCTTTAATTTCAGTTTTGTTGTAGCTTAAGTTAAATGTTGCATTAAACTCATCGCTTAATACCCACTCAGTATCTAGCTCAAACCCATAACCTGTAGTTTTATCAGCATTAACTAAGCGGTTAAAGTTAGCACCACCACCTACAGCTGTAAGCTGTTGGTCATCCATTGTGTAGTAAAATACCGTTGCATTTACACGGCCTTGGCCATCAAGAACGTCTGATTTAATACCGGTTTCGAATGAAGTAACGGTTTCTGAATCAGCAGTTGTTACGTCATCACCAAACAAAATACGACCCTGTAAGCTAGGCGCACGGAATGTGTTGGCAACACGGCTATACCAGTTTACATCGTCATTAACTTTGTAGTTTGCAGATAAGTCCCAGCTTACATGGCTGTCGCTAACACTGCGCTCTACGTATAAAGCTCCACCGCCAATTGGGCTAATTGTACGATCTGCTACAAAATCTTTTTCATCGTCAGAGTAACGAAGACCTGCCGTTACTTTTAATTTATCTGAGAAGATGTAATCTACTGAGCCAAAAATAGCCCATGCCGTTGTATCTTGCTGTTGTTGAACGTAACCATTTAAAGCACCGCTATCAGGAGTGCTATAACTAAAGTTTTCAATTGTTAGTTCTTCGTCAAAGTAAAAAAGGCCAACTTGGTAGTTAAAATCGCCACTAAAGTTACTAGCAAGGCGAAGCTCTTGCGTTAATTGATCTTGCTCAGGAATACCATCCGCACTTTCAGATTCAAATGGTACATCGCCTGGACCATTCTCTTGCAGGCAAAAACCACAACCCCAACCACCATCAATGTCGGCACGTGAGTATATTTCTGCACTTTCCCAACCTGAAATAGAGGTTAGCGTGTATTCATCGCTAATATCCCACTCAAGCTTCAAGCTTGCGCCTTCAGATTCAACTTGTTGTGTTGAACGTGAAGCAGCATCTTGATAAACAACATCGTGTTCGTAGTTGTCTACTAAATCGTTTGAGCCTGATTCAATAACGTTTGCACGAAACGCAATTGGTGAGCCGTCTAAGTCACGCGTGTGGTAGTTTAGAAGAGCAGTAAAGTCATCGCCTTCGTATAAAAACTGAATACGCGCTGCTTTTTCTGTGTAGCCGCCCTGCTCGTCTTTCGCTTCAAAGCCAGGCGCTTGGTTGTCGATGTAATCATCTTTATCTTGCCATAGCAAAGAAACACGTGCAGATAAACGGTCAGTTAATGCACCACCTACAGCGCCTTCTGTATCTACAGCGCCACGGCTACCGTAAGAAACAGCACCGTAACCTTCAAATTCTTGGCTTGGTTTAACAGTATCAAATTTAACTAGGCCAGCCGGCGTATTACGGCCAAACAAAGTACCTTGTGGACCACGTAGTACTTCTACACGCTCAACATCAAATACTGGAAAGCCTTTTAAAATGGCATTTTCTTGAACCACTTCATCAACAACTAATGAAACAGGTTGTGAAGCATTAAGATCGAAATCGGTATTACCCAAACCACGAACATAAAAACGAGGGAAAGAACGTCCAAACGATGATTCGATCGAAAGACTTGGGATTTTCGCACTCATAAAGCGAATATCCATACCAGCAGAACTATAAGCATCAAGGTTATCACCTTGTAATGCAGATACAGCAACAGGCACTTCTTGTGCATTTTCTACACGTTTACGAGCAGTAACTTGAATAACTTCTAATTGGTTATTTTTTTTTGCAGTTTCTTCTTCAGCAGCAAGAGTAGAAACAGAGGTACCAGCTGCAGATAATAAAGCAGCATTAATTATGGTCGCTATTGCAGTTTTTTTGATTGCTTTCATGTCGGGTATAAACCTTTTGTATGCACTCTTGTTCAACGGTTTTTTGTGTTGCGCAATGTATTCATTGCGGGCTCGTACAATTTTTCGCGTCTAGCTTTATGGCGCGCGGACCTCATCACCGAGAGTACAAAAACGGAGTAATGAGGCTGAACGAACGATGAAGATTATACCATCGTATTACAAATTTACTGCATAAATATGTACAAAAAAGTAAACTTTTTTGCAACATTTAACCTCATTTTATAGCTTTTTTACCCGCTTTTAGATGCAAAAGACTAATAATACGGACATATGTCCTTTCTTTCAAAAGTCACTTTAAAGTAGCAAACTGCGTATTTTTATAAATAAACCCAAACTAGAAACGCGCAGTTAAAACCCGTTAATGCTTGCTAAATTTTAAAGGCTAAATTCATTGAGTACGCTTTAACGCAATTTCTCCATCAATGTGAATATCGCGCTGTGGAAACGCAATCACCACATCGTGTTTTTCAAAAACAGCATAGATACTAAAACGGATATCACTACGTACTTTTCTGAGCATGGTTTCTGACTCTGCACAAACCCAAAAAATTGCATTAAACACCAGTGAGCTATCAGCAAAGTCGTCAAATAAAACAGAGGCTTTTGGATTTGTTAGTATCGCATCATGTTCATCAAGTACTTGTTGAATTAACGTTTTAACTAACAATACATCGCTGCCATAAGCAACACCTACGCTAACCGAGGAGCGGGCATTACCGTCTATTAAGGTCCAGTTAGTCACTGTGTTTTCTAATAGTTGCGAATTAGGGATTAACATATGCACACCATCGTTACGGCGAATGCGGGTAGAGCGCGTATTAATAGTTTCTACTACGCCCTTTGCATTACCTACTTCTAAAAAGTCCCCAATACGAATTGGCCGCTCCCACATTAAAATCCAGCCACTAATAAAGTTATTAATAATGTTTTGCGCACCAAATCCAACCCCAATGGCTATGGCCCCTGATACAAATGCAAAGGCCGTAAGCGGAATACTTAAAACCTCTAACGAGGTGAAAATTAATATTGCGATACTCAAAATAAAATAAATGCGCGTAAATAGATGAACCGCGTCTTGGCTGATTTTTTTTGCCAGCAGTGTTTTTTTAATAAGTTTGCCAATGCGCGTTACTACAAACCACATAGCAAATAAAATTAAAGGAACTTGTATAACCTTAGCCACAGTGATGTGTACGTCGTTATAGGTAAAAATAACCAAGCTGAGATAATGTTGAATGTGTTCGAGCGTCATGTATTTTCCAAAGTATTATTTGTTGTTTGTTATTTGTTATTTGTTCAGTAAAAATGAGTGTGGTTCAGTCTTCGCTAAGCTTAGCACGGCATAATAGTGTTAAAACGCTAAGTTAATAGGTTTAACGTTTTTGTTTAAACAATTTATTAACTCTTTATTGCACCGAGTGCTATATAAATAGTGTACAAGCACTGGAGATTACATATGTCACAACTTACTCTAAATCAAAGACTCGCTACTTTGCAGCCGCAGGTAGATTTAAATTTGTTTGAAAGCAGCCTAGATTACCGCAATAAAATTTTGTGCCTTCTTGCTGAGCAAGAACAAACACTTGCTACTATTAATAAAGAATTTGGCCAGCAATCTAATAGCTTTGGTTCTGAAAAACGCTTTGTTCTTGGCTATAACTAGCCTTTAAAAAACACACACAATACAATATTTAAGTAGCCTTACGTTTATTTTTAAGGCTACTTTTACCTCCAAATCGCATTTTTAGTAGCTAATTTGCGTTTAAATCCCGCTTAATACCGATAAACTTTATTGTATAAACGCCAAAATTTGATAAGTTAACTGGGTTTTCGACTCGAAAAGCCTATTTCGGCTCATCTTTTTATGGAGTTATTATGCGTAAAACACTGATCGCCACTACTATTGCTAGTGCCCTAATCCTATCTGCTTGTTCATCTAACGAAACTCAGAACACAGCTAAAGAGAGCGCAGCACAAGTGCAAGATATGAACGCAAACAATGTATTATTCAAACCAAGCCCATTACAATACATGGCACCAGAGTTTGATAAGTTTGGTACAAAAGACTACGAAGCAGGCTTTGATGCAGGTATTGCTCAGCACACTGCGCAAGTTCAAGCAATTGCAAACAACCCAGAACCAGCAACATTTGAAAACACACTTGTTGAGATGGAAAAATCTGGTGAGTTGTTAAACCGCGTATCTGCTGCTTTTTACAACCTATCGGGTTTAATTTCAGATGACGAATACCAACGTATAAGCAAAAAAATGGCGCCGGTATTATCTGCTCACTCTGATGACATTTACCTAAATGGTGCGTTATTTAAGCGTGTACAAACTATTTACGACAATAAAGATGCGCTTAACGCTGAAGATCAACGCTTAGTTGATTTCTACTACAAGCAATTTGTAAAAGCCGGTGCTAAGTTAAGCGATGCTGAAAAAGCAAAAATGCGTGAAATAAACGCTCAGCTTGCAGAGCTATCTACTGCGTTCTCTCAAAACATTTTAAAATCGTTTAAAGAAGACGTTATTGTTGTTACAGACAAATCTAAACTTGCTGGCCTATCTGAAGGTGAAATTGCAGGCCTTGCAGCCGCAGCTAAAAAAGCAGGCAAAGACGGCTACATGATCACCTTGGTTAATACCACTCAGCAGCCTATCTTATCAAGCCTTGAAAACCGTGAGCTACGCGAGCAAATTTTTAAAGCCTCTACAAACCGTGCTGCTAAAACTAACGGCCCTATCATTATTGAAGAAACTAACCTGCGTGCACAAAAAGCAGAGCTGTTAGGCTTTAAAGATTGGGCATCGTATGTAATGACTTCGCGTATGGCACAAACAACCGACAATGTGTACGGTATTTTAGATGACCTTGCACCAAAAGCTGTTGAAAAAGCCAAAGCAGAAGCGGCCGCTATCCAAAAAGTAATTAACGATTCTGGCGAAAGCTTTGAGCTTAAGCCATGGGATTGGGCGTTTTACGCAGAAAAAGTACGTGCTGAAAAGTACGACCTAGATCCTGCGCTAGTTAAGCCTTACTTTGAAATGAACTCTGTGATCCATGATGGTTTATTCTTCGCAATGAACAAGCTTTACGGTATCACCTTTAAAGAGCGTAAAGACTTGCCTGTTTACCACGAAGATGTAACAGCGTACGAAGTATTTAACGCAGATGGTAGCGCTATTGGTTTATTTTACATGGACCCATACGCACGTGAAGGTAAGCGTGGCGGTGCATGGATGAGTGCATATGTAAGCCAAAGCGGCTTAAAAGGCACTAAACCGGTTATTTACAACGCACAAAACATTCCAAAACCAGCTGAAGGTGAGCCTACGCTAATGACCTTCGACGAAGTATCGACTATGTTCCATGAATTTGGTCATGCTGCGCACGGTTTATTCTCAAATGTTAAATACCCAAGCCTAGCGGGTACTGCTACAGCACGTGACTTTGTTGAATTTCCTTCACAGGCACACGAAGACTGGATGATTGAACCTACCGTACTTGCTAACTACGCTAAGCATTACAAAACGGGTGAGCCAATTCCACAAGCATTACTTGATAAAGTACTAGCATCGCAAAAATTCAACCAAGGCTTTGGTACTACTGAATACTTAGCAGCTGCTTTACTTGATATGGAATGGCACTCATTTGGTTCTGATAAAAAAATCAGTGATGTTCAAAAGTTTGAAAGCGATGCGCTAAAAGCACACGGTATTGATTACTACCCAGTGCCACCGCGTTATAAATCAAACTACTTTAGCCATACTTTTGCCGGTGGTTACTCAGCAGGTTACTACGCCTACCTATGGACTGAAGTATTTGCAGCCGATGCGTTTGCCCATATGGAAAATAACGGTGGCCTAACCCGTGAAAACGGTGACAAGTTCCGTGAAGAAATCCTATCAAAAGGTAACAGCCGCGATTTAATGCAAAGCTACATTGAGTTTAGAGGCCAAAAACCAACGACAGACGCACTTCTTAAGCGCCGTGGTTTAGTTGATTAATAACCTCGTTTATTAATTTTAACCTTATAAAAGCCCGCTTGCGGGCTTTTATTGTTTATAACAGATAAACTAGCCACACTATAAATTATAAAAAACGACAATTATGGGCTATTTATTTGCAGTTACCCTACTTTGGGCTTTTTCATTTAGTTTAATTGGTGTGTACCTAGCAGGCCAAGTTGATGCGTGGTTTAGCGTATTAATACGAGTTGCATTAGCCACATTGGTTTTTTTACCCTTTTTAAAACCTAAACTTACCTCAAAACCACTCGCACTTAAGCTGATGCTGATAGGCGCTGTGCAACTAGGTGTTATGTACAGCTTTTACTATCACTCCTTTTTATTTTTAAGCGTACCCGAAGTGTTGCTCTTTACCGTTATGACGCCGCTTTATATAACGCTTTTAAACGATGCATTTAATAAGCATTTTAACCCTCGCTTTTTTGCGGTTGCGCTTATTGCCGTACTGGGCGCGGTAGCTATTCGCTGGGAAGGCCTCAATAGTCATTTCATCATCGGTTTATTACTGGTTCAGGGTGCCAATATTAGTTTTGCCACCGGACAAGTAACATATAAACGTTTAATGGCCACTAATCAGTTGGATGACAAAACCGTATTTGGTTGGTTTTTTATTGGCGCCTTAGTGGTGGCGAGTGCTTGCTACGCTTTATTTGGCAATACAAGCAAATTACCGAGTACACCTACCCAGTGGGGTATTTTAATATATTTAGGTATTGTAGCCTCAGGCCTTGGTTACTTTTTATGGAACAAAGGGGCAACAAAAGTAAATGTGGGAGCATTAGCCGTTATGAACAACGTGCTTATTCCTGCCGGTATTATTGTTAACGTGCTTATATGGAATAAAAATGCCGACATTATGCGCTTAAGTATGGGGGGTGCAATTATGTTAGCAGCACTGGTAATTAATCAAATAGGGACAAATAAACAGAACGTCACATCCTTGTAGCTAATTTGTCATTGAATGCGATTAGGGTTGAATAAAATAACGTTAAGGAACAAACATGAAACATCTCACCCTAATAACAAGCTCAGTAATACTTGCACTACTGAGCGGCTGCGACGACGATGTCGAAGTTGTAGAAAAAGACGTAGTCGTTACAAATACCACCGTTGAGGTTGTTGAAGTACCGACGCCTGTAATTGTTGAAGTTGCAAAAGGCGAGGCGCCTGATATTCAATTAGGTACTCGTGCCGACTACCTTATTAACGATATGGCACAGAGCGATTTAAAAACAAAATTAGAATCGTGTACAGATGGGCCATTTTACCGTACAGATTTTTCTATTGGGCATCGTGGTGCGCCAATGCAATACCCTGAGCATACCAAGGAGTCTTATATAGCTGCGGCGCGTATGGGTGCAGGTATTGTCGAGTGCGATGTAACCTTTACCAGCGACAAAGAGCTCGTGTGTCGCCACTCTCAGTGCGATTTGCACACCACCACCAATATATTAGCCATTGATGAACTTGCTGCTAAATGCAGTGTGCCTTTTACTCCAGCTAACGCAGCAAGTGGCACGCCTGCCACCGCTAAATGCTGCACAAGCGATATCAGCCTGAGCGAATTTTTAACGCTTGAAGGTAAAATGGATGGCGCCAACACCCAAGCCACTACTGTTGGTGAATATATGCAGGGCACGCCCAGCTGGCGCACCGATTTATACGCCACAGGTGGAACATTAGTAACTCATAAACAAAGTATTGAGTTATTTAAAAGTTTGGGTGTAAAAATGACCCCAGAGCTAAAATCGCCGCAAGTGAGCATGCCTTTTGAGGGAATGACACAACAGCAATACGCACAAAAAATGCTTGATGAGTACACGCAATTGGACGTACCAAGCAGTGATGTATACCCGCAATCGTTTAATCTCGATGATGTGAAATATTGGATAAATAACAACCCCGACTTTGCAAATCAAAGCGTATATTTAGATGGCCGTGACAGCGAAGCGGGCTTTGATCCAAGTAACCCTGAAACGTGGCAACCAAGTATGGAAGAGCTAGTAGCCGATGGCGTTAAAATATTAGCGCCCCCTATTTGGATGATGCTCACCATAGACAACGAAAGTAATATTGTCCCCTCACAATACGCCATTGACGCAAAAGCTGCAGGGCTTGAACTGATAGCATGGAGCCTTGAGCGCTCGGGGCCTCTTAACGAGGGCGGTGGCTACTACTATCAATCAATCGCCGATGTTATCGATAACGATGGCGACATGATGACGGTGGTTGATGTACTCGCGCAGGATGTCGGGGTTATGGGTATATTTTCGGATTGGCCTGCGACCGTAAGCTACTACGCAAGTTGCAATAAAATGCCTGCAAGCATTTAAAAAACCAGTATCAGTGGTCGTTTATTTTTTTGCGCTCAGTTACCATAACCTTATTAATTATTTAACTGAGCGCTTTTATGATAATCCAACACCATAATACCGACCTAGCCACCCCTACAGGCTTAATGCGTACTACCGTTTACCGCCCACAAGCAGCTGGCCAATATCCAAGTATTATTTTTTACTCTGAAATTTTTCAGCAAACCGCGCCTATTGCGCGCAGCGCTGCTATTTTAGCAAGCCATGGTTTTGTTGTGTTAGTGCCTGAGGTATTTCATGAGCTAAACCCGATTGGTACTGTACTTGCGTACGATGACGCGGGTAAAGATAAAGGCAATGCCGATAAATGGCAAAAGCCACTTGAGCACCACGACAGCGACACACAAGCACTCATCGACTTTGTACAAAATCAAGATTACTGCACTGGCACAGTGGGCGCCATGGGAGTGTGCATTGGTGGGCATTTAGCTTACAGAGCCGCATTAAACCCTCACATAAAAGCTGCATTTTGTTTATACGCCACCGATATTCATAGTGATTCATTAACGGCCAATGCAGGTAACAATTCGTTTGAACGCATGGCTGATATTCAAGGTGAAATACACTTTATTTGGGGTAAGCAAGACCCACATGTACCGCAACAAGGCCGAAGTAAAATTTACCAGCAATGTGTAGCCACGGGTATTAACTATCACTGGCAAGAAGTAAACGCACAGCATGCGTTTATGCGTGATGAGGGCGAGCGTTACGATGCCGCGCTTGCAATTACTATGTACCAACAAGCGGTTGCATTATTTAATCGTACTTTGTAATTAAGTGCGGTTTTACGTGCTTTTTAGCATGCCCAGTGCAGTATGCTGTTTAACAAAATAGGCTTTTAAATAATCAATAAACAACCTGAGCTTTTTGGAGCCTGCCGCCCCAGGTGGAAACACGCCATAAAGCTCAATATCTTTTGTTTTATAATCATCGAGTATTATTTCCAACAGCCCTGCTTGCACTTTAGGCCACGCATCATACAACGGAATGCGCCCAAGCCCGTGCCCGGCCTCTACAAACGCGGTACGCGCCGCGGCATTATTGGTGCTAATACCGCCTTGAAGTATTACATCGTATTTTTTGCCCTCTTTGCTAAGGGTTAATGTTTTACTGCTAAGTTGGTACACCACCCATTTATGCAAGGCTAATTCAGCTGGCGTTTTAGGTTTGCCAAAGTGTTCAAAATACTCAGCTGAGCCACAAATACAGGTACTCATGGTGGTTAGTTTAGTGGCTTGTAAGTTTGAGTCACTTAAAGCGACCCCACGAATAGCAATATCAAAGCCGTTTTTTATAATATCAACCACATCATCGGTTAGTTGCAGGTCTATTTCAATTTTGGGGTATTGGCGTTTAAACGTATTAATTGCCGGCACAATTAGTTGCATGCCTACATTAACGGGGCAGCTAATTTTTAATACTCCTTGTGGCTCACTTTTAATGTTTTCTATTTGCTGATTAGCTGCGTTTGCTTGTTCTGTGATCACTCTACAGCGCTCATAATACGCAATGCCCGCCTCTGTTAGCGCCATAGTGCGGGTTGAGCGATTTAGTAGCGTAACTTCTAATTGCGTTTCTAATTTTTTAAGGTGATAACTTACCACCGCACGCGTTAACCCCAACTGCTTTGCTGCCGCGGTTAAACTGCCCTGCTCGACAATTTGCGCAAATACCACCATGCTTTTAAGTTGCTCAAACGACACTTTCATCACAAATCCACCAATGATTATTCAACCCAATAATTGTATCAATAATTAAACCAATAAAGTTAAATTTATCATCGTTGTTTAAATCCTTTTAAGTGCATATAGTTATTACAGCACCTTGGTTAACACCAAGCTTTAATTTACTCACTAATCGAAGGAATATTGTTATGGCTAAAAAAATACTTATGGTACTTACCTCACATTCAGAGCTTGGCAACACAGGCGAAAAAACAGGTTTTTGGGTAGAAGAATTTGCAGCACCATACTATGCATTTGTTGATGCTGGTGCAGAGGTAACACTTGCTTCCCCTGCGGGTGGCCAACCGCCAATTGACCCAACTAGCACGCTTTCTGACTTTGAAACCGATGCAACAAAGCGCTATGACAACGACAGCGCAGCACAAACACTTATGGCAAACACCAAAAAGTTAAGTGAAGTAAACGCCAGCGACTTTGACGCGGTATTTTACCCAGGCGGCCACGGCCCACTATGGGATTTAGTAGATAACAGCGATTCAATCTCACTTATTGAAAAGTTTGTAAAAGAGCAAAAGCCAGTAGCGGCTGTTTGCCACGCAAGTGCCGCTTTTTTAAATGTTAAAGATGCACAGGGCAATGCGCTCGTAGCCGGTAAAAAAGTAACAGGCTTTACTAACTCAGAAGAAGCCGCCGTGCAATTAACAGACGTAGTGCCATTTTTAGTTGAAGATGAACTCATTAAAAAAGGCGGCGATTATCAAAAAACTGACGACTGGGGCGTATTAGCGCTCGAAGATGGTTTAGTGATTACAGGCCAAAATCCAGCAAGTTCAGAGCTTGCGGCGAAAAAACTATTAACTAAACTAGGTTAAAATAACCCCTGTGCGCGGCGTATAACGCCGCGCTTATTAAATCGCTTTTAATAGCGAAAACATACTCCTATACTGGTACAAAACAATCCTACTAAAGCGTTTATATGCCAACTACCCCATCATCATCTTCACTGATAACCAGTACGCGATTTGCAATATTTAGCGTAGTTTTTATATGCCTAATACTACAAGTGATCAATAGTTTACCTGGCATTACGCTTAATGGTTTAGGTATTTACCCTCGCAGCGTTCAAGGGTTAATCGGTATTTTATGCGCCCCATTTTTACATGGCAGCTGGTGGCACTTTGCTAGCAACATGTTGCCTTTTGCTGTACTTAGCTGGCTAATTTGCCAATACAGTGTAAAACGCTTTTATACCGTGTTTATATTTACTGCGTTAATTGGCGGGCTATTAGTGTGGGCCTTTGGTCGAAGTAGTTTTCATGTTGGATTAAGCGGCGTTATTTATGGTTTATGGGGATTTATACTGTGCTATGGCGTGGTTAGGCGCTCATTTAAGTCTATTGTTATTGCCCTAGTAGTGGCAGTGCTTTACAGCGGATTTATTTGGGGCGTGTTACCACAACGCTTTCATGTCTCGTTCGAAAGTCACCTTTTTGGTGCGTTAAGTGGGTTCTTTTTAGGGTATAAACTTGCCAAAGCAGATAAATTAAAAGCACGATAATTTTTTCATTGCCTTTAATTAATTTTTTACGCCCCCAGCTTGTTATCTATGAGTATATAAATTAATTACATTTTTAAATTGAGGTTATTTATGAGTAATGAACACGAATACACGCCGCCTAAAGTTTGGACGTGGGACAGCGAAAGTGGTGGTAAATTTGCTAATATTAACCGCCCTATTGCCGGCGCCACTCATGACAAAACCTTAGACATTGGCAAGCATGCGTTTCAACTTTATTCATTAGCCACGCCTAATGGCCAAAAAGCGACCATTATGTTTGAAGAGTTATTAGAGCTTGGCCTAACCGATGCCGACTACGATGCCTATTTAATTAACATTGGCGAAGGCGACCAATTTGGCTCAGACTTTGTTGATATTAATCCAAACTCTAAAATTCCTGCGCTAATGGATCACTCTACCACGCCACCAACACGCATTTTTGAGTCGGGTTCAATTTTACAATACTTGGCAGAAAAATTTGATGTGCTAATCCCAAAAGATTTTAAAGCCAAGACCGAGTGCCGTAATTGGCTATTTTGGCAAATGGGTTCAGCGCCTTATTTAGGCGGCGGATTTGGTCATTTTTATAGCTACGCACCAACAAAAATGCAATACCCAATAGACCGTTTTACTATGGAAACTAAACGCCAGCTCGATGTATTAAATCGCCACTTAAGTGAAAACGAATACATGGCGGGTAGTGAATACTCTATAGCCGACATTGCCATTTGGCCTTGGTACGGCTCGTTGGTGCTTGGAAAATTATACGACGCCGCTGAGTTTTTAGATGTTGCCTCTTACACTCATGTAATGCGCTGGGCAGAGCAAATAGCAAAGCGCCCCGCTGTTAAACGTGGTCAACGTGTTAATCGCACCTGGGGCCCTGAAGAAGAGCAACTTAGCGAACGACATAACGCCAGCGACTTTTAATCTAACAGCCCATAACAAGACATTGTGTTATGGGCATTTTTTTATTTAAAATCTGCATTTTCCCTGTCATTAAACTATATTTATTATTGTGTTTTTATAAAATGTAACCTGCTTTACCCGCATTACTTTTCATAAGGCTTTAATGAGTGCAATATAAAAATTTAAATAGTGATGAACGCAGAGAAGCCGTAAAACTTTTATATTCTAATGCTTTATCTGGCATTGGTGTTTCGGCGTTAGTTAGCTTTGTACTTGTATTTGCATTTGACCTAACGGATGAGAGAACAAATCAAGAAAAAATAATTTGGCTTTTTTTTATGCTGGTTGTTTTAGCAGCAAGGCTAATGGATGTTATTTACTTTAACTACACCAAAGAAGTTAACCAGCCTTTTAATGCAAATAGCTTTTTAAAACGCTTTTCGGTGGGGTGTATAGCGACCGCGATTTCGTGGTCATGTTACGCACTGTGGTTTCATAAAAGCTCATCCACCGTTGAAATTACCACCACAATAGCTATTTTGTCGGCATTTGCTGGTGGCTCAGCCAATTTGCTCTCGGGTAGTCGCTTTACCTCGGTGTGTTACAGCATTATTTTATTAATGCCTTACTCTATAGTACTAACCTTATCTGATGACTATTACCACTATGTATTAGGCTTTTTGGGCATTACTTTTTCGGCAATTATGATCGCCTCTTCTTATAAGTCGGCCACATTTACCCAAACAGCCATAAAATTACGAAATCAAAACCGCGAACTACTTAACGAAATGGAAAGCAAAGTAGAAACACGCACAGAAGAAATTTACCGTTTATCAAACACTGACCCACTAACAAGTTTATTAAACCGTACCGCTTTTTTAAAAGTGGCAAATAAACAGCTGGCAGATCACCCCGAGGAAAAACTCGCTTTACTGTTTGTAGACTTAGATGGCTTTAAGCAAATTAATGACTCTATGGGTCATAAAGTTGGCGACCAAGTACTTAAAGAAATAGCCGAGCGACTCACTAACGTTTGCACCCGCCACTTATACAAATGCCGCTGGGGCGGAGATGAATTTTTAATTTTAACAACCTATGAGGATGAACAAGACTTATTTGATTTTTCCAAAAAGGTTATTAAAAGCATTCGTGCCGAGCATGAACGATACAAATACCAAAGCTGGGTATCTGCCACTATTGGCATAGCGTTATTTCCTGAGCATGAGGGCGATTTAAGCGCGTTAATTCGTTCAGCAGATTTAGCTATGTACCATCAAAAACGTATTGCCAAAGGCTGCGTAAATATTTACAACAACGACTTAAAGCGCCAACAAGAGCGCGAACAATTGCTCAGTAAACGCTTGGCAAGTGCAATAAAAGACAACGGCTTGCGGTTAGTGTTTCAGCCTATTGTGGATAGCCAAACAGCGAAGGTAACCTCGTTTGAGTCACTTTTACGCTGGCAATTAAATGACGAAGCGATATTTCCTGATGAATTTATTGCCATTGCCGAGCAATACAACCTCATAACCGAACTTGGCTTATGGGTGATTGAGCAAGCGTGTGTGCAAGCTTGCACGTTTAAAAACGTACAACCCCCTATTGCTGTGAGCGTTAATGTATCTGTAATACAACTTCAAGACCCTGATTTTGTCACTAAGGTTGTAAATATCGTTGATCAATACGGCGTAAAGCCAGAAAACCTGCACCTTGAAATCACTGAATCTGTGTTTGCTGAGGATAAGCTCACCTTTTTAGCAGCAGTAAAAGAGCTGCAAAAACAAGGATTTTGTATTTCTATTGACGACTTTGGTACTGGGTACTCATCCTTGTCGAGCATGTTAGATATTGGTGTAGACATAGTAAAAATAGATAAAAGTTTCATTCAAAACATGGATAAGCGAGGCTTAAGTATAATTCATGCG
The DNA here is from genome assembly GCF_023161905.1 of Pseudoalteromonas sp. 2CM41L. NCBI lineage: Bacteria > Pseudomonadati > Pseudomonadota > Gammaproteobacteria > Alteromonadales > Pseudoalteromonadaceae > Pseudoalteromonas > Pseudoalteromonas sp. 2CM41L. The sequence continues at coordinate 305,803 of NZ_JALNTN010000004.1, forward strand.
ATTGTGCAAATGGCCTCAACACTTGATTTTATAGTAGTCGCCGAAGGTGTAGAAACCCTAGAGCAAGCTAACATGCTAAAAGAAATTGGTGTGTCTCACCTACAAGGTTATTACTTTTCTAAACCTATGGAACAACACTTTGTAGATTCGTACCTCAAAGAGCAAAACAAATTGTGTAGCTAGCAGTATGAAAAAACTCACTAAAGAGCAAGTCTATAAACGCCTTAACAACGATGAAGACGCACGCGCCTGTAAAGACATAAACGAAGATGACTGCAAAGAAGTGGCCGGTAACTTTATTCTTTTATTAACAAGCCAGCTTTTTAGTAAATTTGCCGATGCCCTCCTCAACCCTAAAGTCACTCTGCCTTGGTTAATGCAAAGCTTAAACGTACCAAGCGCGTTTATAGCGTGGCTGGTGCCTATAAGAGAATCGGGCTCTTTATTACCACAATTAGCGATAGCCAATATTATCCGTAAACTCTCAGTAAGAAAGTGGGTATGGGTTTGCGGTGCATTTGCCCAAGCTGTATGTATTGGCGCTATGGTTGGTGTTTCATTTGTGCTAGAAGGCGCTCAGGCTGGCTATGCAATTTTAGCTCTGCTGGTGCTCTTTAGCCTCGCCCGCGGGTTTAATTCTATTGCCGCTAAAGATGTATTAGGTAAAGTTATTCCTAAAAAAAAGCGGGGCAATATTAGTGGCCTGGCGGCAAGTATAGCTGGCTTTGCAACACTCACTTTTGGTTTAATGATGTGGTTTTTTTCGGGGCAAAAAGAGCAAAATACGGTATTAATTGCGCTGTGTTTAGGCGCCGTTTTGTGGGTTGTTGCTGCACTTTTTTATAGCCGCATAAACGAATACAAAGGCGCGACACAAGGCGGTAAAAATGGCTTTTTAAATGCGCTAAGTAAATTAAAGCTGCTTTATCAAGATAAACAATTTGCACACTTTGTAATTACCCGCGCCTTTTTACTTTGCTCAGCCCTAAGCGCGCCTTTTTATATTATTTTAGCAAGCTCTCAGCAGTTTGAATTTTCATTATTGGCAGTATTTTTAGCCGTGTCTGGCTTAGCAAGTTTAATTTCTGGGCCAATATGGGGAAGACTCAGCGATTTTTCTAGCCAAAAGGTGCTTGTGATCAGTGCGTTACTTGTCACCATAAACGGGGTGAGTGTGTTTGTAATAGCCACATGGTATAGCCAGCTGTTTGAATATGCTTGGGTAATACCTGGTTTTTATTTTTTGCTTTGCATTGCTCATCAAGGCGTACGGCTCGGGCGTAAAACCTATTTAGTAGATATGGCACAAGGCAATAAACGCACTGATTACGTGTCGGTTAGTAATACTGTAATTGGCATTTTGCTTTTAATGTTAGGCAGTATAGGGCTTTTAGAAGCATTTTTATCAACCGCACAGCTTATTTTGTTGTATAGCCTGCTCGGTTTGTTAGGTGCTATTAGCGCGATTTTTTTGCCTCAAGCGGAGTAATACCAATGCGCAATAATACGTGATCAATTAAGCGAATTGGTATATTAAAAAAGCCCAACAAAATAATTGCCGGGCTTTGGACTTAAGACCTAAGGATAAACAGTCAGCTTTACCTCAAGTTATAACACCTAAGCAGTTACATTTAGCAGTGAATCACCTTCACTTAAACCAAATTTTTCTTGTACCGATGAAAGAATTGATTCTTTATCTTCATCAGATAGCTGGCTTGAATACTCAGTTAATAACTCATCTAAGTAGCTAACCACTTCGTCAGTATCAACAGATTCTAAAGAGTTTTGCGGCGGCGGTGGCGGGCGCTGTCCTTCAGGGCGTCCTGCATCGCCAATACTTTTAGCGTCAAAATCAAGTTCGCTCATTAAATCAGCCAACTCTTTTGTCGGCGAGATCCCCTGCTCTTCAAATGCAGCTTGAATACTTTGCGCATCTTCCGTACTTAGGTTTTGTGCATCAAATTCTGCAAGTGTTTCTTTAACAAACTCAGTTTGCTCTGAAGTTAAAGCGCTTACTTGGCTAGATTGTTGAGTCATAAAACTCGCTGAGCTACCAATACTGTTGATCATATTTTTCTCCCTTAACGTGCGCGGCGTGGTGGCTTGTGTTCACTTAACTCTTGTTCGCTAATTTCGCCATTCCCATCGGCATCTATTTCGTCAAAAATAGTTTGCGCATCGCCTTGCGGTGGCGCACTTTCGCTAAATTCTGCAAGGCTAATCACACCGTCACCATCTGCATCTATGCTTGAAAAGTCAGGTTTAGGTGGTGGGTTATCACCGCCTCTGGCTGCAACATTGGCTGAAAAAGCCATTGATAATAATGCAGCAACGGCAAAAGTAGGAAAATGCTTCATCGTGGTCACCTTGGGTTAAATATTAATAAAGGGTATGAATATAAAGTACGCTTAAAAAATGCAAACATTGTGCAAACAATAAGGAAATAAAAATAAATCCGATTTTTATCATGTTATTTTTACCTTATTCGGTATTTCGGTTATTGTGATAACTAATTACTTAAAACCACTTTCAACACCTGTTTTGAGAGCTAACATATTAAGGACTTATTAACATACATGTTTAATCTTCCAATTTTTCTAGTTGTATCGCAGTGAAAATACCTAAACGCCTCCAGCCACTCGTTGATGATGGCCTAATTGATGAAGTGATAAGCCGCTTAATGAGCGGTAAAGAAGCGGATATATTTGTGGTGCGCAGCGGTGGCGAAATTCGCTGTGCTAAAGTCTACAAAGATGCCGTTAAACGCAGCTTTAAAAAGGCAGCTCAGTATCAAGAAGGCCGAAAAGTAAGAGGCGGACGCCAAGCCCGCGCCATGGGTAAACGCTCTAGTTATGGGCGACAACTAGAAGAAGAAATTTGGCAAAATGCAGAAGTAGACGCGCTTTCACGTTTATCACGCGCTGGCGTCAGAGTTCCTGATACTTATTACTGTATTGATGGTGTGTTGTTAATGGAGCTTGTGTGCGATGAAGACGGAGATGTTGCTCCACAGTTAGGGCATGTGACCCTTACACAGCAAGACGCTATTGAGCAGTACAGTATGATGGTTCATTATATTAAATTAATGCTGTGCGCGGGTATTATCCACGGTGACTTATCAGAATTTAACGTACTTGTTGATAGTAAAGGGCCTGTAATTATTGACCTTCCGCAAGCTGTAAACGCCGCAGCCAATAACAGTGCGCAAGCAATGTTTACGCGCGATGTAAACAACATACGTCGTTATTATGCGCAGTTTGCACCTAGCCTATTAAACACTCATTACGCTAAAGAAATGTGGGCACTGTTTGAAGAGGCCAGCTTAACGCCAAACACTGTGCTCAGCGGAGAATTTGAAGACAGTAATGAATCTGCAGATGTAGATGCGGTACTCGATGAAATACAAGCGGCCGAATACGAAGAGTTCGACCGTTTAGAGCGTATTAAAAACGCTGACGATGAGTAAAACTGCGCTCACGTTTAGCTATTGAGGGTGAACAAACCGATAGCCCACACCGTAAACCGACTGAATAACGCTGTCGGTTTGCGTTACTTCATCAAGCTTTTTACGTAACTTTTTTATGTGGCTGTCTATAGTGCGGTGGCTAACTATACGTTGGTCTGCGTACATGGTGTCCATTAAGCTATCGCGTGAATAGATTCTGTTAGGGTTTGAATACAAAGGCTTAAATAGCTGAAATTCAAAATTAGTTAGTTCTATACTGCTATTTTTATAGTTTACACTGTAAGTACTTTCATCCAGTGTCATGGCATTATTTACCGGCTCTTTTGTGGTATTAACACGCCTTAAAATTGCTTTTACTCGCGCCACCAGCTCAGCATAACTAAACGGTTTACAAATATAGTCATCGGCGCCCAGTTCAAGTCCGAGTAACCGGTCAATCTCCTCCACCTTTGCCGAAACCATAATAATGGGCACATTAGAAAACTTTCTTATCGCTTTGCACAGCTCTATACCGCTTTGCCCTGGCAACATAATATCTAATAAAATAACACTTGGCTTATTACTTTCAAGCCAGCTAAGTACTTCATCACCATGATGAATAAGGTGCGTTTGATAATGATGACTTGTTAAAAAGTCGCTCATTAAATTGGCAAGTTTTATTTCATCTTCAACAATGAGTATTTGCTCACTCATACTTATCCTCTACTGAACTAATAAGGGTAATTTAATAACAATGCCAAGCCCGCCAATACTGGCTTTTTCGGCTGATATTTCGCCATTATGACCTTTAACAATATGCTGACAAATAGACAAACCTAAACCAGAGCCACCCTCTTGGCGATTGCGAGAGCTGTCTACACGGTATAAATATTCAAACAAGTGCGATAAATGCGTTTGCTCAACGCCTATCCCGTTGTCCTCTATTATAAGCTCTAAATAGGCTTGGCCTTTAATATTTACGTTATTGGCACTTAAAGAAATAGTTGAGCACTGGGCGTAATGCACCGCATTCATTAATATATTATCTAGCAATTGCAGTATACGTGTTTTATCTGCGTTTACTGTGGTGTTGTTAGCACTATTAAGAAGGTAAAAATTAATAGCGTGCTGCTCAAAAATAACGTGATACTTTTGCTCTATGGAGTTAAGTAAAAAGCCTACGTCGGTAGGTTGCATGGTGTAATGCATGCCGCCTAGCTCGGCGCTGTTTAACATGTGTAGGTCGTCAATCAAGCGCTTTAAATGCAGCGCTTCATCGTTAGCAGAACTAATATTTTTATTATTTGGTTCACGTATCCCAAGCAACATAGCTTCGAGCTCACCGAGTAAAATGCTCATGGGCGTTCTTAGTTCATGAGAAATATTAGCTAACCAGCGTTTACGTACTTGCTCATCCTTAGCGAGCGTAAAGGCCAAGGTATTAAAATCTTCACTAAGCTGGCCCAGCTCGTCTTTCCTATCTAATAAAAGTTTGGTGCTGTACTGCCCTTTGGTTAGCTTATGCATACCACTGGCAATTTGCTTTACAGGGCCAACTAAATGCCTTGCCAGTAAAAAAGACAACATTAAGGTAAGTAGCCCTGCGGTTAACGCAATAAGCCATAAATAGTTAGTTTGTTGCTTTAAAAAATCCAACTCGTACCCATCTGCTAGGCTTTTTCTTTTTGAAACAGCAAGGTAAGCAATTGTTTTACCTTCAAGCTCTATGGGCGTTTTAATGTACTTTAAATCCTCAAATAATTTGCCAAAAATACGCTGCTGGTTTTCATCCAGTAGTGCATAGTGCGCGGCATGCTCGGGCGGTGGGCGTCGATCTCGTTGCGCCATATGCTGTGGGGGTCTGGGTCTGCGTTCGCCGCGAATTTCTGGGCGCTGTGGCATATCGCGTAAACTAGGTAAAAACTGGCTTGATTGCAATTGCGATTCAACCAACCTTAAAAAGCGCTGATCGTTACCTATAATTTTATCCCACGAAGGAGTTTGCGCGTATTTATTAGCCAGTTGTACTGCTAATGGCTCTAATGCTTTTACTTCTTTAGCGTTTACAAAATCAATAATACCTTGGCCAATACTGTACTGAATAAGCACAACAAGCCCCGCAATAATGCTAAAGGTGAAGCTAAATAATATTAAAAAAAGTTTGTTGTGAATTTTCATTTATTTTTTATAAACCTGACTCTAAAAGCATTTGAGCTGTTATTTATTGCGTATTTTTTTACTGCTAAAACGTATTATTAAAAGCTCTAAGCACTTTTAAGAATAGCCTGTAATAACAATTGTATTAATTGCATGTTCTATTATAGCGACTTATAAATAGCGCCTTTAATAACAACGTATAACGTTAACAAGTAAAAGTGCAAACAATGTGCATTATATAAAAAATCACGCTCAAAAAAGGCGACCTAAGTCGCCTTTGTTATTAATCGTTTTTTAAATGCTTATCAAAAAAATCGAGAAACGCTTGTAACGTTTTAATTCTATGCGGCTGATAAGACAAGTAATGGTCGCCATCTTCTAGCTCAATGTAAGTAACATCTTTATCTTCGTCATCTAATTCATCTTCCATTTCTCGACTATGGTAAATAGGGACAACACTGTCGTCGCTACCATGCACAAGTAAAACAGGTTTGTTAATTGATTTAGCAAAATTAACCGGCGAATTGGCCTCTAACTTATCGCTATTTGTTCCAAACTGTTTTCGTACTATGTCTTTATTTGTAAAGTGTCGGGCTTTACTCACAATATGCTCAAGGTCAGTTACCCCTGCAAAACTTGCCGCACATTTAAATGTTTCAGGGTGTTTAATAACAGCCATTAAGGCGGCATACCCACCGTAGCTTGCGCCACCAATACAAATTTTATCTGGCTGAGCAATCCCTTGGTCTATTAACCAGTTAGCTCCATCTTGTAAGTCATCTTGCATGGCTAAACCAAAACCTTGGATCGACTGCATTAAAAAGTCATAACCATAACCACTTGAGCCACGAAAGTTAGGCTGTAACACGGCATAACCATTATATGCCAGTAGCGCAGTCCAATAGTCAAAGCCTGCATAGTCTCGCGCCATAGGTCCACCATGTGGAAATATAATAGTGGGTAACTTATCGCCTTTCTCGTAGCCAACAGGCAGCGTTAAGTAGCCTTCAATAATAAGCCCGTCACGTGCTTTATAGCTAATGTGCTCTTTACCGGCGTATACGCTTTCGTTAATGTGCGGGTAAACGTCTGCAAAAAATGTTAAGTCACCTCGCTTTCTGTCACCTAACATGTAAGCGCCTGATGTTTTATCTGAGCTGACATAAAGTACATATTTTTGCTGATCGTCGCTGGTGCTAACAATATCCATTTCAAATGAATCTTTAGGTAGTGATGCTCGTAAAGAGCGATGTAGCTTGTCTAAGTCTTCATCCCAATACGCAATACCATCTTCTAAATGCGAATGCGTAAAGCCTGCCACTTCGCCAGTTTTACGGGAGTAAAAAATATCGCCATCTACATCATACTTGTCGTCGCTAAAAATGAGCTCACGTTTGTTAGTTGTTAGATTAAGCTTAAATAATGCATCACGCCCTTCATGTAGCGCAGTGATGTATAAAAAGTTAGGGTCTTTATCAAAGCCAAGTATCGAAATGCTTTGCTCACTAAATACTTCGTAGCTAAATAGTGTTTGCCACGACTCATTTTGCTCGTTGTACAGCTCGTAAGTAAATTGTGTTTCATCCATTTTTTTAGCAATACGAACCTTGCCTTGTCTATCAGCAAACCAACTGGTTACATCTGCACGAGCACGTTGTATTTGTTTTTTGCGTAAGGTAGTTAGGTCAAGTTCATACACAGCAGGGGTATTGGCTATTTTAAAATCGCCCTGCACGAGTATTTTATTTTCTTGCTCCGGTAAAAAGCTAATAATTCGGTCAGAAAACTGAGGCTGCTTTTCATCACGCGTGTTGTTTGCTCTAAAAGCCAGTTTTATTCCTTTATCATCACTTAGATTATACGAATACATTAATGTAGACGCATACTTAACCCCACCAAATTGATATTTAATGTATCGTGCGCCCAATAACAAAACATCATTATTTGCCCAACTAAACCAGTCAAAAAATACAGTGTGGTTATCCGATTTAATAATCGGTTTGCCCTTGCCTGTTGTAAGGCTTTGCACCATTAAAACTAAATCGCCATCAAGGTTTCTAACATACGCAATGTTATTTCCATCTGGTGAGAGCTTAACTTGGCTTATGCTTTTTAAGCCTGCAAACGCTTCTATGGGTAGCTTTTTATCAGAGGCTGATAGGCAGCTAAAACTAAGTAGGGCAAATACTAAAGTGAGGTAAAGTTTAGACATTCAATATCCATTTGTTTTATAGGTAACGCTTAATGAGTTAACAGTAAGTGTATAAGGTTAATCTGTTATTTTACAATTGTGGCCGCTTTAGTACAAATTTATCTTTAGTAGAGCTAAAGTAGTCTCCACCCATTTTACCTATGCTGTTTAAACGCGTGGGATCTATATAGCCATTTACTAACACGTTATCGTCAATATAAATTCCCACCACGGTAAGTAGCATAACTTTGCCGCCACCTGGTTCGTCGCTTATCTGAATAACGTCTCTTAAGGTGCACTCGTATCTTACTTTAGCCGCTGCGGCGCCTGGAGATGTTACGTGTGTACTGGCGATTGTTTCAATATTTGCCGCCTCAAATTCACTCACATTATGTGGATAATTAGCGCAGCTTTGATTCATTTTCTCTACTAGCTCTTCACTAACAATATTAACCACGCAGTTGTTAGTGGCTTGAAGGTTTAAAAGCGTGTCTTTATTGGCTTTGTCGCGTGGGTTTACTTGGGTCACGCTCAGCACTGGCGGGTTACAGCTGGCCACTGTAAAAAAAGAGTACGGGGCAATATTAGCAATCCCCTCCTTACTAAGTGTGCTTACCCAAGCAATAGGCCGTGGGCTAATACCCCCCACTAAATACGAGTAAACATTGTGCTGCGTGCTTTGCGTTAAATCTAAAAACATAATTTTCCTTTATACGTCGTACTGCAAATCGTAAAAGCGCTGTATTGCGTACAGTATTTCATAACTGCAGCCACTTTTTTAAACATGCGCAAAAAAATAAACATAGTGTGGTTTAAACGCGATTTACGCCTTAGCGACCATCAACCACTTAAAAATGCATTTAGTGATGATTTACCCACGTTACTGCTATACAACTTTGAGCCACTAATGCTTGAGGATGCACATTATAATGCGCGCCATTGGCGTTTTGTTTATCAATCAATAGGCGAAATAAATCAGCAACTAACTCGCTACAAAGCAACGCTGTATATTTTTAACCAAGACATGCTGACACTGTTAAACACGCTTAATCAAACATATCAAATAGCAAACATATTTAGCCATCAAGAAATTGGCTTAAACAATACCTTTGAGCGCGATAAAGCCGTTGCTATATGGTGTAAAGCTAACAAAGTTAACTGGCTTGAGTCACAAACGGGCGGCGTTATTCGTGGCAAAAAAAACCGTAAAGATTGGAACGCACGCTGGCAACAAACAATGCAGGCCCCTATTGCTATTCCTAATTGGAAAAACATAAAAACCATTACACTTGATAACTACCAAACACCTAAATTGCCCGACAGCTACACGCAAAATGATGACAACTTTCAAGTAGGTGGGCCTTTAACTGCGCACACAATATTGCAAAGCTTTTTTGCTGAGCGCGGTAAGGGATATCAAAAAGGCATATCTAGCCCCAGCTTAAGCCGTATTCATTGCTCTAGGCTTTCGCCTTATTTAGCGTGGGGTAATATTAGCCTTAAACAGGTGTACCAAATGGCTATTGATGCATACCATGCAAAACACCCAAGCAAAAAAGGCTGGAAGCGCCCGCTTGCTGCATTTGTATCGCGTTTGCATTGGCACTGCCATTTTATGCAAAAATTTGAAAGTGAGAGTACGATGGAATTTAAAGCGCTCAATGCGGGGTATCATCAGTTCCCCTATAGAAACGATGACAACGTACAATACGATATTGAGCGCTGGGCACAAGGCCAAACGGGTATACCCATTATTGATGCCTGCATGCGCTGTTTAGAAACCACGGGCTATATTAATTTTAGAATGCGCGCTATGTTGGTTAGCTTTGTAACGCATCATTTAAATATAAGCTGGCAGCAGGCAAGCTTACCTTTGGCAAATTACTTTTTAGACTTTGAACCTGGCATTCATTACCCACAAATACAAATGCAGGCCTCAGTTACGGGTATTAACACCATTAGGCATTACAACCCGATTAAGCAATCTGAAGATCAAGACCCAAGCGGCGCCTTTATTAAAAAATGGTGCCCCGAACTTGAAAAGCTGCCGATAGAATATTTACACGAGCCTTGGCAACAAACACCAATGGAAGCGCTGTTTAACGACTTTAAACTTGGTGAAGACTACCCCGAGCCAATGCTTGATTTAACTCAAGCCTCCAAACAAGCGCGCGAACGTTTATGGCAATACCGCGAGCGCGCCGATGTTAAACGTGCAATTCCTAACATATTAAAAAAGCATGTAGGGCTTACTCGTACACACAAAAACACCGCAAAAAGTAATTAATATGGCACATAAAAAAAGTCACTTACCACAAAAAATGTGCCCTGTTTGCAACAAGCCTTTTGCGTGGCGTAAAAAATGGCAGCGCGATTGGAATAACGTTATTTACTGCTCAGAGCGCTGTAAACGTAATAAAAAGTAAAAGGTATTAATCCTTTATGCTATGCGTGAGCTGGCGTCTATTTTGCAATGGTATGAATAACTCGGCTTTTAAGGCTGTATTTAGGTGTTTTATGTAAATAGTACTTACTCAGCCTGAAAAGCTTACATGCAACGCAAGGAGAAGATGATGACGATTAAAAAAACGGCAAACTCAACCTGGTCAGGCGATATTAAAACAGGTAAAGGCAGTATTTCTACACAAAGCGGCGCACTTGATAAACAACCATTTGGTTTTAATACTCGCTTTGAAGACGAGCCTGGTTCTAACCCAGAAGAATTAGTTGGAGCTGCGCACAGTGCCTGCTTTAGTATGGCGCTTTCGCTTGCTCTTGGCGATGCCGGTTTTAAAGCCGATAAAATTGATACTAAAGCCACCGTAAGCCTTGATGAGGTTGATGACGGCTTTGCAGTCACCCATATAGCGCTTGAAGTAAACGCACGTATTAAAGATATTGCTAACGAGCAATTTCAGGCACTGTGTGAGCAAACTAAAAAAGGCTGCCCTATTTCAAAGCTGCTTAATACCGAAATCTCACTAAACGCAACGCTCGACTCAACCGCATAAAACGTAATTTTTAAACCTTACGGTTTTACGCGTTAAGCCAGGTAACCTGTTACTTGGCTTAACACTCATCCCTAACCCTTTTTGAGTTATTTGAGTTTAATAACTCATTTAGCAGTGCTATACCCATCCCTAAAGCAGGCCACACTACCCATAAATAATTTGGCGATGTAATTAAGTTTATCGCGGTCAAAAATACCAAAGCCACAAAGTAACGTTTTAAATTATCAAAAAATGCTGGTGTATTCATGTTTGCTCTCCTCTTAAAATGTAAGGTTATTATTGCCTTAATTTTTAAGCCTGAAAGGTGCTATTTGTCATCAGTTAATATGACATTAGTCATAAATTTATAGCAGCCCCTTCAAGCGCATCTCTACAAATACTTATACAAACATACAGTTACTTACAATTATTTAAATGTATTTTAAAGAGTATTTAATATAATACCTTTTCTAGATACACCTATTTAATTAATAAGAAAGGATACTTATGCGCTACTTAATACCACTCTCTTTGCTTGCACTTAGCTGTGCACCGTCAGTAAACGCCGAACAATCAGCATCAAAGCAATGGTTTAATACAATTAACTACGCAAAAATTGATTCACGCTATTACAGCGATAATGTGTACGGATTATCTACGCATTATTACTTTGAAGAGCAACAAAGCTCGGGAGTGTGGGATGATTATGGCTACCTAGATACAGATAGTAATATAGGCTTAAATTACTTTAATTCAGATGGTTTTAGTAGAAAAGGGATCTTTGGAGAAGGCTTTTACGGTAATGCTTTTGCAACCATAGAGCTGCCTAATATTGGCGATACTGATACCTATTCACTTGGCATAGGTTACTTATTTGCTGATTCGCTAAAAGTATCTGCACGCATGGTAGATTACGAATATGGTGACACAGTTTATTTGTTTAAAGCGCAATATAATCACCAAATTAATGACACCGACTACATTGGTTTTACTGTTGAGGCGGATGATGAAATAGAGTCGTGGGACTTATCATCACGTTACTTTGCTCACCTTTACGATGAACGCTACTTTACTATAAATGCTGACTATCTCGATACTGGCGATGATTCAATTTTTAATGTGTTGGCAAATTATTACTTTAATAAGCATGTTGCAGTTGGCGTTGGTTTATACGACTCAGATTTAGTTGTTGAAGGTAAATACTTTATTAACGATAACTACTATTTTACAGCTAATTACACCGATAACGATGACTACGATATATACAATCTCAGTTTTGTAGCTCAGTTTTAGTAAATACAAAAAACCGCCTTGCTGGAGTCACTTCAGTTAAACAAGGCGGCTTTTATATTAAAACAGCTATAGCTTACATATTACCTAGCTCTATCATCATTGCGGTATACATACGTAAATTAAGCGCTAATTGCTCAAGCGTAATAAATTCATGCTCTGAGTGGCCGGTATAACGTTTGCCTGGCATTGAAGGGCCAAACGAGACGGCATTATCAAATAGCTTTGCGTTAGTGCCGCCCCCTATTGATACAAAGTCAGCTTGTTCGTCACCTGTAAAATGTTTAAAAATATCAAGCAGCTTTTGTGCGTGCGGCGCGTTATCTAACAGCATGGGTGTACCAATAATGGTCTCGACATTAGTAAGCGTTACGTTATTTACCGTTTCCCATTCCTTAATCGCACTGTTTATTTGCGCTTTAAGTAAGTTTTCATCTTTACCAACTGGGCGGCGCGCGTTAATGGCTAACGTTAGTGCGTTACCATCGCGTTCAATTACGGTTGGGGCTACGCTCATTGGGCCCATGAATTCATGCTCGTAGGCAATATTACCAAATTGCTTACCATGAATATCTAAGCCAATTAATTGATTTACAAATTTTATAAGCTGCCCATCGCTATTATTTTCAAGTGCTACGTCTTTAAATAGCTCGCTCAGGTGTGCAATAGCATTAACGCCCGACTCTGGCTCTGAAGAGTGCGCAGACACCCCTTTTACAGTTATTTTTAAGCCTTCAGCTAGCTCTTCAAAGTTAAACTCAACTTCACTAAGTGTTTTAGCTTTAGCTTTTAATGAGTTAATAACTACAGCGCTTGCGTTATGCAGCACTAAGCTTGCATCTTCTGGTATTTGGCTTTTAAACGCGCCGCCCGCTAAATCACTCACATACATACCGGTTTGTTTTGAGGTAGCATTAAAAGTAGGAGCAATTAAGCTCCAGCCTTTCTCGGCTACTACAACTGGGTATGATGCATCAATGGTTACGGCGTATTTTGGCTGCTCGTAGGTTTTCATAAATTCAGTAAGCGGGCCCCAGTCAGATTCCTCAGCTAGGTAAATCATCAGCTCTATGCGGTTATTAAGCTCTATGCCTTTATCTTTAATCGCTTTCATGGCGTATAGTGCGGTGGCTATTGCGCCTTTGTCGTCTTCGGTACCGCGCCCGACTAATTTTCCAGGCTCTGAGGTATCAATAATAAATGGGCTTTGCTTCCACTTACTGGCATTGGCAGGTTGTACGTCTCCGTGGGTTACAACGGTAACCTTTTCGCTTTGATCTCCCATGCCTATAAGCACGGTGTAGCCTAGGTCTTGGTAATCAAACCCAAGCTCTGCAGCTTTCATTTTTAATACAGATTTGAAATTAATAAAGTCAGGATTTTGTGGCGCGGGTATCGACTCTTTATTTACCGTAGGAAAAGCCACTAAATTAGTTAACGTGTGAATTTGTGATTGTTGATAAGTATTAACAGCGTAATCGGCAACACTATCAATATTTGTATGTAATTGTGCATGTGCGCTAAAAGCAAATAAAGCACTACAAAGCAAAGCTAACTTTTTCAAAACGTATCCTTTTGTATGAATCATTACTACCAATGCGCAATAATAAATCGCTTAAATAATTAAATTGGTATTAAAGCTAAATTATACCGCCAAGCAATAGTATTAAATAGCGCTTTGCGGCAGGGTTACAACAATCGCGCTTTAAATTTAGATAGCGGCTTACATTGCATTGGTTGTATAATGCGCGACCTTAATTAATCAGAGTATTAGTACTAATGAACCGCCGCAAAAAAATTGTCACCAAATTTCAGAAAAAAGATAAACGTGCTAATGCTAAATTGCATAAAAGTAATAAACCGGCGTATGTATCAAAAGCAGAGCGTGAAAAACTAGCTTTAGAGGCGCAGCAAACAACCAACGCAGAGCAAGTTACGCCAACATCAGATTAAACTAAAGCGCCAAGCAACCTATTCTCAACGCTTTATATGGGTTTAAAATGCGTAACTGGCACTTATATTAAATGAGCGCCCTTGCCCAGCTAATTGAGTAAACCCCGTGCTGCTACCTTGCTTAAGCGCTGCAATACTTACCCCGCCTAGGGGTAATTGATAAAACGCATCAAATAAGTTTACCACCTCAATACCCAGCGTAAGTGCATCAAAAGAAGCTTTAGAGCTTATATTAACTAAGCTGTAACTAACGGTTTGGTTTTCTAAGCGGTTAACATCAACGCGTGATTTTGTATCCACCCATTGCCACAACAATGCATTTTCGAATATCCCTATTTGCTGGCTTAATGAGAGCGCTGTATGTAACGGCTTAATTTGATAAAGCGGTTGGTTAGTGTCGCGGCGCTTACCACGAGTGCTCGTTATGTTTGCTTTTAATTGCCATTCGCCAAACTGTGTTGATTGATAAAGTGCCTTACTTATATCAACCTTTGCGCCATAAAGTGTGGCGTCAACATTAGTAAAGCTTAAAATGTTACGTGTTGTATTTGCTAACCCATAACTATTAAAACTACGTACAATATTTGCGTCAATGTAGTCCGTTACATCGGTGTACCACACATTAGCACTTACCCGCCACGCATCATTTTTTGCTGTTTTTGAATACGTTGCACTGATGGTATGGGCGGTTTCGGCTTTGAGGTTTGGGTTACCAATATAACCATTAGCGTCGCCGTACCAGCCAATCATAGTGCTTGCCATATTACTTACACCCCAACTGTAACGTTCATATAAATTAGGGGCTCGGTTTTTGCGGGCCAGGCCTAATTGCAGCTCGTCATAAAGTGTAATTTGATAATTAGCTAATACATTTACATCAACTAAGGTGTCGGTTTTATCTCTATCAGCATTGTTAAAGTTATTGGCAGCTAGCGCATTATTGGCAGTTGTCATTGCGCTCATACTGCCCGTATTCATCATGCCATCGTTATAGGCTTGTACTTCATCAACCTGTGTATTAACACGCTCAACCCTTATACCCGTATTTAACCAGAGCTTGTTATTGATTTGGCTTGCATATTCTGCAAATAAGGCAATACGCTCACGCTTACCGTTATTAATATTTATATAATCATTTGGCCCCATCATGGTTGAGCCTTCAATCGCCGGCCACCAATCATCAATGCGGTAATTATAATATTCTTGTCCAAGTAGTAATGAGCTATTTTGATCAAGTGTAAGGCGCCATTTAAGCTGTGTGCTTATGTCTTTTGCATCTGTTTTCATGGGCATCATGCCGGTTTTTTCTTTACTAAAAAAACCCATTTCGTGTTTAACGCTGTGCCAATTAACTTGCCCTTCTAGCTCGCTGTTTTCAAAACTGCGCTTATATTGGGCAATAGCGCCATAACTGGTGTTATCAGTCATATCCATGTACTGGTTAGCAAAACCCTGATACGGTATTTTTTGATGCGTAAGCTTTATCACAACTTGCTGTTTATCGTCACGTATCGCGCCAGTTAGGCTGTGGTTTTGAGCCCGATATAATGTATCAAGTACCACATTACCCTTTCCATCTTTGTAGCTGTTGGCATCACTAAACGACCCTTGGTAATTAAGGCTCACAGTATCGCTTGCTAAACGTGCTCCCAAACCTAGCTTTTGCCCGTTATCAACACTGCTGTACTTAGCCGAGACATAGGCTGAGTTCCATGCAAGCTCAGTATTTTCGCTGTATTGTGGTGAAATTGAGTTAACGCTTATTACACCTGCAATGTTATCGCAACCAGCGCTTACAGGTGAAACACCAGCAACTACTTTGTAAGCCATTACTTGATTAGCTGATACGTAAGAAAGAGGCGGGTTCATCTGATTAGCGCACGCTGCAGTAACCTCTGCGCCATCAACCAGTACTTTTACTCTATCGCCCATTAAACCATTTAAAATAGGTAAGTTAGACACCCCGCCCGCAGCCGAAAAATCAACACCTAAATTGCTAAGCATTGCCTCTGACGAACCAAGCGATAAGTGCTTATTGTGTACCTGTCCATGCACTTCAATAATTTCTAAAGTGTTATCATCTGCAAATACTGCAGGAGAAAAAAGGCCAGTTAATAAAAGTGCTAAAGGAGAGAATAAATAAGTGTGTTGGATATGTTGAATATGAGCCATTTATAATTTATGCCACTGTTATATATGGCATAAATTATATAATGTAGTTACAAGTTTAGAGCGCGACAAAATGTCGCACTTTGAGAACTTACTGCCACTTAACTCGCGTTAAGCTTAGACACTGTTGCAGAAACAGCATCTGCGCCGCGTTCTATTTCTTGAATTACTTCTGAGACTTTCGCTATTAGCTCTCGGCCTTGCTCTGAGGAATCAGAGACGGAGGTGATTTGCTTTGAAATATCGTTAGTCAGCTCTTGGTTGTTTTTAACTACGGTTGCAATTTCGTTGGTTGAACTGCTGGTGCTTGCTGCAAGCTGCCTAACTTCATCGGCTACCACGGCAAAGCCTCGCCCGTACTCGCCCGCTCGGGCGGCTTCAATGGCTGCATTTAATGCCAATAAATTAGTTTGATCGGCAATACTGCTTATGGTCGACACAATAGAGCCGATAACTGCTGACTGCTCATTCAGGTTTTTAATTAAATCAACCGATTTAAGTACTTGGCTTACAATTGCATCTGAGTTTGCAATTGCATCATGTAATATATCTGAGCCCGTTTTTGCCGTTTGCGCACTCGACACCGCCGATTCATACGCAATTTGTGCGGCCTCACTAACGGCTTCGTTGTCTTTTATGCGATCGGTAATATTAGAGGCAAACTTCACTATTTTTGTCACTTTGCCTTTATTATCTAAAATTGGGTTGTAAGTTGCCTCTAGCCATATTTGCGAGCCATCAGAGGTTATGCGTTTAAACTTACCCGACTTAAACTGCCCATCGCTTAACTCTTCCCAAAACCGAGGGTTATTTTGATAAAAAGAGTCAGTACAAAACATTTTGTGATGTTTGCCAACAATTTCTGCAAGTGAATAACCCACCGTAGATAAAAAGTTTTGATTTGCTTTAATTATGGTGCCATCGGGGTTAAATTCTATTGTAGCCAGCGCCTTATCAAGCGCTTCGGTGAGCGCTTCTTGAGATTTTCGCTGTACATAATTTTTTGTAATATCCGACGCTATTTTAATAACCTTAGTAACCACCCCGTTTACTTCAACAGGAAAATAAGTAGCCTCTAGCCATAGCTTTTCGCCATTAGCGTTAAAGCGCATAAAGGTACCGCTTGTTGAGTTTGCCCCTTGCAGCGCTTGCCAAAATTGGCTGTACTCACTCGACTTAGCGTAGTCTGAATCGCAAAAAATCCGGTGGTGCTTGCCTATTACCTCTTCTCTTTTGTAGCCTACGGTATCTAAAAAAAGCTCATTAGCGTCTAAAATTTTTCCCTCGGGTGTAAATTCAATATACGCTACATGGTTATAAATAGCGGATAGTACTGATTTACTTTCATTGAGTTGATGTTCCAATTCTTCAACTTTGGCGTTATCTTTTCGTAGACCAAACATGTGTTAAACCTTTAGGGAATAATAATAGGATGACAATAACAAACAAATATAAAAATAATATGTAAGCTAGTAATAAATGTAATAACTTTGTAAATATAGGTGTTTTTTAGTTTTTCTGCGAGCAATTAAAAGCTTGCTAGTGAGTTGCTTTGTAAAAACTTTTTATAAATTAATCTAATAAGTAACACTTTATAGCAATTAACAAAAGTAAAACAAGCCAAAAATACTATTTTTTATACATGACGCAGTACACTTTTTAACTTAAAATAGCCATCTCACTGACACACTCCACACCTAATATATGTTTACTCTCCACACAGTTAATGTGTGGCTATTCACTATTTTTAAAATCAAAGTTAAAGGATCTTCTATGAGTGCAGATGTTGCGTCGGCATCTAATCAGTTAAATAAAGCTGCTATTTTATTAGTGTTAGCACTAGGTACGTTTATTTTAGGATTATCAGAATTTTCAATGATGCCTATGCTGCCGCTGATCAGTGAAACGTTTGGCTCAACCCCTTCGCAAAGTGGCTATGCAATTAGCGCCTATGCTATTGGTGTTGTGGTAGGCGCGCCGGTATTAATGCTTACAACGGCCAATATGCGAAAACGCAAAGCTTTGCTGATTTTTTTAAGCCTAATGTGTATTTCTAATGGTTTGAGTGCATTAGCAACCTCATTAGAGCAGCTCGTTATTTTTCGCTTTTTAAGTGGCTTACCTCACGGCGCTTACTTTGGTGCCGCTATTTTGCTTGCCTCCGATATTGCCCCTTCAGGTAAACGCGCAAGCTTTATGTCAAAAGTATTTATGGGCTTAACCATTGCAACCATCGTAGGCGTGCCTATTGTTACCTTAGTGGGGCAAAACCTAAGCTGGCGTTATTGCTTAGGTGGCGCTGCGGTTTTAGCGTTTATTGCGTTTATATTTGTATATAAAGTAGTGCCAAATATTGATAACGCTAAGCCATCTAACTTACTTAACGAGTTTGGCGTACTTAAAAATAAACTGGTGTGGTCTATTTTAGGTATTGTTATTATTGGCTTTGGCGGCGTGTTTTGTATTTATACATACATTGCCGATACAATTTTAGATGTAACTAAAACAGCCCCTTACACTATTTCTATCGCTATGGTGATGTTTGGTATTGGTTGTACGTTAGGTAATTACATATTAGGTAAAGCGGCCGATAAATCTGCCATTAAAACCACAGGCCTTGCACTGGTGTGCACCATCGTATTTGCAATTGCCTACGTTAGCGCAAGTTACAATATTTGGTTGCTGTATGCGGTTATATTTTTTATTGGTTGCAGTGTGGGTTTGGCAACGCTTATTCAATCTTTATTAATGGATGTAGCCCCAGAGGGCCATGCAATGATTGGTGCATTAGTACAATGTGCGTTTAACACCGCAAATGCTATCGGCCCTTGGGTTGGCGGGGCTGTTATTGCACAAGGTGCAGCGCCTAACCAAACAGGTTATGTCGCAGCGGCGTTGTTTTTAGGCGGCTTAGTAATGTGGTTTTTAAGCTACTTGCAACTTAATAAACAACAACCCGCAGCACAAACGTGTTAAGCATATAAAAAGAGCGGCTAATACAATTAGCCGCTCTTTTACTTTAACAAGGGTATTTAATCACCCACCTTACTGGGCCTCTAACGACGCCATATCAATAACAAAACGATAGCGTACGTCTGACTTTTCCATTCGCTCATACGCGGTGTTTATTTGGTCAATATTAATCATTTCGCACTCTGGCAATACGTTATTTTTGCCACAAAAATCTAGCATCTGTTGGGTTTCTTCTATCCCACCAATTAGTGAACCTGCGATGCGCCGACGACCCATTAAAAGAGGCACAGTGTTTAGCTCTTCTACGGGGCCAACTTGCCCAACAATAACTAGCGTCCCATCTATGTCTAATAAGGGTGTGTAAATAGACAAATCGTGCTTAACAGGTACGGTGTCAATAATAATATCAAAAGCCGACTGCGACGCTTTCATTGCATCTTCGTCAGTCGACACTAAATAATGCTGCGCGCCAAGTTTTACTGCGTCATCTTTTTTAGACTCACTTCGCCCAACCACTGTTACACTCGCGCCCATGGCTACGGCATTTTTAACAGCCATATGACCCAAGCCACCAAGCCCTACAACGGCAACACGGCTGCCTTTTGTAACGCCCCACTTATGTAAAGGAGAGTAAGTAGTGATACCTGCACATAATAAAGGGGCAACGCGCGAAAGCTCTAGGTTTTCAGGGACTGATAGTACAAATTCTTCACGAACAACAATATGTTTAGAATAGCCACCTTGGGTCATCTCGCCGATTTCTCTGTCTTTACCTGCGTATGTGCCTACCATGCCTTCTTGGCAAAATTGCTCTTCGCCGTTATCACACTGTTTGCAGCTTTGGCATGAATCAACCATGCAACCTACCGCTACCGTGTCACCTTTTTCATAGTTTTTAACAGCGCTACCAATGGCTTTTACTTTACCTACAATTTCGTGCCCAGGGACTAACGGGTAACGGCTGCCTCCCCAGTCATTGCGCACTGCATGTAAATCAGAGTGGCATACGCCACAATATAAAATTTCAATTTCTACATCGTTATCGCGTAAATCGCGGCGCTCAAAAGTATATTCACCTAGTTGCGCACCTTCGCTTTTTGCTGCATATCCTACTGTTTTCATAACAACTCCATAGTCTGTAAAAATTTAAGTCGTGTACTTTTAGCTTATTTAAGTGCTTTATTTTAAAACCAATCCCATAAGGGCTGCCTCTAAAAATAATACCGGTATGCACTTTGATGTGGTTTACACTAACGCCGGCGCAGTGAATGCACCCTGACCAAAAAAGCCCAACAAGGTTGGGCTTTTTTAACTTAAATGTTGGTTACTTATCCAGTAACGTATTTATCTCATCAATGAGTGAATGTATACGTTCAGCATTTTTTCCTAAATCGCTGCGCCCCACGCGTGACTTACTGCGTATATCTACAAAGCGCTGGCTGCCTTCATCATTGATACGCACAACTACATCGTCTTTAAAACCAAACCATGTGGTGGTATCCGTTGCTTCTACAATGCCCGTAGCCGCATTAACATTAACAAGCTCAAACCCTAAATTTTTAACCGCTTGCTCGGTAGCAACCAATAAGTCTGTTTTTGATTGTGCATAATTTAGTGTTTTTAGCTCAGGGTAAGCTTTGCGTTGCTGCGTGGCTGTTTCTTCTCCTGCGTATTCAGCTGGGTTTTTAGCATCCGCTCGCAGCGGTAGAATTGCCACAAATTTTGGCGGGTTAATTAAATCGGTCGAAATATCATGGATCGCGGGTACACTTTTAGCCTTGCTCATCATGCTCAGTGGCATTGCAATCGCGATGACTGCAAACACCAATGCCATTAAAGTGCTGCCCATGCTAAGCGTTTTACGCATAAAAATAACCTGTATAACAAGCAGCACTAATGCAGCGCCACCCACATACACACCAAATCTAAACCCTGTAAACGCAGTACTTAGTTCAACAACGCCATACTTATATAAAGGCCCTGGCAGTAAAACGAGTAAAAAAGCGATTAAACTTACTAAGCTCACTAAAATTTTCATTATTATGATTCCTTTATCATGTGTGATCTTTAATTTTAAGTATTTGAAACCAGTACATTATAATTATACTGCCAAGCACTGGGTTTAGATTACAATTAACAGCCAACGCCACTGTATAGTGATACTTAAGTGCTTTAAATAATAAGCTTTGTTCAAAAACCTTAAAATAAACTAATTAAAACAACTAAATAACGCATTTTTATTATCAAGCAGCGGCGCTTTAACCTTAAACTAAAGTACCTAGGCTGGCGTGTCAGTATCATTACACAAAAAAGTCTAAGGTCGCGCTGTTAAAGTTACTTAAATTAGGAAAAATATCAACCAGCTCCGAAACAGGCACCCCAAACCACTGCGCTAATGTTGCAAAGTATTGCTCGTTAGCCACTTGCGGAATTAACCGCCCGCCACCGGTATCGTATTCGCCCTCTAATTGCTGAGTAAGTAACTGGCCATAAATAGAACGGCCTTTTACCGCGCCGCCCATTACTATTTGATTACCCGCCCAGCCATGGTCGGTGCCATCGCCGTTTGAGGTGAGCGTGCGGCCAAAGTCCGACATAGTAAACGTGGTGACTTTATCATTCATGTTTAGCTCTTTCATGGCACTGTTAAACTCGCTGAGCCCTTGAGCTAGCGTATTTAATAATGCAGGGTGCGCAGTAAGCTGATCATCGTGGGTGTCAAATCCGCCCATAGAGACAAAAAATACTTGGCGCTGTGTACTTAACGACGACTGCACACTAATAGCTTTGGCCACCGCGGCTAATTGCTCACTCAAGCTAGTATCGCTAAAGGTGGTAGTAAGCGCTGGGGCTTGTTCAAGCGCACTGTTCATCGTTTGCGTGTTGGTAATTGCGCTATTTAAGCCATTCGCATATTCACGCCCTAGTACATGGCTTGCATTGCCTAGCAAGCGGTTCATTATGTTAGTAACGTGCTCAGTGCGGGGCTGATAACCACCAAAGGCGTTAATTGTGCTTATGCCACTTTTGTTAAGCGCAAAGGCACTGGTATTTGTGCCTGTTTGCCATAAATTAGTGCCATCGAGAGAGATATTTGCCGCAAACTGATCCTCCACAGCTAATCGCTCTAGCATACGTGCGCCCCACCCACTGTTTAAAGAGGCTTTTTCTCGGCCGAACATCCATGACGCTTGCTGATCGTTATGCGAAAATAAATGCTTAGGTAAAGGCACCGCGTTATTTTTGTAATCTGTTAATGTGGTGGGAGTAAGTAAAGTGCCTACGCCACCAACAAAGGCTAAATCATCCGACTCAAACACGCTCTGTAAAGGCGCAAGTGAGGGATGAATTCCCACGCCACCTGCAAACTGCTGAGAAACACTTAACGCTAGCGGATTGTCTACTGCGAGGTTTTGCCGGCTTTGCTCGTATAAACTACGCTGCTCTCCCTCAAGGGGTAGCAACATATTAAGTGAGTCGTTTCCGCCGTATAAAAATACACACACTAGGGCTTTATAATCACCGAGTTCTATTGCATTAGTTGCCCCCGTTAGCGCTTGTAGCTGCAAACTGGTTAAAGCGGCTGCCGATACCCCGCCTTTTAAACATAATGACAAAAAGTCTCTTCTATTTAGGCTCATTATGCGCTCCTAATACTGCACGTTAAATTCAGGTGAAATAGCAATCATGTATAACAAGTACGAAACCCTCACACGGTACTGGCCCTCATCAAAATAGGCATCTAAATCAAGTAAAGCTTGTGTAGTGTCAGCGCTCATATTGCCGGCAAAATACAGGGTATTATATTGCTCTATCAGTGCGCTAATGCCATTTTGCGCCAAGTAATCCACATCGCTTTGTACATAAACATAAATTCCTGCAGGGTTTAACTCGGTATGCGCTTCGGCTGTACTCCAAACCAAACTTGCAAATAAGGCATTCATTGTGCCTATTAAAGTCGCATCGTTAGCTATTTGTAATTCAGGCGCTACCAAACCTTGCGTGCGTAACGCCGCACTTTGGTAATCGGGTCTAAAAAAGTTAAATACAGAGCCCGACTGCATGGGGCCTTGCCCATAGCTATCGACTAAGTTCCACGTTTTATAATAACCTTGCTGCGACTTCGCGTTAAGGTTTCGCCAAAACTGCACAGTTTTTAAAAGTGGTTCTTTAATTTTACCTTGATAGCTAAGTACACTGCCAAAATGGCGTGCTTCGTCATCTAAATAAATAGCTTTAACAACTGCGGCTAAATCGCCTCGTACACCGCTTCCATTATCGTTAAATACACGCGCAACGCGCTCTACATATTGCGCAGTAGGGTTTGAGGTAATTAACCGCTGAATAAGCTGCTTAGAAATAAACGGCGCTACGTTGTCGTGATTAAATAAATTATCGAGGGCTATTTTTAGCGACTCCTCTGGGCCATAACCAGGCGGTATAACCTCATTATTTAATAGGACTTTTTCTTTACTCGAATGGTATTCGCTGTGAGCTTGCATAGGGTTTATATAATCGCGGCTTTTGCGTTTAAAGGTTTCGCTGCCGGCAAATGTCCAGCCTGTAAATACACGCGCAAACCCCTGTATTTGAGCCTGCCCGTAAGTTGCTATGCTATTACCGTCTGCATCTAGTTTAGCGGTGCCATCAAGGTTTAACTCATCTAGGCCAATGGTAAATAATTGCATAACCTCACGGGCGTAATTTTCATCTGGGCGAATATTAAGTGCTTCATCGGCTTTTTCGTTCCCTAAATGGCTTAGGTACGTGCCCATAATTGGCGAAAGCGTTACTTCTTCGAGTAACTCTCTAAAATTGCCAAACGCATGTTTAAGTAATAAATCGTAGTAAGTGATCATGCCCTCTGGTTGTGCACGTAAATCGCTATTTTCATCCGATACGACCAATATTTCACTCAGTGCAAATGCAACACGTTGGCGTAGTTGATCGTCACTTTGTAGCACCGCTTTCCACCATGCATCTATTCGGCTTATATATTTAAAGTCTTCGTCATCTTCAAGTTTTACCAAGTAGTTTCGATGGTAGCTAACTGGCAGTGCTATTTGGTCATCGAGCCATTGTTGCTCACTTAAGCCTTGAGCACTGTTTATTTCAGCAAGCGTTGGGCCCATGCTAGCTTGGTGTAATAACCTAGCGGCGCTGTGTATGTCCATGCTGTTTTTGGCTACAAATGTAACGGTTTGCGTGTTTGTTGCCCCTTCATTATCGGTGGCTGTTACGCTAAATGAATACGTTATAGGCTCATAACTTTGCGCAGCGGGTATAGTAAGGCGGGTACTTAACGCATCTAATGGTTCATTCAATAACGTGGTGCCCGCAGTTTGTTGCCAAACCACACTGCTTATTGTGCCGTCTTCATCGCTTGCTGTTGCAATTAGCTCAATGGTTTGGCCTTTAGTTAATTCGCTGGGTATGTCGGCAATCGATAAGGTAGGAATTTTATTTGAATTGACGGTGGGTGTGTCATCGCCGCCTGAGCCACCACAGGCGCTTAGCAATAAAGCACAACTTGCTAATAAAACTGATTTGTAATGCATGTTAAATCGTCATCGTAAATTAAAGAAGGTACGCGTGTATGTACCGAGTTTGATACGATTATTGAAACACAAAATTTAAAATTTAACCTTTTATTTTTTGTAACCGAGCGCTATTTAGCTGTTTTGTCGTTAATATTAACCTCAATAATGGGCTTTTTTTTATTAAAAACGTTCACCTTATTAGCGGCTTTAGCCACACGTTGCCAAGGCGTTTGTAGGTTCTCGTAAATTGGCCGCCAATACGCATCCATTACACTGTTGTGCCCCCGGTCGTTATTGCCAACCCCCACGGTAATTTTACCTACTTGATGCGCTTTTATCAGCGTGCCACAGGCTCTATCCCAAATGGCTAACGCTGAGCCTAGGTTACGGTCAAAATGTTTTGGGTTATCGCTGTGATGAATTTGGTGCTGAGCTGGGCTAATTAACCAATTTTCTATTTTTTTACCAAAGCTCCACCACACATGTGAGTGGCGTAAATTAGCGCCTAAAGCATTAAAGGCAAATACAAATACATTAGCCCCCAAAATATCTAACATTGATAAATTTCGGCCAAAGCAATACACACAAACGCCCACTACAAAACCTTGGGCTAACGCCATTCGACAGGCATATAAATAGCTTTCAAACGGGTGGCTGCGATAAATGGTCATTGGGGTGAGCACTAACGCACTATGATGTACCTTATGAAAATGCCACAAAAACGGCACTTTATGCAGTGCTAAATGTAATAAAAACCGTGTTAAATCATCAAATATAAACAATAAAACGGTAAAAATAACTAACACCACAGTACTTGGCAGCTGCCATACTGCGCGCTCACCAAAAAGCCATTGCAGGGCATCACTTACGCCAATAGCAACAGGCACCATAGTTAACACTATAGGCACCCACAGCGCGGCTTTAAGTAAGCGGTTTATAATTAATAATTGGTAGTCGAGCTTGGCACTTTTACTCAGCCAAATACGCTTACTAAATAAATAGCGCCCCAGCCCACGCCACGTGCGCTTTTTTTGCTGCGCACGGCCCGAGAAATACAGCAACATTGCAATCACTAACGCCGCAATGCTATAGCCAATAAAAATACGTTTATTGGCATCAAACAAATAATTTGGCGTTTGAAGAAGCGTTTGCCATATAGTCTCGAGCATAACTTACCTCTTAAAATTGATATTTGTAACCCACGGCTACGCTACGCGGTTTACCCGGGCGCGCGCCATATGGGCGACGACTAACAATGTTATCTTGGTCAAACAGATTATCTACCTTAGCGTAAATATGCCCATATTGATCAAGCTCGTAGCGCGCAGCAATATCTACAACGGTTGTAGCGGGTACCTCGACACCTGCCAACGGTAATGAAAAATCATTCCCTGTGGTGTTACCAAGCTCGCCAGCGGTATAAGCTACGCCAGCGGCCTCTGGCATTTCTGAGGTGTATTTTATTAATACATCAACCGACCAATCGTTATGTGCAAGGCCTAAGCTCAGCGCAGCTTGATGGTTAGGCAAGTACGGTAAATGATCGCCCGGGCGAATATGTCCCCACTGCGTAAATTCGCTAAATAGCTCTTCTTTAAACTCACTTTGCGTGTAGGTATAAGTTAAGCGTACCGGCACATCAATGTGCTTATTTAATACATAAGTGTGTGCAAATTGAGACTCAACGCCCCATACATCCACTTCCCCACCACTAAACTCGCGGTCAATTTCGTTTTCGATTCCACAGTTTGACTGGCCACAGCTTTCTACTAAGTTTGAATAATCATTAAAAAAGCTCACTACTTCCACTTTGCTGTTACCGTTGTTGTAACGGCCACCAAATTCATAGTTTACGCTTTTTTCAAACTCTTCATCTCCTTCACGTACAGGGCTAGATGGGCTTGAGGGCACAAATCCTTGGTGTACACCAAAAAGTAACCCTGCATTGGCCGATAATTGGTAAAAGCCACTTAAACCAGGTAACCAAATACGGCTCGATTTATCTTGCCAATCGTTTTCTTGGCCAGGGGCGTCATTTTGATACGACATATCCATTAACTCGCCGCGCACGCCCAAACCAAGAGTTAGCTTATCGAAAGTTACTTTGTCCTCAATATATAACGACCACGCATCGGTAGATTCGGTATTTTGTGTGGTAAATACACTCGCGGTGTCTGTACGGGTGTTAACTGCGTTAACCATGGCGTATGTGTCTTCAAAATGATCGCGCTCTATTTCATCTTGATGAAAACGCACCCCGAATGAGAGTGAGTGCTCTAGCCCAAACGCAGCTACTTGCCAATCACCATCAAACTGTATGCCCTGCGAGAAAAAGGCTCTGTCGTTAGTTCCCATGGTTAAAAACACATTGCTTTCACCACTTTGAACCGAATCGGCTTGGCCACTAATAACGCTGTATTCACGCTCAAAGCGTGTTGGGTCTGCCAAAATATCCGACAAACTACCACTGCTGTTAGTAACCGCGTTGAGTTTAAGCCATGCACGTTCAAAATCATTGCGGTAGGCGCGGGTTGTAAGGGCAAAATTGTCGCTGCTAAGCTGGTGGGTAAACATCACTTGCGTATGCTTAGTGTCCATATTTGCAGGGCTACTGGCGGCATAACGGCGATACGGTGTTTGCTGGTAATCTTCTTCGGTTAACCCAAGGTAGGTTTCGTTAGAAAGCTCATCTGAATAGGCCAGCTTTAACTCAAAGCGTTGTTTATACTGCTCGCTATTAAGTGTGTAATCTAATTTAACTAATAAATCGTCTTTTTCAAAGCCTGTGTCTTGCCCACCATCAAGCTCTTTAAAACCGTCACTTTCTAGGTGAACGCCTTCAACTAAAAAGCCAAACTGCCCTTGGCGGTTACCATAATACGCGTGCGCTTTTTTGTAGCCATCGGAGCCTGCTGAAATATCAAGCATACCGCTGGCATCATCAGGTACTTGGCGCGACACTAAATTAAGCGTACCCGCCACCGTTTGCGGGCCATAATGTATGGCTGCTGGGCCTTTAAACACTTCAACTGCGGTCATGCGTGTAGTAAGCGGAAAATAATAAGCCGCTGGTGCCGAATACGGCGCAGGGCCAATTAAAACACCGTCTTCTAAAATGGTTATTTTTTTACTACGTTCAGGGGTTACGCCCCTAAAACCAATGTTAGGCCTTAGCCCAAAGCCGTCTTCTTCGCGTATGTTTACCCCAGGTACCTGCGATAAAATACGATGAATATCATCAAACTCAAATTGTTCCAGTTGCGCTTCGCCAATTAAAGTTGCCGAGCCTGCTTCGGTGCGCAATTTATCGTTATGGCTAATAATTTGAATATGTTCTAATTCGTTTTTTTGCTCTGCCACTGCTTGGCAACTTACGGCCATAAGCAATGCAATTGTAAGTTTATTGTATTTCATTGTCGCCCTTAGTCGTTATCGCCTGCAGAGGTGGTAGGTAGCTCAAGTGCTAGCTCATTAATAAAGTCATTTTTTAGCTCATCGGTCAGCACTTTCACTTGCCCATGTACATCACGTACCTGTTGCTCGTTATCAATTAGCAAATCGGCCAGCGAGCTATCAATGCTATTTAAAGTGGCTTTAAGGGTTGCTATTCCTTCAACTAAACGTATTTTAGTAGCCTGTGCTTGCTCTGCATCTAAAAAGTCATCAAAGCCAGTGCCTGCTTGCTCAGCGTCTAAATTCCCCATAATTAACGCTTCAAACGCCACTAAGTTATTACGAATATTATCTAGAGAGCTTTTCGCATCTAGGCTTTCTACATCTTCAGGGCACGCCGATGCGCCACACGAATTTGAAAAAATACCAATCGGCTCTGCTAATTTTTTATCTTTTACTATTGTGTCGATATAAAACAGTGCATCGCTAATATGATTCAGTGCTTCGTGAGTTGTGCTAAAGCGAGAGCCACTTTGGCCGGTATTTTTTAATTCGTTAGCAAAACCGTTATCCCCTTGCCAAGCTTGTAATAACTGCGCTGACGAACTTAAAACATCTTCACTTGCCACCACAGCAAACTCACAACGAGCCTGACGACGCGCTAAATCTGTACGGTTATTCCAATCTGCAAGGGCGTCATTTGCCACACTACAGTGATGCGCTAATTGCTCGTTAAACAACACATGCCCAATTGCAAATAAGCCACGGCGTGTTGCTGTTCTTTCGCTAATGGCATACGGGCGATTTTGATCTTGGTTAATAACACCGTCTTGGTTATACACCACGTCTTGGTCTATCCCACAGCGGCTAAAAGTAGGCCATGAATATATTTGGTTACGTAACTGCCCTGCGTTATCAAGAAGCGGCCCCATTTGCATCATTTCGGCTTGTTGCCAACCCGCCATGGTATCTAGCCAGGCTTGTTGTGCTTGAGCACGCAGCGCAATGGCCTCTTCTGAGCTTTCTTGTACGCTTTGTATTTCAGCTTGGCAGTAATTTGCAACGGCCTGTGTTTGTGTTTGTGCTTGTTGATTAAACAAAACAAACGTAGGTGTTATTACATTATCGACTAAGTTAGCAACGAGTTGTGCTTCATCAAACTCTGTAACCGCAGGCGTCGTAGTTTGCCCACTATCACTACTTTGAAAGTCACTGCCTGTGCTACTTGAGCTACTTTCACCACACCCACTAAGGGTTAGTACAGTAGCTGCAACCACAACCCCTTTTTTTGCATAATTGATCATTATTTCAACCCTAAAAACTTTGAAAATTAAACGGCAAAAGGCCAGCCCATGGGCTGACCTTCCTTGGTGCTAAAACGGGTGGTTATTACCAGTTTTCAACGTTTTGAGCATCAAAGCCGTAAACTTCCTGCATCAAATCACGTGCCTCTACTAACTGCGCTTTGTATGCATCTGTTAGCAATGGCGCTTCACCGAGTAATGTATGTAGCTCGGCAAATTTACCTGCGTTATCGTCGCTGTAAAAAGGTGAAAATGGGTTAAATTGAAAGTTCAGTGCAAAGCCTTTCATTTCACTAAAGTGCTTAGCTAAGTTAGCAAAATCGTCAGCACTTGCCTCTGTACCTTGCACTGTATCAATGTCGGCTAATGTGTCGTTGATGTAATGTACAACGGTGGCTGCAATTGCGTTTTCCCAGTTAGCTACTGCAATATCACGTTGTGCTAATAACTGCGTTTTTTGATCATCAGTTAATGCACTTGGTGCAGCATCGTTAATAATTTTACGACCCGCAATAAACGCCGTCATTGCTGCGCTGCTAAAGTCAGTTGCTACTACCGCGCCTTTATCACGTTTAGCTGCATTGGTAGAGTTACCCCAATTGTATTCACTCGCTAAGTCAATTTTGCCATCACCATCAATATCAGCGCTTGCGCTACCATCAGAAATAGCCTCGTCGCTAAATTCTAAATAATGACGTGCTGCGCCAAAGTAACCAAAACCTTCATCGTATTGATGCTCTAAAGTACTGTAAGTACCATCGGCTGCTGCATCGGTGTTATCTTCATCAAGCCCTTCGTCTAGGTAATCGTCAGTGCCTTGCGAGAACATTAACGCACCTAGCGTGTGCTTTTGAATAAGCTGGTTTAAATCAAGGCCACTTCTTGTGATGTATGCCGCAGTAATGTCATTACCGTTTACATCCTCAGATTGTGTACCGCTTGCAATTGCATCTACATTAGCGGCAAGTAAATCAAAGTAATGAAAAATAAGCCCTTCTGGTGTTTTTGCTTGAGTGCCAAAGTCACTCCAGCCTTCAAATGTACCTTCTGTTAGCCAATCTTCTTCCATTTTAGACGCATCGTTACCGGCAATTTTACCTGTTAAGGTTTTGCCTGAATTCGAAATTTCTGCAAACGACTGTTGCAACGTAGTTGCGCCATCAATAAACAAAAAGCTGTTATCTTTTACGGCTTCGTAATCGCTCCAATAAGCCATTAACTGCGCTTTAACGGCATCGCCCGTTAAGCCTTCGCTTTCAATGTAATCAACACTTAATAAGCTTATGTAAGCTTTAATTTGCGCCGAAAGTGCATGACGAGCCACTTGGCCTGTGTAACTTACCGCAGAATTACTAGCATTAACTGTTGAGGCAAATTCGTAAACGTTTACGCCATCTTGCGCTTCAATATCAGTTACAGATACGCTCAGTGTTTGTGTAAAACTTAAATCGCCAGCATCGGTTGCAGTGACTGTTACATCAACTGTTTCTACTTGCTCAGCATTAAGCGCTAACGTGCTTTTAAGCGTTAGCTCATTGCTGTCATTAATTTCAAAATACTGTTCATCATCAGAAAGTGTAAATACCATGCCTGTTGCATCGTCATCGGTTGCACTTAAAGTACCGACTACTGCGCCTACTACATCTTCTGTTACAGCCGCTGTTGATAAGCTAATAGCGGTAGGTGCCGAATTAGTCACTGTTGGAGTGGTTGGTGTTTCGGTGCTATCGCTGGAGCTTGAGCCACCACACGCAGTTAAACCCATAGTTGCAGTAATTACTGCACTTGCAAGGAGAGATTTACGCAAATTCATGTTGAATCCTAATATTGTATGTGAATCATTCTTATTTGTAATAGCGACTATTCTAATTACAAATACCTAACAATCAACCTAAATGTTTCTTTTTTGTTTTATTTTTAAAATAGTTTTAGTTTTTAGAACAAAGGGAGATCGGCAAAAATACTTTTTAACATAGCTAAACAGCGCGTAAATTGCTTAGCAAAACATTCGCTGTACAAAGCTAATCTACTTATTAAAGTAATTTACTATCAGAAACTTATAACAATGCTTGGTTTGTACTAGATAAGTATTTTTAGAAAGGAACACCGCACCTTAAAGCAAAATGCGAACATTACGTAAAAATAAAATCACATTAACTTTTTAGATATAAAAGCTATTTGTAATAATTATTATTTATTTTAAAAACGCATCACTTATAGCGTTTAAGTGTGGTTTTTTGCTCCACTTACTGTTTTAGAGGCTTATATCAGCGTATTGATTAAAGGTATACTAGGGCGTGTTGACCTTGGCGGATAGAAATTTGTTCAATCTAGGGGCGATTAAATCGCGGCGCGTGGTTTGTAACTTAGTAGGCTCGATAACGGCTCCTGCGTTATTTTAATGACTTACATCCATGTAAGAATAAGTAAAAACCAATAAACAAGAGTTTATCACCCTAGAAAGAACCCAACGGGCAGCCCATGTTTGGCTTTTATGCTGCGTTATCGCCTATTCATGGTGAATAACCAAGTTACATAGGCTCTGCCTTGCCTAAAAACCAAACATACGGCTGAAAATTCAACCATTAAAAATCAACACGCCCAAGAGAATATGAGAGGTGGTAATGCATTAAATAGTGTAATTTTACTACTCACTTTTAGCTAAGCCATACAATAACAGAGCCTTTTTATGAAAACAGAAATTCACTACCGCTTTGAAACCTCGCAAGTTGCTAACCGCTTTGTGCATGTACTAAAAGATTGGCCCGTAAACCAAGTTAAAACTCGCCTATTTAATGGCGGCGACAGTGTAAAAGTCACTTACGAGTATGATGAAAGCGGATTTGATTACACCTCTGCCGAGCTAGATGATTTAGCAGAGCAACACGGTGGTAAAGAGGTTTAAGCACATAACAACAAAAAGCTATTACAGCCCAATTAGCCATTAGCTTTGCTTTAATGGCTAGCGCGTTTTATCACTTTACGTTTTATTCGTGATATTTACGGATCATCGCCACTTTACCGTTTTCAACTTCTATTACTTCCATCATTACTGATGTGTGCTCGATTGGCTGCTTACTTTGCGGATGAATGCCCTTAGCGTGGTTTTTATAACGAATCGCAAAGCCGCTATCGTTAAATACAAAGGTATTAAGCAGCTCGCTTTCGTATAAGGTGTGAGCGCCTAAATAAAAACGCATGCCCTTACGCATTAGTTTTTTACCCTCTGCTGTGCGAGAGTCATCTACTTGATACGGTATGTGCTGACTGCCTACATCGTCTGTTAATAAATTAAGGTAGGCTTCAAGCTCTTTTTCACTTGCGTTAGGCGCTTGCGTGGCGGTCATTGTGTTGTAGTAATGCTGTGCAAATTTGTTTAAGTCCAGTGCCTTTTCAGCATTAACCGAAAAGGTACTCACTAATAGCAAAGCTAATGTAAATAGTCGTTTCATCACTTCTTCCTTGTAGTTAAAAGTATTGATTTATTTATAGGTACACTATATTCACATGTTCAAAAATAAAACAAATATTTTAAGTTAATAAACCTACATTTTGCTTTTTACTCTATTGGTTGCCACGCTGTTGGCTGGATCGTCGGGCCAAAAATGCTTGGGATAACGTCCTTTCATTTCTTTTTGTACATCGCAATAACTACTAGCCCAAAAGTGCGCAAGATCTTGCGTAAGCTGTAATGAACGCTTACCTGGCGAGAGTAATTCCATAAGCAGAGGCAGCTTGCCATTTGCGAGCATTGGCGTACTTGTTAAGCCATACACTTCTTGCATGCGCACGCTAAGTTTTGCGGGGCCATCTAGCTGGTAATTAATTTTTATATTTGAGCCACTCGGTACCGTTAACCTAAGCGGTAACAGTGTTTTTAAGGCTGTTTGCTGTGTCCAGTCAAAACAATTATGCAGTGCTTCAAAGTAGTTAAACTTTTTAAGCTGCTCCAGCGTTTTTATATCCTGTAAATATACGCCTAACCAATCATCAGCTGTTTCGATAAGTTGCTGCTCGCTTATTGCCGGGAACGTATCTGGCATAAACTGACTGGCTAAACTCATGCGTATTAATAATTGCTGCGCATCGGGTTGTTCATTAAATAATGCAAAACCATGCTTGGTAAATAAATTAAGCCACGCTTTGGCGCGCTCGGTTTTATCAAGCTTTTGCTTACTTGGTTGGCTTGTAAGGGTAATGGCGCCGAGCTTTACTTCGTCTTGATGGATAAAGCGCGCGGTTTTTTCATCAAACTCACAGCGGGTAAGCGTAGTAAACAAATGCGGTAAGTAATCTTGTAGCTCAAATGGGCTAAGTGCGGTGGCTGCAAAAATACGCGTGCCTTTATGACCGCCCATGCTTGCAATAGCAAGGTAGTCATCGTTATGCCAGTAATCGGTGTTTAAATCAGCGCCCGCACCATTGGCAAGTAAGTAGCCATTGCCGCGTTTTTTTGCAATGCGATCGGGGTAAGCTAATGCCACCAGCAAACCTAAATGCTCGGTGTTTAGCTCACTGTTACTGTCGGTTACTTTTAAACGGCTTTGCCAGTATTTTAACTGCTGCTTAAATACTGGGTGTGGCCCTTGTTGTTGGCTATGTAGCGCCAAGCTTAGCTCGTTGGCGCTGTTTATTCGGCTCTCAAGCAGCGCCACTAAATAAAGTGCTAAGCGATAAATACCAGGGAGTTCTGCCTCAAGCGCTTGCGCTTTTAAAAGCATATGCGCTAAGCGAATATCCGCCCCAAAACCCAGCATTTTACTACCCAATTTAGTGAGCTTACCTTTGGAGTCGATGGCTTCAAGCATGGTTAGTAAGTTTGCCGCTTGCGTGCATTGCTGCGCTGTTGGCGTATCAAGCAAGGTGAGTTCGCTGATATTTGCGCCCCACTGTTTTGCCTCCAGCATAAGTTGGCTTATGTCTGAGGTGAGTATTTCGGGGTTATCGTGGCTATTACGTCTCTCAAAGGTTTGCTTTGAGCCAAGCCTGTAAACAACCCCAGGCTCTATTCGCCCTGCACGCCCTGCTCGCTGCACAGCAGAGGAGCGCGATATACTTTGTGTTGTAAGCTCAGTTACGCCTGTTTTTAAGTTATAGCTCGCTGCGCGGCGTTTGCCGCTATCAATAACAATGCGAATGCCTTCAATGGTTAAACTGGTTTCGGCTACATTGGTGGTAAGCACAATTTTGCGCATACCTTTAGGCGCAGGGGCAATCGCCGCTTGCTGATTGGCTTTATCTTGCTCGCCAAATAATGTGGCAACTAAGCAGTTACTTGGTAAATCATTAAGGGCCTGTTCTACGCGTACTATTTCAAATTGCCCAGGCAAAAACACCAGCGCACTGCCGCTTTGCTCGTTAAGTGCTTGTTTTATTAAAGAGGGAATAGCATCAAGCCAGCGGCTTTCATCTTTTATTGGTATATATACTTCGTCTATGGGGTAACTACGCCCGCTTGATTGTATAACCGGGCAATCAAAAAACTGCGTATAGCGCTCAGTATCAAGGGTGGCCGACATAAGTAGTATGGTTAAATCGTCGCGCAGCGCACTTTGGGTCTCTAAAGCAAAGGCCAGTGAGGTGTCGGCCGCAATTGAGCGTTCATGAAATTCATCAAATATCAGTAAATCTATATCGCTTAATTCGGGGTCGTTTTGTAGCATGCGGGTAAGCATGCCCTCGGTGACTATTTCAAGGCGCGTATTACTACTTACTTTGCTTTCACCACGTACTCGCAAACCAACACTCTGCCCCACTTTTTCGTTTTGGCACTGTGCTAAGTAATTGGCAATATTACGTGCTGCTAAGCGGCGCGGCTCAAGCATTACAATACGTTTAAAATGGCCGTCGCGCATAAGCTGTAGCGGTAACCAGGTTGATTTACCCGCACCAGGCGGTGCTTGTAATAACGTTATGGGGTTACTTTGTAATGTAGTTAGAAGTTGTTGATATATGTTTTGAACCGGCAGCACTGCTATTTACCCAAAATTGCTTTGTAGGCATTGTAACAAAAACCAAAAATAAACGCGCCGCAAAAGCAGATGAGTTTACGCGTATCCATAATCAGAAATAATTACAGACCGCTCTGTACATTTTTTAAGAACATACGCGCTGCAATAAAAGTAACGCCTCGCTTAAATATATAAATCAATGATTATAAACATAAAATAAAAAGTTTAACTGATTGGTACACGCTTTGCTCCTTTTATACTGAACGTTAATTAAAGCTAAGTAAGGAGATACTTATGAACAACGATCGTATGAAAGGTAATTGGAACGAGCTTAAAGGTAAGGCGCAACAAAAATGGGGCGATCTTACTGACGACGATTTAGAAAAAATTGAAGGTAGCCGTACAGAGCTAGTAGGTAAAATCCAGCAGCAGTACGGTAAATCTAAAGAAGAAGCAGAGCGCGAAGTAGATGAGTTTGAAAAAACTCACTAATCGCTAACTTCTAAAAAAACCGCCAATTGGCGGTTTTTTTGTTTAACGGCTAAAAAAGGACGTTATTTACGCTTTTAATTGGTTACCTATAGGCAGCTGCCTAATACGCTTACCACAAGCGGCAAAAATAGCGTTACACAATGCAGGGGCGTAAACCGGTGTTGCGGGCTCGCCTACACCAGCAGGTGGTGCATCGCTTTGTATTATTTCTACTTCTACCTCTAGTGGTGAATCGCTCATACGCGGTACGCGGTAATCGTGAAAATTACTTTGCTGCACGCGGCCTTTATCAAAGGTAATACCGTCGCTAATTGCAGTGGTAATACCGTAAATAGAGCCACCTTGCGTTTGGTTTTTAACGGTATCGGTGTTTACAACCGTACCCGCATCAATAGCGACCCACGATTTAATCACGTTTAAATCACCAGCATCCGATACCTCTACCTCAACCACAGTAGCCACATACGTTAAAAAGCTGCGGTGCGCAGCAATGCCTAACCCGCGACCTTTTGGCAGCTTTCGGCCCCATTTACTTATCTCAGCCACTTTTTCAATAACATGGCGTAATTTACCAATATCTAATGGATAAACGTCTTTATCGGCGCCATAGTTATCGTACGAGGCATTTTGCTCGGTTACATCTAAAATGCGATCAGGGCCTATGGTTTCAAGTAAATAGTCTTTTTGGTCACGCCCTGCTTTGTGCGCAGCTTCAGCAATAAATGACTGAATAGCAAAAGCATGA
Source organism: Pseudoalteromonas sp. 2CM41L (assembly GCF_023161905.1). Taxonomy (NCBI): domain Bacteria; kingdom Pseudomonadati; phylum Pseudomonadota; class Gammaproteobacteria; order Alteromonadales; family Pseudoalteromonadaceae; genus Pseudoalteromonas; species Pseudoalteromonas sp. 2CM41L. The sequence goes on from NZ_JALNTN010000004.1 coordinate 342,396, forward strand.
AAAATATTTGATACCGAGCGCATCCAACCTACTCTTGTTTTAGCGGGTGCTTCGCCGTTTTCTAACTTTAAGTTAGGTGAGTTTATGGGGTTATCGGTAAAGCCCAAGCGCAGCTCAAAACCTGCAGGCGACGTTGCCCCTTCTTGAAAGGTCGACATAATTGGCGAAAACGCCGTACGGTGTAAGTAAGCCTCAATATTACCTTTTTCATCTAGTGAAGCTTCAATATGTTGAGCCGATACCGCATGATAAAAACTGTGCTGAATATCATCCTCTCGCGTCCATTGTACGCGTATGGGTTGTCCTACTTTCATTGAAATGTAAGCAGCTTCTGCCGAAAAGTCAGGTTTTGATTTACGCCCAAACCCGCCACCTAACATGGTGACATGCACGTTAATTTGGCTCTCTTGCATACCAAGTAGTGCGGCTACGGTTTTCATATCGGCTTGCGGGTTTTGCGTTGCAGCCCATATATCAACGCGGTCTTTATGATACATCGCCGTGGCGCAAGGTGGCTCCATTGGTGCTTGGGCCAAATGCGGCGCGTAATAATCGGCTACTAACTTATTGCTCGATTTAGCCAATACGCTGGCTGCATCGCCTATGTCGCGTACATGCGTTTGCGGCTCATTAACGGTTTGTAATAACGACTTTTTAAATTCTTTTGAATTATAATCGCCGTTTTTACCATCATCCCACACCACCTTTAGTGCTTTACGCGCCTGCCATGCAGCCCAGGTATTTTTAGCAACAATAGCAATGCCGCCTTTTGGCTGAAATTGCGGCGCGCCTTTTGGTACAGGCATTTCAATAATATCAACTACGCCATTAATTGCTTTAGCGGCGCTGGCATCAAACGATTTAACCACACCATCTACTACCGGCGGGCGCTCAATCATAGCCACCAGCGCCTTTGGTTCGCGAACATCAGCAGCAAATGTGGCTTTACCGGTTACTAAATCGGTTAAATCTATATGCGCCATACCGGTATTTATATAACGCCATTCTTTGCGTGTTTTAAGTGTTAACTTATCAACTTCTGGTGGCGTTATTGTAAGCGCTAAGTCGATTAAATCTTTATAAGTAAGCGTTTTACCCGAGCTGTGAGTAACCACGTGCTGATTAGCTGTACAGGTTTGCGGCTCAACGTTCCAATATTTAGCAGCTGCGTGCTGCATCATGTAGCGTACACTTGCACCCATTTCACGCAGGCGTTGCATGTTGTAGCGAATACTGCGCGAACCATCGGTATTTTGATCCCCATATTTAGGGTCGCCCTTACCTTGAATAACAACGACTTTATCCCATGCAGCTTCCATTTCGTCTGCCACAATTTGGGCAATGGCGGTACGAATTTGTTGGCCCATTTCAGAGCGGTGACAGGTTATTTCAACCATGCCATCGGGGCGCAGCGCTATAAATAAGTTGGCACGTTTTGCTTGCTCAGAGGGTTGTTCTAACACGCCTGCAAACGCTTTTGGTGCACTGCCTACAAAATAAGTGCCTAATACTAATGCGCCTATTGCGCTGGTTTTTAAAAATTGGCGACGGTTTAGGTCAAAGTATGTATTGCCGTTTTTCATACCTCTTCCCCTTGTTCATTTGGGTCAAAATACTCAACGCCCGCAATGGTTTTAGCCGCCGACTTAATCGCTTTATGAATACGCGGATACGTACCACAACGGCAAATATTGCCCGACATATTACTCACTATTTCATCATCAGTGGGGTTAGGGTTACCTGCTAATAAGCTTGCCGCTTGCATTATTTGCCCGCACTGACAAAACCCACACTGCGGCACTTTATGCTCAACCCAGGCTTTTTGCACAGGATGGTCGCCTTGCTCGCTTAACCCTTCAATAGAGGTAATATTGCGCCCTGCCACAGCCGATACCGGTAATATGCACGAGCGCTGCGCTACGCCATCAATATGTATGGTGCACGCACCACATTGCGCCATACCACAGCCAAACTTAGGCCCGGTTAAATTTAATTCATCTCGAAGATACCAAAGCACCGGCGTTGACGGATCGCCTGTAAACTCATGTTTATTACCATTAACGGTAAGCGTGATCATATTTAACTCCTTGGCAAAGCGCTTTAAAGGGATTCCTTGTTGCGCGAGAACGGTTTGAATAATTGCTACTTTTTTAGCCTACCACTTAGGATTGGTTTATTGAAATTTTTATCGGCGAAACGCCAACCTATAGCTGTTATTAAGTGGCAGCTTTATTAGATAGAGATAAGAAGGGTTTACTGATTCTACTTAGTACTTATAACTGGCTCATTTAATAGCTGCTCATCATTTTTATATACTTCAAGCCAACCAGGTGGCGATGTATCGCAGCCAATTACAGTAACGTGTAATATGTAACTATAGCGTCCGTTTTTAAACGTATAGTGGTGATTCCCGCCGCTACCCTCAAAGGTAATATCACCGTTAGATAAAACCATATCAGGCTTATCCTTTGGCCTTTTATCACTACTCCACACTGCATAACGGTAATTTCTATCACCTAAATCATCAACGCGAATATGGTAGCTAGCCGTTTTCCAATCCAGCACTGGCTCTTCAAACGTATTAATACTTGAATGAAGTGATTGCTTGTCTTGTTCAATTAAGCGTTTAGCAAATGCCTGCTCTTTAGCTGTGTGGCTATTTATACCGATAATTTTACCGTCGGTATTAACCCACATCACGCCGTTATTTAGCATAATGCCACGCCAACCAACTTTATCCCAATCGGTATTAATATTAGAGCTGCCAATAATAGTAACAAGCTCCTCGTCAAACACTTCATCAAAGCGGTTAATAAACTCAGTTTCATTTTTAATGTCGGGCAATGGATATTGCCTTTTTAGAGGGTAGCGAATATGCGCAGCAATCGCAGTTTTATCCTGCGCTTTAAAAGCAGCAATAACAGGTAAAACACTCCCGTGATATTTCTGCTCAAGCGCAAATATGTTCGATGTGAAAAATAGGGATAGGCAAAGCAATATGTAATTTAGATACTTCATTAATAGTCCTTTATTAAAAAACTAGAAATTAAAAGCGTTTAGAGCGCTTATATTTCAGGTTTATTTGATGCAAATATTTGATAACTAGAGACAATTTTGTTCCAAAATATAGAACAGTGTTAATTCTCAAAAAGTAAGATTAAATTTTATATGACTAAAATTACTATTTCTTATATAAAACTTCTTGAAATCTTAATTGGTAATACTTTGAGTCAGTCTCAGCTTTATATAACTTTATTTTTCCAGCAGAAGCCCTTAATAACTCCTCTGATATTTTTTCTTTTAATATATCACTAGATCTTAAGCCTAAATACACTCCATCGATTGCGCCTACTGGATATTCCATCAAATTAATACTTTCACCAAAAATATCATTATCGCCAATCAGAGGTTCACACTCTAAATCTGAGGCAAATATACGCTCTTCTTCCTCATAGGCCCAATCGATAGGCTTTTGAAGCAGTGTTTTATCGAAGTTAAACTGCTTTTCTATCGATACATACCCATTTAGGACACCTCTTTCTCTACGGTAAATAACTGGCTGTGCTTTCGAGAAAAAGTTGTTTTTTCTATTAAACTCAATACAAAACCCGGTGTGTGAGGCTGCATAATGAGACCACATTAATAAATTCCCACTGTTCCTAGACAGGGAGAGAAAAGTCATTTTTTTTCTACATTCATCATGCCTCTCATGTGGCTTTTTTAGATCTAGTTCATAATCTCCTAGCATCATAGATGACTCAAACGGATCATTTACACTTCTAGGGTAAGAAAACCTAATTCTCCTGTTAGTCAAAACATCTAACCTATCTTCAGATAAGTACTTATAAAGCTTCATACGTGAATTTCCTCGAAAATAATATTTTATAAACCAACGTTCGGTCATCACACACTTGAGATGGTAACAATAAACTATTCACTACCTTACAAAACTTTGAACCATCTCTGAGAACACAAAAACGAGCCTAATTTGGCTCGTTTTGTTTTGATCTGACTCCATAAAAGTAGACACCTATTTAGGAGTCAGTTCTCATGAAAGTAAAAGCGTTTCGTAAACATACAG